>JAAYEV010000123.1 GCA_012728565.1 Clostridiales bacterium
GAAAGTGCTGGATGGCAGCGGGAATGGCTGGACGTCCACCGTCCTTTCGGGCATGCAGTGGATATACGACAACCGGGAAAAGTACGGGATAAAGGTGGTTTGCCTGCCGCTGGGCTGCCCCAGTTTCATGTCCTGTCACGATGACCCGTTATCGGTGGCGGCACAAGCCTTATGGGAGGCCGGCCTTATAGTGTGCGCTTCGGCAGGGAACAACGGGCCTGAGGCCTCCTGGATATCTTCGCCGGGCATTAACCCCGGCATAATAACCGTAGGAGCGCTGCATAGCTATGGGACTTCCATTTTACCTGAAAACCCCCTATGTGACTTTTCCAGCCGGGGTTTTACGCTGGACGGGAACCGGAAACCGGACCTTGTCGCCCCCGGGGCTGCAATTGTTTCCCTTAACTCGGACATGACTTTTATTCCCAAGTCCTCGGCGGATTACAGGGGCGCCCGGCTGGAAAGCTACTACAGCCGGGGGTCCGGCACGTCGGCAGCCTGTGCGGCGGCTGCCGGTATCACAGCCCTGCTGTTGGAAAAACACGGGGACTTAACCCCCGACGAGGTGAAGTCCCTCTTAAGGCACAGCTGCAGGTCCTTGAACCTGCTCAAAGAACAGCAGGGCTTCGGTCTTACTGACATAAACCGATTGTTGGAATAAAAAAAGGGCGCAAAGCCCTTTATTCTTTCAGATAGTTTATCGGGTTAACCGGGACGCCGAATTTCCTTACCTCAAAATGCAGGTGCGGCCCGGTGGTCCTGCCGGTATTCCCGGACAGAGCTATTGTTTGCCCCTTGTGCACCTTATCACCCTTGGACACCAGGTTTTTGGAATTATGACCGTAATAGGAGGAATATCCCGCCCCGTGGTCTATTATTACAAGGTAGCCATAGGTCCCCTGCCTGCCGGAAAAGGTCACCGTTCCTCCGTCCGCAGCCTTAACCGGCGTGCCGGTAGGAAGAGCTATATCAATACCGTTATGATTTTTTCCCCATCGGCGCCCGAAACCGGAAGTGATTCTGCCCCTGGCCGGGTACGCAAAGGTTCCTGTACCCTGTCTGGGAGGCGGCGGTTTGGTGCCTATCGCCACCATCCTTGTTACCGGCTGCTTAACCACCTTTTCCTCCAGTATTTCCCGGCCGGTCTCAATGCCGTTTTCCCTGGTTATCCTGGCCTTTATCTCCCTTTCGCCATACTTGCCGGCCACCCTTACTATGGATTCTCCTTTGTAAAACTCGCTGCTTTCCTTGTATTCGGTTTCATAGGGGATACTCTCTTTCAACGAGGCTATCTCCTCGGTAACCACCGTTAAAAAGGGCTTTGGAACTATCATGTTGAGCTGCTGCCCGATCTGCAGCCTCTTGGGGTCTATGCCCGGGTTGGCCCGTTCAAGGTCCTCCACCGAAATATTATGCTTCCGGGATATGCCCCACAGGCTGTCTCCCCGGGAAACGGTGTAGACCTTGCTCTCGGTGGTACCGTTAAGCAGGTACTTGTAAGCATCCTCCGGGTCCATAATATCCTCCGGCTCCACCGGATTATCCAAAAGGTCCACCCTTTCCTTGATGCTTACCTGGGTTACAGTTACTTCCTGTTCCTCCGACGTGAAGGCTTCCTTCACCCTCTCCAGAAGGTTATGGGCCTTATCCATGCCTATCACAGAGACAACGGGACTGCCGTCAACACAAAGGGTTATTGCTTTTTTTCTGAGTTCAATGTTTTTTCTAAGTTCCCTTTCAAGGCTTGCTTCATCCAGCAAATTGTCCTTGGTCTTATCTATTTTAACCTTTTCCACCTGGAGGTCCGCGGTCAGTACCAGGCCTTCGTCCTCCGCCAACATTTCATCGTCCAACCGGTCCAGTACTTCCATGGCCATTTGCTGCTCCTTAACAACCCCTATGGGGATGTCGTTTATGGACACCTTGTACCCGGTACGGGATACCTCGGTATAAGCAAGTACGGCTGTAATCAGTACTATAACAGCAGCACCGGCTATGGCGGCCCCTTTCTTTTTCGCGCCTTTACTCTCCATAAGTCGCCTTGCCCATTCCCTCACAGGAGCTCCCTTTGTCGGTTTATCCATCGTTTGTCTCCTTTCCTCCATTACTCCATATAGGTACTTAGTAATGTGGGAGGCATTCCTTCTTATGTACTTTTTGCGGTCACAACATAATTATTTGCTTACAGGGATGTTTTATGCATTTTTCCATAAAAAGCTCATACTCCCAACGTAAGCCATCCCCGCAGTTTTTCTGCCGCGTTTTTTTGGCCTATGCTTTCAACAATCCGGATGAAGTCTTCGGTGGTGGCGTTTTCAAAGGCATAATTCCTGTAATATACCTGCAGCGCTTTGAAAAAGTCCGCATCTCCCATCATTTCCCTAAGGTTTTGGAATATCAATGCCCCTCCACAGTATACAAGGGTGTGATACTGCTCCGAGTCCCGGTATTCGTCCAGTGCCGCACTTATTTTAGTATCCGGGTCGCCCTGTGCCGATGCCAAGTAATTGTCATACCTTTTTTTGATTAAATGCTCGAGTAGTCCCCGGGCGGTACCCTTGCCGTACTTCTTCTCAAAGTACAGTATGGTGGAATACTCGGTCAAACCCTCGTCCAGCCATGCTTCCCGGACCTGGTTGCTGCCCACAGTACCATACCACCATTGGTGTGCAGTTTCATGCACCGTTATGTATTCCAACGTAAAAAGCCTTTCATTATTATATAACTCTTTGCTTATTAAAACAAGATTTGGGTATTCCATTCCGCCCACAAAAAAGTCCGCTGCCACCACCGAATAGGTTTTGTACGGGTATTTCCCAAAGCATTCATTGAATATGGCCACGGCATCCGAGGCATACTCAAGGGCTTTCCGGCCGGTTTCCCTGTCAAAGTAGTAGGACTTTATTGTTATACCCTTTGTTTTTTTGCTTGCAACCGAAAAATCCTTGCCGGCTACCCACGCGAAGTCCCTTACCTTGTCTGCTTTAATAGTCCATTCCTTGTTTGTTTTATCATACTTCTTAACCTTTACCACCTCTCCCGTTGCCGCTACCGTGTAGTCCTTCGGCAGTACAAGGTTCACCCGGTAATCCGCTACATCGCTGTAAAAGGGGTCCCCTATGGAATGATAAGGGTCCAGGTTCCAGCCATGGCTGTCGAAAACCGCGGCTATGGGATACCAGTTGGCGGCCTTAACAGTATCCTCCCCGTAACCGAACCGCCCATAGCAGCGGGGAAATTTTACGGTGAAGTATATTTCAATCCCGGTACTTTCGCCCGGGTCCACCGGCCGGGGCAGGCTGATTCTTAAAACCTGGCGGCTTGAATCCCTGTACTCCCATTCTCCCGGCTGCCCCTCCACGTAGACGCTGTCTATATTCAAAAAACCGGTGTCAAAACCCAGCGGATATGCCCTTGCCTGCTCCATCGGCTCAAAGGGCGCAATGTGTATATTCTCAAAGGCGTTGGGATACAGGTGCATATAGACATCCTCCAGTATGGTTTCCCCGTTGTTATAATATGTAAGATGCTCGTAACCTTTGAGCAATTTTTCAACCTCGTCGAAATAGCAGCTTATGCTATACCGGTTAACGTCAATATCCACCGCCGGGAACCCGGCGGTGGGAGAATGTTCCTTCACGGAACAGCTGCAGGTTACCACTGCCAATGCCGCCAAAAGCACTATTGCAATAAACTTTTTCATGCCCTATCCTCCCTGTATATCTATGGAGAACTTTCCTTCGGGAAGCGTCCCCCTTACTTCATAATATTTTTATGCTGCAGTAGGATGGGTAATAACTAATATGCTATAATATAGAAAAGAGTGCAGACTATTCTTATGGAGTGGTAATAATGCAATTTATCAAGGGAAAAACCAGTATAGACATAGAGGATACCCCGGTGGAAAACATTTTCCTGGACGCTTTTATGCCTTCGGCCGACGGCAACTATGTCAAGGTATACCTTTTGGGATATAAATATGCCTGCAACCCGGACCGGTCCCAAAGTTTTTCCAACCACAGCATCGCCCGGGCGCTGGATGTGCCGGTATCGGTTGTATTAAGGGCTTGGGACTACTGGGAGGATAAGGGTATTATAAGAAAACACTACACGGCTGATGATAAATCAGAGTTTTCGGTGGAGTTTCTAAGTCTCAAGCAGCTGTACATAGACAACTACAGCGTCGTACCCGGTGGAACAAAGGGCGGAAAGAGCTCCTATACGCCGGCGGACCTTAGCCAGGCCCTCGCGGATACAAGGATAAGGGACATGTTTAACGGGATACAAAAGCTTGTTTGCAGGCCGTTAACGCCCAGCGAAAGTTTGACGTGCCTGGAGTGGCTGTACGACTTAAAAATGGCCCCTGAGATAATAGAGGAGGCCTTCAGGTATTCAGTCGAAAAAAGAGGCGTAAATAATATCAGGTACATAAACGCCATTATAACCAACTGGTACGATAACAATATCAATACCATGGAAAGGCTTAAAGAGTACCTGGAGACCACCGACGCAAAGTACAGCCGGTACAATGAGGTCATGAGGGCCATGGGCAGAACCAAGACCCCCACAAGGATTGAAAAGGAATACATGGACAGGTGGTTTGATGAATACCGCATGCCGATGGAGGTTATTCTTAAGGCCTGCGACATAGCGGTTATCCAGACGCCGAACCCGTCCTTGAACTACATAGACGGCATCCTGTCCAAATGGCACAGGGAAAACGTTAGGACCGTCGCCGATATCCCGGAAGATAAAAAAGAAATGAGGCCGCCAAAACGAAAAAGCGCCAGGAATAAGTTCCACAACTTTGACCAGCCGGCGCTTAAACTTACCAACGAACAGCTTAAGGAAATACTGAACAAGCACAAGAATGCATAAACTGCGGGAGAGTGTTACCTATGCGAAGGACGGTTGCTGAAATATTAAGGGAGTATGAGGCCTTGCAGGCAAAGGCGGAAAAGGATAGGGAAGAAAGAATCAAGGAAGTATACCGAACCATACCCGGTATACGGGAAATAGACGATACCATCAGCAAGCTGGGCCTGGAATGCACCTCCTTTTCCCTGAACCTTGACGAGCGATCGGAGAAGGAAGCGCTGAAGACCCTGGCCGAGAGGATTAAACAGCTGAAGGAACAAAAGGCCGACCTGCTTAAAAAGCACGGGTACCCGCCCGACTTTATGGACTATAGGTACCAGTGCAGCCACTGCAGCGATACCGGGTACGTAGGACACAAAAAATGCACCTGTTTCCGGCAAAAGCTGATAGACAGCGCCTACCGCCAGTCCAACCTGGGCGCTGTCCTGACAAGGGAAAACTTCGGCACCTTCGATATTGACCTTTTTTCCGACGAGAAATACGAGGGCTACCCGAAAACCCCCAGGCAAAACATGCTGGATATATTAAGCCGCTGCGAAAGCTTTGTACACAACTTTGAAAGCGACGGTGAAAAAAACCTGCTTTTTTACGGCAGCACCGGGCTGGGCAAAACTTTTTTGTGCAACTGCATCGCCAAAAAACTGCTGGACAAGGGAAAACCGGTCCTTTACCTGACCGCCTTCAAGCTGTTTAAAATACTGGAAGAATACCGTTTCCGCCCGGAGGATGCCACGCTGGACCAGGACATGTTGGACTTTATTTTTAGCTGCGACCTTTTGATAATAGACGACCTGGGCACCGAGCTTACCAACAGCTTCACCACCGCCGAGCTTTTTAACATAATAAACTCGCGGATACTGGAGAGGAAAAAGACCATTATCTCCACCAACCTGCAGCCGGAAGAACTTATTGACACTTACGGCCAGAGGGTATTTTCAAGAATATCCGCCCATTACACGGCGCTGGAGTTTTACGGCCGGGACTTGAGGATGTAGTCAGATGGAAAAGCCGCCCTCAGGGTTTATAACCCCTAAGGCGGCTTATTTTGACCCCTTACCTGGCGCCGGTATCCAGTAGAAGGGAACCCACATCGGGGCTTACAACGCAGTATGAATAGTTTACCCCGTCCACTTCCCCGTTGACCAGGACGTGCTCCTTGTTGCCGTAGCTGGTAAGGCTTATCTCATCTCCTCCTTCAAAGACTATTCTTATGTTGTTACCCGCCAGCATCATCAGGTAAGGCCCGTTATAGGTGGGCGAGGTGTTAAGGGAATCAATAATGTCCAGAGCCTCTTCCCGGGAAAAGGTTTTGACCTCTTCTCCGATGATGCTGTACATCACCATCTCCAGCATTTTATCGGCGGGTATGGCTTTTCCCATTTCCTCCAGCGATTCGCCGATTTGGCCCGTTATTACGTCACTCTTTTCTGAAAAGACGCCCCTTGCCTCAAGAACTTCCAAGCCGTCAACCCTTATCAAAACCGATGGATAGGTGATAACCTGGATTACCATAATACCGGGGTCCGGAGAAGTAACGTCCGCTTCCACCACTATTCTCCCGGGACCTTCCAGGTATACCCCCGCGATGTCTATGCCATACCCGCCGGTGGGCTTTTCTCCTGCAGCGGCAAGTATATATGCAGACCCGTCATGGTTTTTGAAATGGACTCCCCTGGTTTTATGGTTGGCCTGGTACCACGAAATAAGGTCTTGGCTGTCCTGTATATCTTGCGGCGTTACCCTTTCATAGGCCAGGTACTGCTTTCCGCCCGTCTCAATGACCACCGTCCTGTGGGCGTCGTCCCATGTCACTTCGGCACCAAGAGCTTCGGCCACGAAACGAACCGGTATAAATGTACGGTCCTCCACGATCCGGGCCGGCACATCCAGCTGCACCGTTTCGGTCACCGGCTCCGCGCCGTCGACCTTTACCAGCTCGGCGCTGTCCCGGCCTATAATGAACCTAACCGTTAGACCGTCGCCGGATACTACCACCGCCTGCTCCTCCTCGAGCCATTCCACTACCGCACCCAGTTTTTCAAATATACCCCTTAAAGGAACAAGCACCCGGCCGTTTTCTATAAAAGGTTTTGCGTCCATTTCCACCAATCCGCCGTTAAGCCGTATACGGATATCCTGCTGCGCCAGCGCCGCCGTAGATACCAGCGCTACGGCCAGCATTACCACCATCAGAATACATATTCTTTTTTGCACTGCACCATCTCCCCCCATTTGAATAATTAACCGCCGGCTTTATCCTTTTAGACTGTTAAGATAAATTACGGTTCCCGGTTTTCCATCTTTGTAATATATTTGTAAACATCGCCCGAACTGTAAACAAAAAAACACTGCGCAAGATACGCAGTGCTATAATCTGGCGACCCGGAAGGGGCTCGAACCCTCGACCTCCAGCGTGACAGGCTGGCATTCTAACCAATCTGAACTACCGGGCCGCGTATATGGTGACCCATCAGGGACTCGAACCCCGGACACCCTGATTAAGAGTCAGGTGCTCTACCAACTGAGCTAATGGGCCATGTGTCACTAAAATATGATAAACCATAAAGAGCCCGTTGTCAATATGCGAAATAACGCCAATACGATTCCATTGCTGCCAAGACCTCCATTTAATACTCCTATTTCCATTTTATATTCTCAAGACCAAAAAATATACCGCTCTGCACCTTGTACTATGTCCCTTCGGGGAATCAGGCCCCGGGTCGGAAGTCGTCCCGGGGGTGCCCGACTACTCCCTTGTTCTTCCACCTTCCGGAGGCATAATACACCCTGCTCATAAGCATGCTTATAACGGAGCTTATAACTATCGCCATCCATATGCCTTTGGCGCCGAAACCGGCTACGCTTGACAGAAGCTTTGCCAGCGGAAGCCTTATAAGCCAAAGGGAGGTTATGGAAAAAACCATGGTTGCCATGGTATCCCCCGCACCCCGCAAAAATCCGTTCGTCACAAACATGACCGCCGAAAAGACATAGGAAAGGCTTAGTATGCGCAGTGCTCCCCCCGCCCTGCTAAGCAGAACACCGTCGGTAGTAAAAAGCCTCAACACCGTTTGCGGTGTTACCTGCATAACCAGTGTAAAAAGGGCGGAAATGCCCACCGCCAGTATGGTGGCCCATTTTACCGTTTCCCTCACGTTGTCGTCCTTGCCGGCCCCTATGTTTTGTCCCGCTATGGTGGACGTGGCCATGGAAATGGACTGGGAAGGCATGATTGCAAACTGGTCCAGCCTTGAGGCCATGCCGAAGGTGGCAACCACTTCGGTCCCGAAGGAGTTGATGAGGGAGCTGACCGCCAGCATGCCCACCGAAACCACCGACATCTGGATGCCGGACGGGATGCCTATCTTTATCGTTTTAGCAGTAATATGCTTGTCAAACACAAAGCTTTTTAAATTTATACTCAGCAAATGGTTCCTGCTGTTTAAATAATAAACCGCAATAAAAAAGGAAATCCCCTGAGCTATGGTGGTGGCAAGGGCCGCCCCGGCAATACCCATTCTGGGAAAGGGTCCTATCCCTATTATAAGCAGCGGGTCCAATACAATGTTGATCGCGGTGGATATGGCAAGGAATACAACCGGAGTCCTGGAATCGCCAAGGCCTCTTAATATGGCGCTCACCGCGTTATAGCCGAACATGAACACAAGCCCCATAAGAAATATATTTAGGTAATCCGCAGCCATGGTCATTATCTCCGGCGGGGTGTTTATAAGCCTTAGGATTTGCTTGTTGAAGTTTATCCCCAGCACCATAACCACCGCCGCGGAAACGGTAAGCAGCACAAAGGTATTGTTTATGGTTCTTTTGACCATATCGGTCTGTTTAGCTCCCATGTACTGGGCTACCAGCACGGTGGCCCCCATGGTGGTTCCCATAACCAGGGATATAAGCACAAATATTATTGGAAAGCTGACCGAAACCGCACCCAGGGCTTCGGGCCCAAGGTACCTGCCCACCCATATACTGTCAACGGTATTATAAAGGGCCTGCAGCATATTCCCCAGCAGCATTGGTATAGAAAAGGAAATAACATGCCGAAGCATGCTTCCCTCGGTTAAGTCATAGCCCCCGCGGCCACTGTCCATTTTTTCACCTTCTCTTACCCAGTAATGTTTGCAATCTCCCTTGCCACTATTATCCCGGTTACCGACGCCTGCATAAGCCCCCTGGTAATGCCCGCCCCGTCGCCAATGGCGTACAGGTTTTCTATCTTGGTCCTAAACCGGCTGTCCACTTCTATCTTGCTGCTGTAAAATTTTACTTCGCATCCATACAGCAGCGTATTCCTGGAATACAGGTTCGGCGCCAGCTTGTCAAAGGCCCGCAGCGCCTCCACTATCGATGTAAGGTGCCGGTCGGGAAGAACAAAGCTTAAATCCCCCGGTACGGCGCTTTTCAGCGTAGGCACGGTGGTTGACTTTTTCAGCCGGTCGGGACTTGTCCTTCTGCCCTTGAGCAGGTCTCCCAGCCTCTGCACCATTATCCCCCCGCCGGTCAGCATGTTTGCAAGCTTTGCGATGTATTTGCCGTATTCTATCGGCTGGTTGAAGGGCTCGGTAAAGGTGGTGGAAACCAGCAGCGCAAAGTTGGTGTTGCCGGTCCTAAGCCGTGGGTCGGAATAGCTGTGCCCGTTTACCACCACCAGGCCTTCCTCGTAATGCTCCTCCGATACGATACCGCCGGGGTTCATGCAAAAGGTCCTGGCCTTGTTTTCAAAGGTATCCGAATAGTATATAAGCTTCGCCTCGTAAAGGTCCCGGGTAAGGTGGTCCATGACCGAATTGGGCACTTCCACCCGGACACCGATATCCACCGCGTTGTTTTTGGTGGCGATACCCAGCTTCGCCGCCTGTTCGGTAAGCCACTGGGCACCGCCCCTGCCCGGGGCCACAACCACTTGGTCTGCGCTGTATTCCGTCTCTTCCCCGTTTTTGTGCCTTGCCCTCACCCCGACAGCCCTGCCTTCCGACACCAGGATATCCTCCACCGTGGTGAGTTCTTTAAACTCAACTCCCCTACCCATAAGGTGTTCATGCATGGCCTTAAGCACGTCAAAGGACCTGTCGGTGCCCATATGCCGTACCGGGCAGGGAACAAACTTAATCCCGTGCCTCGAAGCCTCGTACACCAGTTCTTCTATCCTTCTTTCATTAAGCCCATGCACCTGCGGCCCTGCGCCGAACTTTAGGTATATCCCGTCGGCGTACTCTATAAGGTCCTCCGCTTCCTCGACGGAAATATAATCGGTTATATTGCCGCCTACTTCCGGGCTTAATGAAAGCTTGCCGTCGCTGAAGGCTCCCGCCCCCGCCCACCCGGTTACTATGGAGCAGGGGTCGCACTTCACGCAGTCCCCTTTTCGGGCAGGACAGTGACGGGCGTTTATCCTGCGGCCCCTGTCCAGCATCAATATTTTGAAGTCCCCGCGCTCAACAAGCTCCAGGGCGGTAAAAATGCCTGCCGGCCCCGCCCCCACAATAATTACATCGTATTTATCCTTGGAAGCCATAACAGCATCTTCCTTTCCAAATAAAAATCCTATGATATAGTACCAGAGTATGGTGTTTCAGTCAAATAGCAAACATCCTGCATCCGCGCTGGGGATAATAGGCCGGGCAAAATAAAACAGCCCTGGGGCTGTCCTATTCCTTTGCAAAATATTCATTCAAGTCCTTCACCAGGTCGTCGGCATTTATTCCATGAACAGCGCTTGCCTCCTCGATGCTTTCCCCGGAGGATGCGGGGCAGCCTATGCAGTGCATGCCGTGTTTCATGAATATAGATGCAGTACCCCTGTCCATCATCAGCACTTCGGCGATGGTCATATCCTTTGTAACTTTTTTCGACATTTATGTTACCTCCTTTTATTATTGGTATTGCCATTATCAATATTATTACTATCCTTCTTAACCCTTTGATAAACAAAAAACGCCCTGTTATTACTTTCTTTTTTTGTCCAAAATATGGGTATATTTATCCACACTTATCCACATTATCCACAGAGATATACACAAACACACATTCTTATTTCGCTATTCTTCGCTAAATTTAGCCATATCAGCGAACTTTGTAAACCTATCCAGCCAGACAAGCTCCACGGTACCGGTGGGGCCGTTCCTCTGCTTCGCCAGTATAACCTCCGCGATACCCTTTTTTTCGGTATCGGGATGGTAGTATTCATCCCTGTAGAGAAACATGACCACGTCCGCGTCCTGCTCTATAGCACCGGATTCACGAAGGTCGGACAGCATCGGTCGGTGCTCCGAACGCATTTCCGGGGCCCTGCTCAGCTGCGAGATGGCCAGAACGGGACAGTCCATTTCCCTGGCCAAGGCCTTAAGTGACCTTGATATTTCGGATATTTCCTGCTGCCGGCTTTCCGCCCTGCCGCTGCCCTGCATAAGCTGGAGGTAATCGATGAGCACCAGTTCCAGTCCCCTCTCCAGTTTCAGCCTCCTGCACTTGGACCTCATCTCCGCGACCGTTATGCCGGGGGTATCGTCTATGTAAATATTCGCCTTTGAAAGCCTGCTTACCGCTTCAGCAAGCCTGGGCCAGTCTTCATCCGCCAGGTTCCCGGTTCTCAGCTTGTGGCTGTCTATACTTGCTTCGGCGCATATCATTCGGTTTACCAGCTGCTCCTTGGACATCTCCAGGCTGAATATGGCCACCGGAATACCCCCTTTAAGGGCTGCATGCTGCGCAATATTCAGCGCAAAAGCGGTCTTGCCCATGGAAGGTCTTGCCGCCACCAGTATAAGGTCGCTTTTTTGCAGTCCCGAGGTCTTGCTGTCAACGTCGATGAAACCGGTGGAAACGCCGGTGGTTTTGCCCTTGGTGTTGTACAGTTCCTCTATCTTGTTATAGCTTGACACCAGTATATCTTTCAGGGGCGTAAAGCCCTTGGAGGTCCGCCTCTGGGATATATCAAATATCTCCTTTTCTGCAAACTCGATTATCGCCACGGTTTCCTCCGACGCCTCGAAACTCTTGTCGGATATTTCACCGCATACCCGTATGAGTTTTCTGAGCAGGGACTTCTCGTGGATAATCTTGGCATAATGGACCACATTGGCCGTGGTGGGAACGCTGGAGGAAAGGTCGGTCAGAAATGCCACTCCTCCCACAGCCTCCAGGGTATTTCTCTGCCTCAGCTGTTCAGTAAGGGTTACCAGGTCCACCGGCTCCCCCCTGTCAAACAGTTCCATTATAGCCTCGTAAATTTCCCTGTGGCTGTCCCTGTAAAAGTCCTCCGGCTTTATATGCTCCGACGCGCTTATAATGGCTTCCCTGTCAAGCAGCATGGCGCCCAGCACCGACTGCTCGGCTTCTATGCTGTGAGGGGGAATCTTTCCTATCGCCTGCATTCAAACCACCACCCGTTTATTCCGAAAAGAGGATTTCCAATGCCTCTTCCGCCCTTTCCACTCCGTATACTTTTATCCCCGACAGGTCGGAGGGCACTTCTTTGAGGTTCCTTGCGGGAATTATAACTGCCGACATATCGTTTTGCTTTGCGCCATATATTTTTTCGATGATACCGCCTACCGGCTTTACCTCACCCTGTATGGAAATCTCCCCGGTAACCGCTATGTCCTGCCTGACCGGTTTCTGTTTAATGGCGCTGACCAGCGCGGCCAGGATGGCAACCCCCGCCGAGGGCCCGTCCACCCTTCCTCCACCGATGCAATTGACATGCACGTCATAATCGCTTACCATTTCGCCGGATATCTTTCTTATCACCGCCGCCGCATTGAACACCGAGTCCTTGGTCATGGAACCGGCGGTATCGTTAATCCTTATGGTCCCTTCTCCCTTTCTAAGGGCCGTAAAGGCTATGGCCTCTATTTCAAGAATGGAACCTACATATCCCGCCACACCCAGGGCCAGCACCCGGCCTACCCTGGCACCGCTTTTGCCGGTATTTCTAACGTAGGGTGTCAGCCTGCTGTTCTGTATCACCGTGTATATGTCGTTACAGCTTATGTACACCTTGTCGGGAGCACAGTCTTGACTAGCTATAGCGATATTATACGCATCGGCCAGAATATTGACGGCTTTCCGCCCTTCTATTGTATACTGACTGATAATCTCAGCGCAACCCTTTTCCATCCGCACCCCCAGCTTGTTCACAGCGTTATTTATAATAATAACAATGTCCGCAGGGGTCAGGGGCTCGAAAAAGACCTCGGTACACCGGGAGCGAAACGCTGGGTTTATGCTTTCCGGCTGCCGGGTGGTGGCCCCAATTAGTATGAAGTCCGCTGGCGCCCCTTCCTCGAACAGCTTTCGTATATAAAGGGGAATGTCCTTGTTGCAAGCATCATAGTATATGGATTCAAAAGTAATCCTTTTATCCTCCAGCACCTTCAGCAGCTTGTTCTGCAGCACCGGGTCCATTTCCCCTATTTCGTCTATAAACAGTATGCCGCCGTGGGCCTGCGTCACCAGGCCAATCTTCGGCTCGGGGACCCCCCTCTCGGCCAGGTCCCTACTGCTTCCCTGGTATATAGGGTCATGGACCGACCCCAGCAGGGGGTTGGCAATTTCCCTGGTATCCCACCGCAGCGTTGTCCCATCCACTTCGATGAAATTTGAATCCTCGGTAAAAGGGGAATATTCCTTTGACTGTGCCACCTTCAGCGCCAACCGCGCCGCGGAGGTTTTCCCGACGCCGGGGGGCCCGTAGAGCAGCACGTGCTGGGGATAGGGCGAGCTTATCTTGGCAACCAGTGCTTTGATGGCCCTCTGCTGGCCCACTATCTCGTCTATGGATGAGGGCCTCAATATCTCCATAATGGATTTGCCCAGCGACCGGCGTTCCAGCTTCTGAAGCCTGGCGTATTTTTTAAGCGTGGTGGGGTTTTCCGGCCCGGAGTGTTTTTTTAGTATTGCCAGCTTCAATTCTTCCATGTATTGGTCTTGCCGCTGCTGAATCCTTTCCCTCAGTTCCTTGTTTATCTTTTCCTTAACCACCCTTTGGGCCAGCATGTCTATTATAGCGGTACGAAGCTCCTTCACCACCGCAAGGCACTCCTCCGGGCGGGGAGGCTCCTGGTCCCGGTCCAAAACCAGTCTCTGCAGCGCATAAATTTTAAGGGTGACATCGTCCCCCTTCAAGAACCCTTCCAGGTCCAGGTCCTTTACCTTTTCGTTGTAGGCCTTTGACCCCATACCGTCTTGCAGCATTTCTTCAAGTACCGCCAGCTGTCTTTCCAGCATTTTTTTATCCGGTTTGTGTTTTACATCGTCCAACTTTGCTATGTACCTTTTTGCGTTGTCCTCCAATACTGTCTCCCCTTTTCCTATTGCTGTTTTATAATAACCTTAAGCTGTGCCGAAATCTCCGGATAAACTTTTATCTCCACCTGGTACTCCCCGATGTTTTTTATCGGCTCGGGAAGGGCTATTTTTTTCTTGTCCACTTTTATGCCATGCTGTTTTTCCAGGGCTTCGGATATGTCCTTGCCGGTAATGGAGCCAAAAAGCTTGCCGGTTTCGCCGGCTTTAACTTCAAACTCCACCGCCGCCGTCGAGATTTTTTCCGCCTGTTTTTTTGCGTTTTCTTCCTCGGCCTGCCTTTTTCTTTGCATAATGGCGTTTTGTTCACGCAGTTTTTTCTTGCCCTGCTCGGTGGCCTGTACCGCGTATCCCTTGGGCAGCAGGAAATTCCTGGCGTAGCCGTCGCTTACCTTTACCACATCCCCCTTTTTGCCCTGTCCCTTTACATCTTTAAGGAGTATAACTTCCATTATACATCACCTTCCTTAATATATTGGTCAAGGGTTTCCTCCAGCATTTTTAGCGCGTCTTCCACCTCCATTCCCGGAAGCTGCACCCCCGCCACCGTCATATGTCCGCCGCCGCCCATTTTCTCCATGATGAGCTGTACGTTAATATCTCCCAGCGACCTGCCGCTAATAAAAACGCTTTCCCCGTACTTGCACAGCACAAAGGCGGCTTTAACTCCCTGAATGTCAAGGAGGGTATTTGCTGCCTGGGCGGTTATAAGAAGCGGGTTTTTCAGCCCTTCCGGGCATACGGATACTGCTATGGAATCCTTTATTATCCGTGCATTTCTTACTGTCTCCGCCCTGGCCATAAACGTTTCCATGTCGTCCTGGAACAGCTGCTTAACCGACGTGGTATCCGCTCCCATGCGTCTTAGAAACGAAGCCGCTTCAAAGGTTTTTACCCCGGTTTTATAGGTAAAGTTCTTCGTATCGACAACAATTCCTGCCAGCAGCGCTTCAGCCTCAAGGGGACGGATTTTTATACCCTCACTGATGTACTGCAGTATTTCGGTGACCAACTCGCAGGTGGAGGAAGCATAGGTCTCCTGGTATACAAGGGCGGCATCTTCAATGAACTCCGTGCTTCTCCTGTGGTGGTCTATCACAACAATGCCTCCGGCCTTTTTTATTGTCCCCGGGCACCCGGTATAGCTCGGCCGGTGGGTGTCCACTATAATCAAAAGGGTATCGCTGTCTACGATATCCTTCGCCTTTTCACAGCCAATAAATAAGCCTTCATATTCACCGTCTTCCATGATACGGGCGTACATGGCTTCTATTGAAGGGTTTGGTTCGTCCATCACTATTTTCGCATTCTTTCCAAGGGCCTTGACCCCCCTGTACATTCCAATCGCAGCCCCCAGGCTGTCGGGGTCCGCGTACCGGTGGGTCATAATGAGTACACTGCCGCTCTGAAGGATAAGCTGCCGCAGCGCGTGGGCTATTACACGGGACTTAAGCTTGGTTTTTTTCTCCACTTCCTTGGTTTTCCCGCCGTAAAAATACAGCCTGTCACCCGCCTTAACCACCGCCTGGTCCCCTCCCCTTCCCTGGGCCAGGTCCAGGGCGGCGTTGGCAAACTGTAACAGCTGGGCAGGGTCCTGGCCGTCCGCGCCAATACCCATGCTCAGGGTAGGAGGTATAGGGTTGCCCACGTTTATATCCCTAATATCATCCAGTATATCGAACTTTTTCTCCTGCATGCGCGACAGCCATTCCTTCTCGAATACCAGTATGTATTTGCCTTCGTCATACTTTTGTATGGCTCCCTTTATGACCTCGGTCCACTTGTACAGCCTTTTATCCATCTCGGCAACCAATTGGGGCCTGCTGTCGGCATCGGTGCCCCCTATTATTTCATCCAGGCTGTCCGCCTGTACCAGGGCAATAACCGGGCTCTTTCTTTGCATTGTCCGGCGCGTTGTTTCGCAGTCGGTTATATCCACGAAGTATACAAAACCGGTCTTTCTCTTGCGTCCCCTTACCCCTGATGTCTCTACTATATTATAAATGACCCTGTAATGTCTATCTGCATATGTTACCTTTATTTCCATGTCCTTTTTATGCTGCATTAACAAGTCAATGTCAAAGTCCTTTATAAACTCCTTTATGCTGCTGCCCAGCAGGTTTTCCCCTTTAATGATTTCGGCGAAGCCGGAATTATACCAGTTTATTACGCCAGTTTCGTCCAGCATTACCATGGGCAGCGGCAGCCTTATGAGCGTGTTGGTTATGGCGTTGTCAATATCAAAGGACAGGGTTTCAACGTACTCGGTAAACTGCTCCTTTTTGCTGTGGACCACCAGCCTGCTGTGGTGAACAAGGTAAACCAGCAGTAACGCCCCAAAAAGCCCCAGCATTATATTGTAATAGGCCAAAAACAGCACCAGTACAAGGACGCTCCACAGGTATACGGCGGTATTCGGTTTTACCAGTTTCATAAAGTTAATGTTTTTCATGTTTTCCTCCCTCCGGGCACCGCTGCCCGCAAAGGGGCTTTCTTTTCAGCCCTCTGTAATCCCGGCAAAAACAGGCTGCCCATGCCCGGGGCTAGTTTCCCCCGTCCCGGGAAAATCTTTTCCTAATATCCAGCACCACGTCCAATACCCCGGCAAGCATAGCCGCCATGGCCAATGGCTGGTTAAACAGAATAAATATAATTAGCAGCACTCTGACAAGCTTATTTACGCCCTTGCGCGACAAAAAATAGTAGGCCACTGACAGTCCCTGCACAAGGAAAACCATTTGAAACAGAAGCAGAATATTGCCCAATACGACATCCATATTTCCCAGGCCAAAGTACCCGCCTACAAAGGACAGTAACATAAGCAGAAGAAAACCAATGGCAAGGTGGCCGGGAGCCCTCCACTCGGCAAAGGGCGGGAGAGGTTCCAACCGCAGGTCCAGCCTTCTTAATACGATCCTCGCCACCGTGTAATTCAAATAGGAATCCATAAGTGCCACCATAATAAGTAGTGCCGGCAGCATAACCTTCAGCAGTTCAAAGGAAGACATGAGCGCTTCCTTCATTTCCTCCGGCACATTCACTCCCATCCGGTCATAAAACTCCATTGAAAGTTCCAGCCCTTTTCCCATGGATTCAATCTGGGCTTCAAGGGGATTAACACCCATCAGCCGGGTTACGGCATACATAAGCATCAGCTTGGACACTAAAGATACAATCGAGGTTATGACCAGGGTTTTTCCTGCAGTATACCCTTTTTGTACTCCATAACCTATTGACAGTCCAAGGGCACCGTAGGAAAGTATTACATAGGCCGCGTATATGGGCTCGGAAACCATTCCCACGATAAGTCCGGAAGCAATGGTGGAATAAATCCCGTACCGCAGTCCATACCTTTTTACCACGACTATAACCGGAACCGGCCAGAGCAGTGATGCAAGGGCCAGGACTGGAACAAACAAGCCGATAATAGCAATTATGACCGATAAGGCAGTAGCCAGGGCCGTATTTGCCAATGCCTTTACGCTTTTATCTCCCACCCTGTTTCACCCCTATTTTCTGTTTCTATTCATATAACCCGCCAGTTCGGACAGGTCCTTGTACCATTTTTCAACCTCGTGCTCCTCGGTAATCCCCAATTTTATTTTGCTTTGAATCCTAAGGTCAATCGTCGCATAGGTCATTCCCAGCCTCCGGGCCAGCAGATATGCAACCAGTATTATATTGGCGATAACATCCGCCAGGGCTTCCTGGCTGCTCCGGCTGCCCCTCTGCATAAGCTGGTAAAAGGATGCCACCCCGGTAAGCATCTCGCATTTAAGCCACTCAACAAGCCTCATATTCCTGGTTACATCCAGGTTATCCTCGGAAGATGCCAATCCCCGCTCCCCCCTTACTTGATTGCAGCAAGTATTCTCTTAGTCTTATCATAATATTATAACTCTTATTGGTTAAACAATTTGTAAAAATATAGTATCTAAAACCGGTGTATTTGGCAAAGGTAATAAAAAGAGAGCGTTTAGCTCTCTTATTCTGCCGTGAAGGGCAGAAGCGCAATGTTCCTGGCTCTCTTTATTGCTACCGTAAGCTGCCTCTGGTGCCGGGCACAGTTCCCGCTTATCCTTCTGGGAATTATCTTTCCCCTCTCGGTAATGTACTTTCGGAGCCTGCTTACATCTTTATAATCAATTTTTTCAATACCGTCAATGCAAAAATTGCACACCCGTTTTTTCCCTTTTCGGGTTTTGCGTTTCACCAATATCCCTCCCTTTGCTAGAACGGCAGGTCCGGGTCTTCTTCTATCTGGTAAAAGTCATCGTCGGAGCTGCCTTCGTCGCCTTTGTATTCCTTGAACTCTCCGCCGCCTCCGCCGGCACCGGACCCCCTGTCAAGGAAAACCACTTCGTCCGCCACCACTTCGGTTACGGATCGCCTTTGGCCGGTATCATCCTCCCAGCTCCTTACCTGTATCCTGCCGGTTATCCCCACCAGCCTGCCCTTTCCCAGGTAGTTGGCACACAGCTCGGCAAGCTTTCTCCAGGTAACGATACGGATGAAATCCGCTTCCCTTTCTCCCTGCCTGTTTTTATAGTTCCTGTCCACTGCCAGCGTGAAGGTAGCAATCTGGGTCCCCGTCCCCGGCGTGACTCGCAGTTCCGGGTCCCTCGTGAGCCTTCCCACCAGGCATACTTTGTTCATCATTAACAACACCACCCCGGCTTATTCGTCTTCGTTAACTATAAGGTGCCTTATGATGCTTTCGGTAATCCCGAAAACCCTTGTTAACTCCTTCGGTACTTCGGGACCGGCCTTAAAGTTAACCCTGACGTAATACCCTTCATTTTTCTTTTTGATTTCGTAAGCCAGTTTTCTTGTGCCCCATTCATCTACGGTTTCGACCTCTCCGTCTTCCTGGATAATACCCTTTATCCTCTCGATAAATGACGCCCTGGTTTCCTCATCAACGTCC
Organism: Clostridiales bacterium; assembly: GCA_012728565.1. GTDB lineage: Bacteria > Bacillota > Clostridia > Ch29 > Ch29 > JAAYEV01. Next base: position 19,127 of record JAAYEV010000123.1, read on the forward strand.
GGGTCAAAGATAAAAAGCAGTTCATACTTGTTCACTGTTCCACCTCCTTCTGGACTAACGGCCCTACTCATGGTAGAGCAAGGATGTACTCATAGTATTCTATCACAGTGCATTTTTCAATGCAACAGAATTTAACTTTCGCCGGGCCTTTGCGTCAGTATTTTCTTAACCCTTTTCTCAAAGGTCTCCCGGGGCATCAGTACCTGCCTCCCGCATTTTTGGCACTTTATCCTTATATCCATTCCGGTTCGCACAACCTCCCACAGGTCGCCGCCGCAGGGGTGCTTTTTCTTCATCTGGACAACATCGCCCAGCTCCAGCTTAAGAGGCATATACCTCCCCTCCCCCTATTTGTTTATTATAACTTTCCTGGGATACGGTATTTCTATACCTTCATTATGCAGCGTTTCCTTAATCCCCTTTTTAAGTTCCCGCTCAATCCTCCACTGCTCCATGTTCTTTGTCTTTGCCCATACTTTAAGTACAACCGCGGAATCCGCCAGGTCGGATACCCCCAGCACTTTCGGGCCGGCGGTAAGCTGCGGTTCCTTCTGCCGGTAGTCCTCAAAAAACTTCTCCAGGGCTTTCACCGCCCTGTCTATATCCTCCTCAAAGGCAATCCTTATGTCAAACATTACCCTCATGTCTCCTTTGCTGTGATTGGTAACGTTTGAAACATTTCCGTTCGGTATAATATGTAAATCGCCGTTGAAGTCCCTTATCTTTGTAATCCTTATACCAATATCCTCCACAATACCCGAGTGCTTGTCCAGCGAAATATAGTCCCCTACGGCGTACTGGTCTTCAAAGAGTATGAAAAAACCGGTTATTACGTCCCTTACAAGGTTCTGCGCCCCAAAGCCTATTGCAAGGCCCCCGATACCGGCGGTGGCCAGCAGCGAAGAGGCCGGGATCCCCATGATTGTTATTATCATGGTAAGTCCAATAAAATAAAGGGTGTAGGTGATTATGCTCTTTGTGAGGGCGCTCATGGTTATGACCTTCCTGGTATCTTGTACAAAGCGGCTTTCAGCCTGCCTTTGGTAAAATTTGTCCGAAAGGGCCACAAGAAGCCTTATGGACAGTTTTACCGCCAGTATCACCAGCAGTATTTTCAGGATACCCTGCCCAGCTCTTACCATGATGTCTCCTTCTATATTAAGCTTTTGTAACAATTCCACCATTGGTTTGTTTCTCCCCCCTTTACATCTCCTGTTCCACGTAAACCGTCCTGCCGCGGTCGGTTCCGACTCTATACAACTTCACCCGGCCCCCCGGCATATCTATAAGGTCCCTGACCCTTTCAAGGCACCCTTCGGGTATTTTTATCGACAGCCCGCAGCTTGCATCAACATCCCGCGGCGTGGGTATCATCTCCGCTTCCACTTTGTTTTTCTTAAGCTGCTCCTCCGCCTTTATGGCATGGTGCGTGGAATCAAACGCCAGAATATAATATCCGCTTTTTTTCATAAATACGCCTTCCTACAAGAATATTGTGTTTTCACCGTTATTCATCTTTTCGGCTATGGTGTACATATTGGAAACCTGGCCCACCGCCAGCTTGTCCTTTACTTTGTAATAATCAAGACATGTACCGCAGGACAGTATTTCCACTCCCATTCCTTCAAGCTCTCGCAGGGCCTCCAGCGCTTCCGAGCCCTCCACCGTCAGGTTCACCCCGCTGTTTAGGAATATTATGGTCTCGGGCAGCGGGCATACCTCCGCCAGCGTTTTAAGATAGGCCTTCATCAATATCCGGCCGAGGGTAATATCCCCCGTTCCCAGAGTATCGGTACCTATTACAATTACAAGACCGTTTTTACCGGCAACATTTTCAAACTTAGGACCCTCCAGGCCCTTTTCCTTGAAAATGCTTATGTAATAGTCCCCTCCCACTTGCTGGACGTCCACGCTGCAGGTCAGGCTGTCGGCAAGCTTTTTGACGTTCTCCCGAGCGGCCTCGGAGTTGACTATGGTTACAACCTTACCCTCCTCCATCTCGTCAAGGGCTTTTTTCGTTAGTATAACCGGCTGCGGACAGTCCAGTCCCCTTGCATCTATCTGTTTCTCCATTCCTTTACACCTCCTAAATAATTTTGGACAATACATCCAGGGCCCA
>JAAYEV010000124.1 GCA_012728565.1 Clostridiales bacterium
ATGGAGGTTTTTAACACATTATGGTGAAATACTATATGGGAAGTGGGATGTAGAGAGGAAGTGTTTTGGCTTGGAAAAACCCAGGATGATAGTTATCGATGGAAACAGCCTTATAAACAGGGCTTTTTATGCATTGCCCCCTCTCAGCACAAAACAGGGGCTGCCCACCAACGCCGTTTATGGTTTTGTCACAATGTTATTTAAGATATTGGAGGAATACAAGCCGGATTACATAAGCGTCGCCTTCGACAGGAAAGAAGCCACTTTCCGTCATAACGAGTATTCGGACTACAAGGCCCAGAGAAAAGGCATGCCGGAAGACCTGGCGGTGCAGGTACCGGTATTGAAGGACCTTTTGGATGCCATGGATATAAACCGTATGGAAGCGGCCGGTTTCGAGGCGGATGATGTAATAGGGACCCTTTCCCGGTACGGCGAGCAGGAGGGCATGGAAGTGCTCATAGTGACCGGTGACCGGGACGCGCTGCAGCTTGTAAGCGACAGCGTGAAGGTTATATACACCAAGAGGGGGGTATCCGATTTTGAACTTTGTGATAAAAGGAGCGTAAAGGAAAGGTATGGGCTGGAGCCCGCCGGGCTTATAGACCTTAAGGGGCTTATGGGGGACAAGTCCGATAACATACCCGGAGTACCGGGGGTTGGTGAAAAGACCGCCCTAAAACTATTGCAGCAGTACGGCAGTCTTGAAGCGGTGCTGGAGAATGCAAACAGCATGCCGGAGGGCAGACTTAAGCAAAACCTAATCTCAAACGTACAGCAGGCGGTTTTGAGCAAAAAGCTTGCCACCATTTGCAGGGATATACCCGTCATCCTGGATACCAGCCGGTGCAGGAAACCGAGCCCGGATATCCACAGGGTGGCGGCAAAGCTTTCGGAACTGGAATTCAACAGCCTGATAGACAGGGCCAAAGACATTTTGGGCGCCGGGGATACGGCCAAAACCCCGGGGAATGAAACGCCGGAATGCACTTATACCTGTCTTGAAACCCTCGACGGCCTGGATGCCGTACTGGAGAACATACGGCGGAACAAGTGCATGGCCTTTGAAATAGTTACCAGCGCCGACGACGATATTGAGTTTGAAGTATACGGCATATCAATAGCCTGGGACCGTGGAGAAGGGGTTTATATACCGACAGGCCATGAGGGCTGTGCCTTGGACGCAGCGGCGGTTTTCAACGCGTTAAAACCGATTATGGAGGATAAAAACATTAAGAAGCTGGGGCACCACCTGAAGCAGGATATAATAGCCCTTGCCAAACGGGGTATAAGCCTTGTCAATTATACATTTGATTCGGAAATTTTTGCTTACCTTTTAGACCCGGCCGCCAGCAGCTATGACCTGGAGAAGATTGCGATAAAATACCTGGGCGAAAACATAGCCGGCATAGAGGAGATTGCCGGTAAGGGTAAAGAGCGTATCCGGTTCAATCAAATAGAGATGGAGAAAATATGCCGGTACCTTGCCGACAGGGTGCGGTGCATGTTTGCCCTAAGGGATGTTTTGGAGAAGCAAATAAGGGATACCGGAATGACAGACCTGGTCTACAGCGTGGAACTTCCGCTTATACAGGTGCTGGCAAGTATGTAGTTAACAGGGATTCGGCTTGACCGGGGAGCGCTGGAGCAGTATTTGGAGAAACTTGAGAGGAACATAGACACCCTGACCCGGGAGATTTATTCTTATGCCGGGCAGGAGTTCAATATAAATTCCACAAGGCAGTTGGGGGAGGTTTTGTTCGTAAAGCTGGGCCTGCCGCCGGTAAAGAGGACCAAGACCGGCTATTCCACCGATGTGGAGGTGCTGGAGCAGCTTAGGGACAGGCACCCCATCGTGGAAAAGGTATTGGAATACCGCCAGTTGGTAAAACTTAAGTCAACTTACGCCGAGGGCCTAATGAGGGCCATAAACCCGCGCACCGGAAGGGTGCACTCCAATTTCAAGCAGACGGTTACCACCACCGGCAGGATTAGCAGCACCGAGCCCAATCTGCAGAATATACCCATTAAGCTGGACCTGGGCAGGGAGATAAGGAGGGCCTTTATCCCCGGCAGTGAAGAGTACCTGTTTGTGGCCGCCGATTATTCACAGATAGAGCTTAGGGTACTTGCGCATGTATCCGGCGACAAGAACCTGATAAAGGCGTTCCGGGAGCAGCAGGACATACACAGCCGCACCGCGGCCCAGGTGTTCGACGTAACACCGCTGGAGGTTACCCCGGCCATGAGAAACAGCGCAAAGGCGGTGAATTTTGGTATCATATACGGCATAAGCGATTTTGGATTGGCGAGGAATTTGCGCATCCCGCGAAGCAAAGCCGCCGGGTACATAAAAAGGTATTTTGAAGTATTCAGCGGCGTAAGGGAGTATATGGACAGGGTTATCAAGGAGGGCACCCGGCAGGGGATGGTTAGAACAATGCTGGGCAGGATACGCTACCTGCCGGAGCTTAAATCCGGCAACAGGAATATAAGAAACCTGGGCGAGAGGCTGGCGATGAACACGCCGATACAGGGCAGCGCGGCGGATATAATCAAACTGGCAATGAATAAGGTTTATAACAGGCTGAAAGAGGAAAACTTAAGGTCACGGCTTGTGCTGCAGGTGCATGACGAGCTTATAATAGAAGCCCACAGGGACGAGCTTGACAGGGTGAAAGCTATTCTGAGGGAATGCATGGAAGGGGCGGTGGACCTTAAGGTGCCGCTGGAGGTTAAAATGTCGGTGGGCAGGAACTGGTACGAAGCATAGAAGTGATAGCTACGATTCCTTTGAATGAGCGTTTGACGGGAGGCGGGAAATTGTTAAAAATCGGGCTTACGGGAGGGGCTGCGACAGGGAAGTCCACGGTTGGCAGTATACTGAAGGAACTGGGGGCCTATATAATAGACCTTGACGTAATTGCCAGGGAGGTTGTGGGGAAGGGAAGCCCATGCCTTGAGGAGATTGCAGCGCAATTCGGGAAGGATATACTGCAGCCGGACGGCAGCCTTGACAGAAAAAAACTGGGGGACCTGGTTTTTTCCGACAGGAATAAACTCAGAAAGCTCAATTCAATTGTGCATCCCGTGATGATAGATAGGGTGGAAAAAGAGCTTGCGGAACTTGAAAAAAGGTCGGATATACCGGCAGTGGTAATAGATGCCGCCATCCTTATAGAAATGGGCCTTCACAGGCTTGTCGACAGCGTGTGGCTGGTGAAAGCGGACAGGGAAACCCAGGTCCGAAGGCTGGTAGAAAGGGATGGAATGACCAGGGAAAAGGCGGAAAACATAATAGATTCGCAGATGCCTATGGAGGAAAAGGAAAGGTACGCGGACATTATTATTGAAAACATTGGGACAAAGAAGGAGTTGGAAACCAAAATCCGTAAACTGTGGAGAAAACAATAAACATATTGCATATAGGGGCCAGCCAATAATATAATGAGATAGTATACATTTCAGGAGTGTTGTACTTGGATGCGGTATCCAGAAGGCGAAGTATTTTAATCGTATTGGTCATTACGGCGGTTATGCTGATGGTTTTGATAAACAGTGCCACATGGATAATGAGAGTTTTATTTCCGGTATACCACCGGGATATAATTTACAGGTATTCGGAAGAATACGGTGTGGACCCGTACCTTATAGCTGCAATTATAAGAGCCGAAAGCAAGTTTTATCACAAGGCCACGTCCCGCAAGGATGCCCGCGGCCTTATGCAGATATCTCCCATTACAGGCATGTGGGCGGCCGAAGTTCTTGGGATTGAAGGTTATGACCCGGAGATGCTGTATGAGCCGGAAACCAATATTATGATTGGGTGTTGGTATGTACATATGCTCAAGAAGGAATTCGGGGACAATCTTAGAACCGTGATAGCCGCCTATAACGGGGGCAGCGGTAACGTGACCCGGTGGCTGGCTGATGAAAGGTACAGCAGTGACGGCAGGACCCTGGACCATATACCCTTTGGCGAAACCCGGGGCTATGTGGAAAAAGTAATAAAAAACTACAGGATATACAGCAATCTGTACAGGGAATAGAGGTAAGCAGTACCACGCTGCATAAACATTTTTGGAAAGGAAGGTAGGTTATGTCAAACAAAGAAGAGCTTAAAACGCTCAAGGATGTACAGGATTTCAGGGTTGACATGGACAGGCCCCTGCATTCCGCAACCCACGAGGAGATTCTGTCCGGAAAAACTACCGATGTCTATTTCATAAGGACAATGGAGATACTCACGCATATGGGGCTGCAGGAAAAAGTTGTGACCGCGGAGATATTCCCCAGAAAGGCCGGTATAATGGCGGGCATCCGGGAAGCGGAAAACATCCTAAGGGATAAGAATATAAAGATTTGGGCCATTGAAGAAGGGGACAGCTTTGAGGCAATGGACACGGTGGTGAGGATTGAAGGCCCGTACAGCGAGTTCGGGATATTCGAGACGGTGGTGCTTGGGTGCCTTTCCAGCGCCAGCGGCTGGGCCACCGCAGCCAGAGACTGCAGGCAGGCATGCGGGGACAAGCCCTTTGTGTGTTTCGGGTCCCGTCACGTGCACCCGGCGGTGGCACCGGTCATGGAAAGGGCCGCCGTCATAGGAGGGGCAAACAATGCCAGCTGTATACTGGGGGCAAAACTTATAGGCAAAGAGCCCACCGGGACCGTGCCCCATGCCGCTTTCATAATAGCCGGGGATACCCTTAAGGTGGCGGAAGTATACGACAGTATAACGCCGGAGGAGCACAGCAGGATTATACTGGTGGATACCTTTAAGGACGAAGTGGAGGAGACCCTGAGGGTGGCCAACAGGCTTAAAGAAAGACTTGGCGGTATAAGACTGGACACCCCCAGTGAAAGGGGCGGCGTTACACCGGGACTTGTTAGGGAGTTAAGGGCAAGGCTGGACCAGGAGGGCTTCAATTGGGTTAAAATATTCGTATCCGGCGGCCTGAACCCGGATAAGATAAGGCTTTTGTCCGATGCGGGGGCCGATGCCTTTGGTGTAGGCAGCTACATTTCATCCGCGGCGCCGATAGATATGACGATGGATATAAAGGAAGTTGAGGGAAAAGCCATAGCAAAAAGGGGAAGGATTCCCGGCCTTATTCATAATGATAAACTTAAAAGGATAAAATGAGGGGGGAGCGTATTGTTTACGGCAAAAAGGATTTTGGCGGGCGTGCTGGCTGTGATGCTGGCGGCTGCGCTGATAGGCTGTCAGCCCAGCATTGACGGTCCCGAGCAGGAACCGGAGATTCCTGAAAACCCTGTCAAGGGCGGTAAGATTACCTTTGCCGGGACCGAGCCAAAGACTTTAAACCCCATTGTCAATACCGAAAGGGATGCGTTTCATTTCCTTAAACTGGTGTTTGAGGGACTGGTGGACTACGATAAAAACCTCAAAATAAAGCCGATGCTGGCAGAGGATTGGAACGTTTCGGAAACCGGCAATTCCTGTACCTTCACGCTGAAAGACAATATAAAATGGCATGACGGTACCCCGGTCACATCCAGGGACGTAATATTCACACTGGAATACCTGAAAGCGCTGGAGGATGACGCCGGACTTTATACCACAAATATTGAAAGGGTTGCATATTTTGAAGCCCTGTCGGACCATTCGGTTAAAGTGGTATTTGACCAGTGGTTTAATGGGGCCCTTGACATAATGACCTTTCCGCTGCTGCCCAGCCACCTGTACACCTCTCCGCAGGACCTGGCCAAAGGCACGGCGGAGTTTCAGTTAATAGGTACCGGGCCTTACAAGCTGAAGGAGCATCAACCCTTCAAGCATTTGTCCCTTGAGAGAAATCCCGACTGGTGGGGCGACGAGCCCTACATAGACGAGGTTCATATGCAGTTTGTGGTTGACGAAAACACTGCGCTAACTTCCTTTAAGAACAGTGAAGTGGATGCGGCGATTGCGACCTATCCCGACTGGGAAAGGTACCGGGAGGAAGGGAAGTCATATATTAAGGAGTTTACCACCAACAAGTACGATTTTTTGGGACTTAATTTTACAAAACCGATATTCCGGGACAAGGCCCTTCGACAGGCCATCCAGTACGGCATAAACAGGGAAATGATAGTGGATAAGGTTTACCTGAAGCATGCAGTACTGGTTGATACGCCTATACCTCCCCATGCCTGGCTTTACTCGGAAGATGTTACCGGTTATTCCTATGACCCGGAAAAGGCAAGGGCACTGCTGGAGGAGGCGGGCTGGGCGGACAGGGACAATGACGGGCTGCTTGAAAAGGAGATAGACGGTGAAAAGCATGACCTAAAGTTTACGCTGTTATCAAATTCCGACAACCCGAAAAGGTTTGAAGCGGCGGGAATGGTAAGGGACGACCTTAATGCCCTGGGTATGGCGGTGGAGCTAAAAGAACTTAGCTGGGAACAGCTGGTGGAGAGGGTGAATAAGAGAGACTTTGATGCGGTAATACTTGGCTGGAACCTTGCGAATTACCTTGACCTGTCCTTTGCCTTCCATTCCAACCAGGTGGAAGAGGGAAGCAATTTCGTATCTTACAGCAGCGAAGATATGGATGATTTACTGCAGCGGGACTTTTGGGCTACTGAACAGTTAAGGCAGGAAACCAGTGCAGAGGTGCAAAAACACGTAGCCGAAGAACTGCCCTACAACAGCCTATACTTCAAAACGGCCGCGCTGCTTGTCAAAAACAGGGTAAGGGGCGAAGTGGAACCAAGGGACCATAATATATTCCTTAATATAGAAAAATGGTATATTCCGGAGCAGCGGCAATAGGTATTGACATAACTGCCGGTTGTTTATATAATATATTCTGCAGCTTGAATTGATACTTTTGCGCCGTGGTGGTGGAATTGGCAGACACGCTATCTTGAGGGGGTAGTGAGCCACGCTCGTGCTGGTTCGAGTCCAGTCCACGGCACCAATATTAGCCGAAGGAAATTGCCTTCGGTTTTTTTATTTTATGTTTACCTATTGACAGTTTTAGATATCAGTGTTAGTATATAATTCATTAAACCGAATACGGTATTTCTATCGAGAGCAGGCTGAGGGACCTGGCCCAGTGAAGCCTCGGCAACCACCAGACTAAAGGGTCTGAAAGGTGCCAAATCCAGCAGAACGTTTGGTTCTGGCAGATAGGAAGAAAAACACGGAGACTTTCTTCCGGCTGCCGGGGGAGGGTCGTTTTTTTTACAATTGAATATTCAAACTTCTTATCGAGAGCAGGCTGAGGGACCTGGCCCAGTGAAGCCTCGGCAACCACCAGACTGAAGGGTCTGAAAGGTGCCAAATCCAGCAGAACGTTTGGTTCTGGCAGATAAGCGGTATTTTTAAACCTCTTCTTTTTGCCGGAAGGGGTTATTTTCATAATTGGGAGGTATTTTGATGATACGAATAAGGCAGCTTAGGAAGACTTTTGACGGTACCGGGAACCAGGGGGTAACGGCCCTGGAGAATGTGAACCTTGATATTGGAAGGGGTGATGTATTCGGGATTATCGGTCCCAGCGGCGCGGGAAAAAGCACCCTGCTAAGGTGTATAAACATGCTGGAAAAGCCTACTTCGGGCAGTATATACATTGACGGGACGGAAATTACCGGACTTACGAAGAGGGACTTGAGAGTTGTAAGGAGGCAGGTGGGCATGGTATTCCAGCATTTTAATCTGCTCTCTTCAAGAACGGTGTACCGGAACATAGCTTTCCCGATGGAGATATCGGGGATACCAAAAACAGAGATTGATAAAAGGGTGCAGGAACTCCTGGGCCTGGTGGGCCTGGAGGATAAGGCGAGTGCATACCCTTCCCAGTTATCGGGAGGCCAAAAACAGAGGGTGGGCATTGCCCGGGCATTGGCAACCAGACCCAAAGTACTGCTTTGTGACGAGGCCACTTCCGCCTTGGACCCGAGAACCACCCGTTCGGTGTTGGAGCTGCTTAGGTCCATAAATAAGCAGTTTGGGCTTACCATAGTCATGGTTACCCATGAGATGCAGGTAATAAAACAAGTATGCAGCAGGGTGGCTGTGATTGAAAACGGCGGTGTTGTAGAGCAGGGCAGTGTACAAGACCTGTTTACAAGGCCGGGTGCGGAAATAACCAAGGGTCTGCTGGCGGGTATGGATGCAGCCGGTTTTATGGTGGACACATCCAAACAGCGTAGGGACTTTGAAGGGCTTCAACCCCGCGGAAAGGAGGCGATAAAGAATGTTGGTTAAGGCCCTGTACCAGACCTTGTACATGGTAAGCATGTCGGCACTTATTTCATCAATTTGCGGCATGCCCCTGGGTATTATGCTTGCGATAACCAATGACGGCAGCATAGCGCAAAACAGGACCTTGAACGCGATACTGGCCTTTCTGGTAAACACCACCAGGTCGGTGCCCTTTGTGATACTGATGGTTGTCATGATACCCTTTACACGGTTTGTGACGGGAAGTTCAATAGGCACCACCGCTGCAATAGTGCCTCTATCGGTGGCTGCGGTACCCTTTGTTGCCAGGGTGGTGGAAACATCGATACGGGAGGTTGACAAGGGCGTAATAGAAGCAGCCCAGGCAATGGGCGCTTCAACATTGCAGGTAATACTAAAGGTATTGATTCCCGAGGCACTGCCGGCCATCATAGCGGGGATAACCCTTACCGCCGTTAACCTGATCGGTTACTCGGCCATGGCGGGTGCCATAGGAGGCGGCGGCCTGGGACACGTGGCCATAAGGTACGGCTACCAGGGTTTTGATATGAAAGTACTGGCGGCCATTGTGGTTATACTGGTTGTACTCGTCCAGGGAACACAGCTGATTGGGGACCTAGTTATAAAAAAAGTGACCCACTGAAACCGGCCGCGGGAAAAAGGAAGGTTCATTGGAGAAGTTGCAGCCTAAATAGCGGCCGTGGGGCGCAAGTGTTACCTGGGAAATATTATTAAAATTATACTAATAAGGAGGAGCACTTTATGAAAAGAGTATTGTTGGCTTTGTTTGCAGTAGTGGTATTAACAATTGCAGCGGCGGGCTGCGCTAAGGTTGGCACCGGTGAAGGCGGGCCTGTCATAAGAGTGGGTGCCACACCGGTACCCCATGCGGAAATATTGGAATTTGTAAAGCCAATGCTGGAGGAGCAGGGTATTGAACTGCAGGTGGTGGAGTTTACCGATTATGTTCAGCCCAATTTAAGCCTTTCGGACGGGGAACTGGATGCAAACTTTTTTCAACATATACCTTACCTTGAGACCTTTGCCGGGGACCACAACCTGGACCTTACCTATATTGCAAAGGTGCATATCGAGCCCATGGGCGTTTATTCCAAAAGCCTCGGCAGTATTGACAGCCTTGAACCGGGGGCTTCGGTGGCTATACCCAATGACGTTACCAACGGGGGACGGGCGCTAATGCTGCTTGATAAGGCCGGCGTGATAGGGCTGGAACCGGGGGTTGGCATAACCGCCTCGGTGAAAGATATTAAGGAGAATCCCAAGGACATAAAAATAGTTGAACTTGAGGCCGCGACGCTGCCCAGGGTCCTTGAAGACGTGGACCTGGCGGTGATAAACACAAACTATGCACTGGAAGCGGGATTTGTGCCCGGGGATGATGCTCTGTTCATTGAAGACGGCGATTCTCCCTATGCCAACATCCTTGCAGTGCGTACCGAGGATAAAAACAGGCAGGATTTAAAAGTGCTTGCCGATGCGCTTAACTCGGAAGAGGTCAAGGGGTTCATAGAAGAAAAATACAAGGGCGCTATACTGCCTGCCTTTGAATAATCACGCTGCATGTTTATTTGGACCCCCGAATTGTATATAATTATATAAAGGACGGCATAACTTGACCCGGGAAGGGTTCATGGAACGTCTCCAATCCGGGAATGACGGGCTTTCGGCAGGTTATAGGCCTGCCGTTTCCAGCCCAAGGGGGTCATAAAGGGAAAGCCCATAGACGGTTACAAGGGCAAGTTCTTAAGGGCAGGGCATTCCGGGATATGATAGGCAGCCCCTTTATTTTGAATAATGACCTGTTTGAAATGCCGGCGGAAGGAAATCAAATTCATAAAGGAGATGAGGCCTATGGGAAACAAGATACTAGAATGCGTGCCCAACTTCAGCGAGGGGAATAACAGGGAAGTGATAGAAAAAATAGTGGAACCTTTCCGCAGAACAGACGGGGTTAAGCTTTTGGACTATTCGGCGGACAGGGACCACAATCGGCTGGTGGTTACGCTGATTGGTGAGCCGGAAGGCCTTAAAAGCTCCCTGCTTGGTGCCATGGAGGCAGCTATACGGGAAATCGATATGAACCGGCACCGGGGCGAGCACCCCAGGATGGGGGCGGTGGACGTGATACCCTTTATCCCGGTAAGGAATGTGAGCATGGACGAGGCAGTGGAACTGTCGAAGAGCCTGGCGGAGGAAGCGGCTGAAAGGTTCAACCTGCCGGTGTACCTGTACGAGGCATCCGCTACTGCACCCGAAAGGCAAAACCTGGCCAACATAAGGAAGGGTCAGTTTGAGGGATTCTTCGAAAAGATTAAGCTTCCCGGGTGGGAACCGGACTATGGTCCCAAGGAGGTACATAAAACGGCGGGCGTTACCGCGATAGGGGCCCGTATGCCGCTGGTGGCCTTCAACGTTAACCTTGCCACCGACGACCTTGATATCGCAAACGCCATTGCAAAGAGGATACGCCACTCGGGGGGAGGCCTTAGGTACTGCAAGGCCATAGGCGTCGGGCTGAAGGATAAGGGTATGGTCCAGGTATCCATGAACATGACGGATTATACCAAGACTTCGCTGTACCAGTCCTTTGAAATGATAAAAATGGAAGCCAGAAGGTACGGCGTAAACGTGGCGGGCAGCGAGCTTGTGGGCATCCTGCCCATGCAGGCGCTAACCGACGTTGCGGCCTATTACCTGGGACTGCAGGACTTTTCGGAGAAACAGGTCCTGGAGAACAGGCTTCTGTGGGAAGATTAGGTCACAGGCACTGGACCGGTGAATAATAGGCCCTGCAGCAGCACCTGTTATAAAGCGGTGAATAAATTGATGAGAGAACAGGAGGAATAAGTATTGCTGGCTGATATGAGCATTAAGGAATTCTTGGATAAGACCGCCTCGAGCGACCCCGCTCCCGGAGGCGGGAGCATTGCAGCCCTCTGCGGCGCTGCCGCCTGTGCCCTTAGCTCGATGGTAGCAGCCCTGACCGTAAATAATAAGGAGTACGTAGGGGTAAGCGAGGAAATGGAAAAACTGATACAGGCCGGTTCCGGGCTCATGACTTTCTTCATGGAACAGATGGATGCCGATGCCAACGCCTTTAACGACGTTATAGCAGCCTACCGGATGCCCAAAACCGGTGAGCAGGAGAGGGCTGCCCGAAGCGCAGCCATACAACAGGGTCTAAAAAAAGCGGCGGAGGTGCCGATGGGGGTTGCCGAAAGGGCCCTGGAGGCCATGGATATGATTGAAACCGCCGTAGAAAAGGGGAATAAGCATGCGGTTACCGACGGAGCGGTCGCGGCGATGATGGCACGGAACGCGGTGCTGGCGGCACTCTACAACGTGGAAATAAACCTGGCATCCATTAAGGACGAAGGATACTGCGAAAAAATGCGGGACCGGATAGGGGAGCTCAGGGATAAGGCAGTTGCCAGGGAAAAACAGATACTGGACAAAGTAGTATTATAGGAGGCTTACGGGCCTTCTATCTTTTTGATGCCGCCGGGGATTCCCATTCACAAAAAACCACCTAGAAACATAACATATATTGCAGTAAGATACATGGAGGTGAAAGGCAGTGGAAGAAAAGGGCATATTCGGCGGCGGCGGATTTGGCGTGACATTTTTACTGTTGATTATAATCATAATATTCTTCATATTCTTCGCAGGTGGGTCCAAGTGGTAAAGTGACCTATGACTATATGTTAACAGCATATTAAACGGACATAGCTGTGGTATCGGGACTTTTCCGATACCCCGGCTATTTTTATGTCAAACTATATTGGACAGCAGTAATATTTATTCATATCCAACCGGAGCTTGACGGCAGGTTAGTGATTCTTATGTGCGTACCAATATATTGTTTTACTGGGTATTACTTGACCTTGACGAAATGTAATAGTCCAGGAAGTTTTTAAGGGCAGGAGTGTGCCGTATGCTATTATTCCAAAGGAGATTGATTGTTCTGCTAACAGTCCTTCCCTTAAAGGGAATGGCGATTACTTTATAGCTGTCAAGTGACGGAATTTTAGGCATTATAGCTATTCCAAGCTGTGCTCCTACAAAAGAAGCCATAGAGTTGCATTCATCAACCTCAAAAAAGATGTCGGGCGTTATGTTGTGTTTCTTAAACAAGGAAATGGTTTGCTGGTAGAGGTCGGTTCCTTTCCTTATCATTATGAATTTTTCATTCTTAAAATCATCTATCGTTACGGCGGTGTATCTTGACAATGGATGATCCTTATACACGACGAGATAAAGTTCTTGCTCGAATAAAGGGATAGAGCTAATGCATTCGCTCACAGCTTCAGTAAATGGGGCGATGACAACATCAACCGATCCCTCAATCAGTTTCTCTATTAACAAATCCGTTATATTTACTTGAAAGCTGAAACTAATATTGCGATTGCCCCTATAGGCATAGTACTCGTCTATTAATTGCGGTATTGCATCAAAGCTTACAGAATAAATGTATCCAAGGGTAATGTTTCCGTTTGAAGGGTTACTCATTCTGTTAAGCTGGGCTTCGCCTTGGGCAAGGATGTTGAGAGCACTTTCGGCATACGGAAGAAAGGCTTCACCATATTCAGTCAATGAAACCTTTAAACCTTCTACTCTAAACAAAGGTACGCCCAGTTTTTTAGATAGCTGGGAAATGGCGTAACTGAGGCTGGGTTGAGATATATTAAGGTTTTGAGCCGCCTTAGTATAATGTAGTGTATGCGCAACTTCTACAAAGTATCTCAATTG
>JAAYEV010000125.1 GCA_012728565.1 Clostridiales bacterium
ACCCGGTTGGGTAACCCCACCATAACCGATTTTGAAAATAAGATGGCCCTGTTGGAAAGGGGAGAGGCTGCCGCGGCCTTCGGGTCGGGTATGGGGGCGATAACAGCCCCGATTATGGCCCTGGTAAGCGCCGGGGACCATGTAGTCGCGGCCAAGACGCTGTACGGCTGTACCCACGCTTTTTTGTCCCATCTCATTGCGAGGTTCGGAGTGGAGACAACCTTTGTAGATGCTACGGATACAAAAAACATTGAAGCGGCCATGAGGCCCAATACAAAGGTGGTGTACGTAGAATCCCCTGCCAATCCGAACATGACCCTTGTGGACCTGGCGGCAACCGCCGAAATTGCGCACCGGTACGGGGCTAAAGTAATAGTAGACAACACCTTCATGACCCCCTACTGGCAGAGACCGCTGGAACTGGGCTGCGACGTGGTGGTGCACAGTGCGACCAAGTATATAGGAGGCCACGGGCTGGTGATAGCCGGGGTGACGGTAGGCAAAAAGGAATTTATAGATGAGGTAAAGGTTACAACGCTGAAGGACATAGGAGCGGTCATCAGCCCCTTTGATGCATGGCTTCTCAGTATAGGGCTTAAGACACTGGCGGTGAGGATGGAAAAGCATGAAAAGAACGCAATGGCGGTAGCCAAGTGGCTTGAACAGAACCCCAAGGTGGAAAGGGTGTACTATCCGGGCCTTGCTTCCCATCCCCAGCATGACCTGGCCAAGAAGCAGGCGAGCGGATTTGGCGCCATGATAGCCTTTGAACTGAAGGGTGGAATGGAAGCCGGTATTACGCTGATGAACAGCGTGGAATTGATACACCTTGCGGTAAGCCTTGGGAACGTGGATTCCCTCATTCAGCATCCCGCTTCAATGACCCATTCGCCCTACACGAGGGAAGAGCGCCTGGAAGCGGGGATATCCGACGGTCTTGTAAGGCTTTCGGTGGGCATAGAGGAGCCGGAAGACATACTGGAAGACTTGGAACAGGCCTTTGCAAAGATAAAATAGTACACTATATATATCCCCTTGTATAATCGAAGCCCCCGCCTCTCAACAGGCGGGGGCTTTTGACGTATTTTTGCGGCGGGTAACCATTTATGAATTCAAGCCGTATATATATAGCGGGTTATTGATAGCGTTCGCAAAGCAATAGAAATGTCGAGGAGGGGTTTGATGTCGGAGCTTGTTGACCGATTGACTGCATTTGTAAAGCTGTACGGGAAAAACTTTTTTCTGCTTATCATAATAATAGTCTTTTTTGCCGCTGCGTTTGAAACGGAAAGTTCATGCGTGCCGCTGGAACCGGAAACGGAAAGTTCATGCGTGCCGCTGGAATCGGAAATGGAAGATGTGAAGGAGTGCGAATAACTGTTTGAATGTTTAAGCCCCCGGCCCTGTAAAACCGGGGGTTTAAATGTTATTGGATATCAATTCGTTTTTCCCTGGCGGGTCTTTTGTTTTCCTTCGGGAGGATAACTCTTAATACGCCGTTTTCATAGCGGGCAGAGACTTCGTCGTGTTTAACATTGTCCACCATGAAACTTCTTACCAGTCTGCCCGACCTTCTTTCCCGCCTTAAATAGCTTTCTCCCTTTTCCTCGATGTCCTCGTTGTGCTCGGCGGATATGGTAATGATATTGTCCTTAAGCTGGATGCCGATATCCTCCTTCCTGAAACCGGGAAGGTCGGCTTCCATTATATACCGGTCATCCTCCTCCCTTATATCCACCCGCATGCTTTTGGTTCCAAAGCCCATAAATGCAGGAAAACCGGTTTCGAAGAAGTTTTCCCAAAGGCCATCGGGTATTAGGCTTCTAAAACCCCTGTCGTTTCTGAAGGGCACCAGGTCAAACATACTGTATCCTCCTTTACTGAGTATTTTTATTAATCAATATTTATTATTTCCGGCCGGTTAAAAAAATTGCTTTTGCCATTACATTATTATGCCCGTTCCAGAGGTCTCGCAACCATTGGTGTTATTGCCAATCGGGCATTTGCATCTTTTTTTGATTGCGAGTATAATTTAAAAGTAAGATTTTTTAACCTACGAAAGCTGGTGACATTATGTGGAGTCCCACCTATGGGAGAGTAACCTTTGACCAGATGTATAAAATAGTAAAGGACTTTATATGCGAGTATCCTGAATACGAGTATGAGATAACCATCGGTTCGGATTCCCAAAACCATGAGCTTACCAAGACGGTGCTGTGCGTTGCGGTATGGAGAAAGGGAAAGGGCGGGATATACTTTACCGATACGAAGTATACAAGTATAATAACCAACATCAGGCAAAAACTCATCCATGAGACCTCCCTAAGCCTGGACCTGGCCTTAAGGCTTACCGATCGGTTTAAGGACGACGACGTGGACTGCAATATTACCGCAATTCACGTTGATGCGGGAAACAAGGGCCCAACATCCCGGTACATCTCCGAGATAGTAGGATGGGTAAGGGCCTGCGGCTTCGACTGCAAGATAAAGCCGGAATCATACTGTGCCAGCAGTATAGCCGACAGGGCTTCCAAGTAAGCTTAAGCGGGGACGGAAGGTCAAACTGTACCATGCTGCCATATGACACAATTTATGTAGGGCATTTCGAACAGTAAAAAATGCCCCGGCAGCTAGTAAGCATTCGGGGCATTGATGGTATTCCATTCATTCATGTAAAAAGCGAAAAAACATTCTTCGAATTTTGGGCATATGGGCAACTACATTATTTCCGGAGCCCATTGGAAGGTTTATTGAGTACTATCGCTTAATTGGATGGACAATACCTTATAGCGAAACAACCCGCCGGGAGCCTTTACCTCAACTTCATCACC
Source organism: Clostridiales bacterium (assembly GCA_012728565.1). Taxonomy (GTDB): domain Bacteria; phylum Bacillota; class Clostridia; order Ch29; family Ch29; genus JAAYEV01. The sequence continues at coordinate 2,832 of JAAYEV010000125.1, forward strand.
CGGTTTTTTTAAAAGAAGCGACCTTCCCATTGGCGACAGGCAGGAAACATCTCCACGGTCTATTTTAACCTGAAAAGGGCTCACTATATTGTAGCTTACAACTTCATTGTTAGACAGGTCCTCCAGTTCAACCTTACTACCTATAACTATGAAGGGAACCTCATAACCAAAACCATTGGACTTTTCGGCATTTTTAACAAGGTGGTCAATCTGCCGGATGTAAGTTTCATAAAGGTCTGCAAAGTCGTTTCGGTCCTTTGACGGTTCAGGAAAGTATTGGTCAAATATTTTATTTTTTCCTTCCTCGGCTTCTGCCAGGTGTTGCACCAGGTTTTCAAAAACAGCCTGCGATAATGTTACTTTGCCCATTTTGATTCCCTCCAGGATTATACAATTAATGGGAAATCTCTTGAATAAAACACAAGGCGCTTCGCCTTCTGTGGCGAAACACCCGATTGTATACATCATACCACTGCATACAATGATTGTCAACTGTGAAAGCCGTTTCGATGTTGTTATCTTGTGATAATGTCACCTTGTTAATTATCTTGATAAAATGTCACTATGGATAACGAGGTGTATTATCTTATGTCCCAAAAACAACTTAATAGGTATTTAGTACTTACCAAACTAATCGATGGGCATATCACG
>JAAYEV010000126.1 GCA_012728565.1 Clostridiales bacterium
AAGTCAGGGGGGAAAAACTGATGTTTATGAAAAAGAGTAACATTGCCAAGATTACCATGGGATACCTGGTGGCGTCATTGGTGTTCTTTGCCGCCGTGATGCCCGCCAGTGCTGCGGAAATGAAGTTCAGGGAGGATATTGGAGCAGGGGTTCCGGTTGAAGAGGAAGTCCAGGAGGATTTCTTAGGCTCGGAACATCCCGAACTGTTGGATGAGACTGCGGTACCCGTTAACGATACCGGTAACGGGGGAACGGTACTGGTTATGCCCAGGTCCAACCTCGACCAACCGGTTGAAACGAACCGGAACGATGTAGTTGAGGATGTAGTTACGGTGGAGTGTGACCATGAGGAAGAAGAGCCTGTAGACGAGGAAGAACCGGTGGATGAAGAAGAGCCGGTAGACGAGGAAGAGCCTGTAGACGAAGAAGAGGAACCGGTGGACGAGGAAGAACCGGTAGATGAAGAAGAGGAACCGGTAGATGAAGAAGACCCTGAAGATGAAGAAGACGAAGAGGAAGAAGTGGAAGTGGACAAGGGCGCGCTGGCGGCAGCAATAGAAGCGGCCGGTGAATTGAACGAAGCAGGCTACACGGCCGAGACCTGGCACGTATTTGCATCGGCTTTGGCAGCAGCAGAAGCGGTAATGGCTGATGAAGAAGCAACCCAGGAAGAGGTAGACGAAGCCCTGGCAGAACTGGAAAGCGCAATGGACGCATTAGAAGAAGTAATAAAAGTAGACAAGAGCGAGCTGGCAGCGGCAATAGAAGCGGCCGGCGAGCTGAACAAAGCAGACTACACGGAAAAAAGCTGGAGCAAGCTGGAAAAGGCCCTTGCAATCGCAGAAAAAGTAATGGACGACGACCAGGCTACCCAGAAAAAGGTGGACAAGGCCCTGGCGAAATTAAACAAAGCAATGGACGCACTGGAAGAAGCAGAAGAACAGGAAGAGGAGAATATTCAGATAGAAATCTACAAACAACTTCTCGAGGCATTTGAAAAGATGCAGGAAACATACAACAAACTGCTGGACATGTTCAATAGCATTTTCGGTAACTAACCGGACAACCCAAATAGCAATCTTTCCATTCGGCTGTAGTATTGACCCGGCAACGGGAGACCAGTAACCAAAAACTGCTGCGGTCCATCTTTTGGCGGGCTGCAGCAGTTTTGCTGTTACTTATCAAGCGACATATCCGATTTATATTTTTGCTTTAACAGGTCGATATATTCCTCAACCTTCTTAATATCCTCCTCTGAAAGGCCGGATTTGTCCAGCCTGTCATAGGTCCTGGGTTCATTCTTGTGAATCTGCTCCATTCCTGTGTGGTAGCTGCGCACATCGGTGCAGCCTAGAAGGTAATCTATCGACACATTAAAGAATTTGGCAATTTTAATCTTGATCTCATCCCCGGGGATTCTTTTACCGGATTCGTATTGGGAAAGAGTAGTATTGCTTATATTCAAATGCCGGGCCAAATCCAACTGGCTGAGCTGTTTTTCTTTCCTAAGCTGCTTGATACGCGTACCCAATATATTATTAAGCATATATATCCCCATTTCACAATTAGTGAACTCATCATAATTATAGCAGAAAAAACTGAAACTAAAACATGGTTTCACAAAAAGCAAATTCATATATTGACATTAGCTAAATGTGAAACTATAATAAAGTTTGAAGTTTGTCGGTATTAGAATAATGGAGGTGAAAGGTTTGATTAACAGGCTTAGGATTTACAGAATGAGAAAAAGGCTTACACAGAAGCAGGTGGCGGAAATGCTTGGTATAGCGACCAGTACATACAACATGATAGAGAACGGGAAAAGAAGAGTAAGCCTGCAAAGGGCAAAACAACTGGAGATAATACTGGGTGCCGGAATAGATGAATTGTTTCACGGCATGAACCTGCAGCTGCCGGAGGAAACCGCTTCCGCAAAATAACGAAGCCCGCCTTTTAGGGCGGGCCGCCTGTGTTCAGTACCAATTTATGAGTTTCTTCTCTATCCATGATACGAACTGGTACATAAGGGCTGCCAGGATTGCAAGGATTATAACGCTGGTCATGACCAGGTCCAGCCTGAATACCTGGCCGCCGTATACAATAAGGTGGCCAAGTCCTGCCTTGGATACCAGGAACTCTCCCACTATTACGCCTACCCATGCGAGACCGACATTTATCTTCATTGCGGACACTATCGTGGAAATGCTGGCAGGCAGCATTACCTTCTGCAGTATCTGGAACTTTGTCGCCCCGAAAGTTCGCAGCAGCTTAATCTTATCCGGGTCCACCTCTTTGAAGCCGTTGTGCACGCCTATGGTGGTAACCACCAGCGAGATAATAAGCGCCATGGCAATGATGGCCTGGGGTCCCGCCCCTATCCACACCAGGATAATCGGTCCCAGGGCTATTTTGGGCAGGCTGTTTATAACCACCAGGTAGGGTTCCAATACCCGGGCAAGGAATTCGGACCACCACAGTATTATCGCCAGGAGGATACCGATTACGGTGCCCACCACAAAGCCCACTATGGTTTCCATCAGGGTATATCCAATATGGATATAGAGGCTGCGGTCCCTGTGTAGATTGATCGTAGTTTGAAGCATCCTTGACGGCTGGCTGGTAATGAAGGGGTCGATAAGACCGGCATTGGCAGCTATCTCCCAAAGCAGGAAGAAGGCTATAAGTATGGCGATCTGCGTGACCCTCACATATATTCTTTTACGGTTTAACCGGTCAAGAAAATCCTTGTGCTCTTTGGACATTTCGTTATCATTTTCGCTGCTGCCCGGGGGCAGCATGTTATTGGCCTGTTTAAACATGCACATCCAGCTCCTTCCATATCCTGTTGAAATACACCCTGAATTCGGGAGCTTCACGGCACTTTATCGGCGTCCGCTCTTCGCAGGTAAAATCCAGCTTGTGGATGGATTTTACCTGTGCCGGCCTTTTGGTTAACACCACAACCCTATCCGACATCGAAATGGCCTCGGCGATGTCGTGAGTGACCATGATTGCAGTCTTGGATTCCTTCTTAATTATTTTCCAAATATCGTCCGCCACTTTTAAACGGGTCTGGTAGTCAAGGGCGGCAAAGGGCTCGTCAAGAAGCAGTATATCAGGGTCAATCGCCAGGGTCCTTATAAGAGCAACCCTCTGCCTCATACCCCCGGATAATTGGTGGGGATAATGGTCTTTAAAGTCGCCCAGTCCGTATTTTCGGAGCAAAGCCTCAGCCTTTTCCTTTGACTGTGCGGTAAGGGTACCCTTTATTTCAAGCCCTAACAATACGTTTCTGAGTATGGTCCTCCATTTGAACAGGTGGTCCTCCTGAAGCATATAGCCTACATGACCGGTAGTGCTGCTCACCGGCTCCCCGTTGAGCAGTATTTCACCGGCGGAGGGCATGAACAGTCCCGATATAAGTGAAAGCAGTGTTGTCTTACCACACCCGCTTGGTCCGACGATTGTAATGAATTCCCCCCTGCGAACCTCCAAGGGCAGGTCCTTTACCGCCTCGGTTTCACCCTCAAGGCTGTGATATTTTTTGGACACGTTTCTTAGACTGACTATAATATCTTCTGTCACCATTATCCCCCCATAGTCTTATTTAATGGTTTTTACCGCCTGTTCAGCGAACTTATTGGTTGTTATCAATTCACAGGGAACTCTTTTATCCAGCTCTCCCGCCTCTTCCATGATATCCTGCAGCCGGTCAAAGGTCTCAGGTATAATAAGCGGGTTGGGACACCAGGTATCCTGCGACTTGTACCGGTCTACCACCGTTGCCAGCAGTTCAAGGTCGGTGTCGGGGAAGAAGGGCTGGATTGATTTTGCTATCTCTTCGGATGAATGCTGATGTACCCACAGCTGTCCCTTGTAAATAGCATTGGTGAAGTTTTGTATAATCTCCGGGTTCTTTTCAATATAGCTTCCCAGGGCACAGTAGGCGGTATAGGCGATTGGACCTCCCGCAACACCCAAGGATGCTACAATGGCACCTTTCCCCTCGGCCTCCATCATGGAACCGGTAGGCTCAAACTCGGCTGTATAATCCCCCATGCCTCCAATGAAGGCCCCGGCGGTAGCGGTAAACTGCAGGTTTGTTATCATTTCGACATCCTTGTAGGGGTCTATACCATGCTCTTTAAGGACGTACTCCAGTGTCATCTGGGGTACTCCTCCCGGCCTGCCGCCTATTATGGTTTTACCCTTTAGGTTTTCCCATTTGAAGTCGGGTTCGGGTTTTCTACCCACCAGGAAAGAGCCGTCCCTTTGGGTGAGCTGGGCGAATATTATGGGATAATCCTCCTTGCCTTGGTTGTAAACGTATATGGTGGCCTCGGGTCCCGCAAAGCCAATATCCGCCTGCCCTGATAAAAGTGCCGTCATTGTTTTGTCCGCGCCCTGGCCTGTGGTCAGTTCTATCTTCATGCCCTCTTCCTCGAAGAAACCTTCACTGATGGCTACATAATGCGGGGCATAAAAAATAGAACGTACCACCTCGTTTAGCCTTATGGTTATGAGGTCCTTTTGTGAACTGCATCCGGAGAGGCTCCCAATCACCAGGGCCAGTATAAGTATAGGTACCAGGAATCTTGCAACGTGTTTCAATTTTTTCCCCCCTTTAAAATGATATAACTTACAATACCCATTATATTCAGGGGTGGGGTATTGGTGATAAGGCGGAGGGCATAAAAAACCCCCGGGGTTATACCAGCGGGGAGCAAGCTCCGGACAGGGGGTAATTTGAAGCGTCCTGTCCCTTTGCTGCGCTGGATATCCCGGGGGGAGGGGTTTTCCTGTCAGGACATAAGCCTCTTTTCACCTTGGATTTCCTGGATGGGCTTTATGTTCTGGGTTACCTCCATGGTACCCAGGTATTCACCTTTGTCGTTCCGTATGGCGAAGTAGCGTATGTAGACGTAAAGGTCGCCCATCTTAATCCAAAAGTCTTCGCTGTCTTTTTTGCCCGCTTTGAAGTCTTCCAGCAGTTTGTTCACAACCTGTACACTGGCGGGGGGATGGCAGTTCTGAACCGTTCTCCCTATTACCGCCTTGGTGCGGGCGAAAATCCTGTCAGCATTGTTGGAGAAAAACTTGACCGTATCGTCCTTGTCTATAAAAGTTATATCCACCGGAAGGGTGCTGAGCATGTATTCCAATTCCTGCTGTGTTAGTATGCCGGTTTCGAATTTTATGTTGCCCTTCGGCAGCGCCTCCGGGGTTTTCTGCATGTCTTTAGCTACGCCTGTTCGCTCAGGCACCCATTCCGGGGGTGGGCTAATAAGGGTGTATCCAATTTCACCGCTTTCCCTGGCGATGTTAAGCCATTCGTCCTCGGTAAGCGTATCCAACGCCATGGGTATCAATATGTTCTCCTCCTTGAAAATCATTTCAGAGGTCTTATTTATAGTCTCCTTGGCCGTGGATACCAGGCTTTCAACCGACACGCCGTCTTGCTCCAGCAGCCCTTTCAGTTCCTTTATCCCATTTCTTATTTCGTCGTCCACGCCCCACATTACCTTGGGCGGAGCTGTTATCCCGTATTTCTCAAGGTAGGGGAACAAAAGGTTTTCCTTGCGGCTGTAGTGCTTGTCTATCTGCCATAACCTCTCCAGCATTTCCGCCAGCTCGGGCAGCCTGGATTTGTCACCGGAGTTTTCCAGGTCGGCCAGAAGAGGTTTTATTTCCTTTTCTATTAGTTCCTTGATCCGCTTGTTTTCCAGTTTCAGTGTATGCACCGGATGTCCTGGCATATCAATGGCTTCCATCGGTTTATGTATGTCTTCTATTGACCCTTTGAACACTTCGGCATGGACGTCGCACAGCCTTTGGACCTCCTCCACCGGCATGCCCTCCATGATGAGGTTCTGTTCCATCTCCGAGATTTCGGAGGCGGTTACGCCTTCGATTAGTTTTGCAAACCTTTCCTTAACCTCGTCTACGCTTTTCCCTTCATGCAGCTCCATTATGAGTTCCTTAAGGACCTTTTGCCTGTACTCCCGGTTGTTGATAAGCTCGCTCATGGTATCTCCTCCTTCACTCTTTTAGGATATATCCTTTTTCCCTAAAGGTATTTTTGACGGTGTCAAGGTCAATACCCTTCATTGCGGCTCCCTTGGGTATTGTCATAAACCGGCCCGCGGTATTCAACATGCCGGGGGAGGTAATATCCTCAAAGCCAAGGTCCTTCATAATCCCGATTATCCCGGGGTCATCCTTGCACAGCTGGTGTACAGTTTTGTTAAGGTCGATTGTTTTGTCCATGTAACTCACCATAATCCAATAGTATTAAGGGGAACCTCCCCTACTAATATTATTTTCCCTGCGGGCGAATAATTAAACAAAAGGGATGAAAAAATGCCTTGGGCCTGTTTTTGTCCTATATCAGCTGCCGCATATTATTAAATCGAACTTCCCGAATTGATCCAGGTGGAAGGTGATTTTCCCGTCCTCTAGGTATTCGTCAAGAATTCTTTTTTCCACGAAAACGGTAATATCATCGGCCTGGAACATGGAATAGTTCCCGGTGTTCTCCGGTCTCCCCATCGAAGCCGATGGGCCTTGGAACACGCTTCATCATCCTTTAAGGATATAGTCATAGTTTATAGTAACTGCGTCCCACTTTCCGCGGACATAGGCTTTCAGCCACTCGGATGCAATCCTGGCTTTTTTCACTGCAATTTCCCTCCATTCGTAACGGCTATATTTTTATCATAGGTAGTGCCATACATGTTGTCAATGCAGACTTTCTTTCCCGGCCTTTTATAAAAACTTCTTATTGAAATGAAATAAACCCTGTGCTAAAATATCAACATAATCATATATATGACAAAAACATATATAGAATGGAGTTATATAACTGCATGTCATCGGTATGACCAGGATAAAAAGGAGGTAAATGTTATGTGCGGTTGTGGCAATAAAGGACATACCTGTGAGTGCCAGGGTCCAAGAATGGAGCGCTTTATTCAGCCCTGTATGCTGCTTCTGCTTCATGAAAAACCCGCCCACGGTTATGAACTGATGGAGAGGCTCAAGGAATTCGGCTTCGAGGACGGAGCCGACCCGGGGCTTGTTTATAGGAATCTAAGGAAAATGGAAGAAAGCGGCTGGATAGAATCCGAATGGGAGACGGAGGGAGCAGGGCCGGCCAAGAGGTTGTATAAAATCACGGCAGAAGGAATTGACCTGTTGCATGACTGGTCGCTGCATATTGAAAGAGGTATCGAAAGGCTGCGCAATTTCCAGGAAAGGTATCGTCAAAGCTTCGGAAAAGACAATTGAGATGACATTTAGCAAAGGGAGGAAAGGGAATTGTTCGAAAAAATCCTGTATGTTGTAGCTGTATCGGCCTTGATACTGTCCTTTTATAAAGACAAGGAAAAGACAAAAAAGGGACTTGCGAAGGCATGGAAGTCCTTTATAAACATCCTGCCGGCCTTCGCAGGGGTATTGGCCCTTACCGGCCTTGCGCTCACGGTAATATCCCCGGAAATAATATCCAGGTATATAGGCAGCAGTACCGGCTTTTTGGGTATGCTGATAACGGCAGTAATAGGCGCTATCACCCTCATACCCGGTTTTATCGCCTTCCCGCTGGCCGCATCCCTGCTGGAGCGGGGCGCCGGCATATCGCAGATAGCCGTATTTATTTCCACCCTGATGATGGTGGGCATAGTAACCGCACCGTTGGAGATTGAGTATTTCGGCAAAAAAGAGACGCTGATCAGGAACGCTCTCAGTTTCCTTTTCTCCTTCATTGCGGCGGCGGTAATAGGGGTGGTGGCGGCATGAAGAAAATAAAACCCTATTTGCTGCTTATAATGGTGGCCGTAATTGACCTACTGGTATTTTTGAAAAGCCCCGACCTCGGGGTAAAGGTATTAAAAAGCACCGGCATGAACTTTGCGCAGATGCTGGGCGTGATACCCCCCATATTTCTGCTCATTGGCCTTATGGACGTCTGGGTTCCCAGGGAGAAGGTCATAAAATACATGGGTGAAGGCTCCGGCTTGACGGGAGTACTGCTCGGTATCCTGCTTGGCGCGGCGGCGGCGGGACCCCTTTACGCGGCCTTTCCGGTGGCGGCCATAATGATTAAAAAGGGAGCAAAGTTTACAAACATCCTGATCTTCCTCGGCGCATGGTCCACCATGAAGATACCCATGTTCCTTTTTGAAATGGCATCGCTGGGATACGCCTTTGCCATAACGAGATTGGTTTTAAGCTTTGCAGGCATACTTTTCATGTCATGGCTTATAAACAGGGTGATGTCCAAAGATGAGATACAGGCCATATACACGAAACATGGCGGCAGTGCGTAAATGTGGCTGTACTAAAGAGAGGTTTTCCCGGTGAGAAGAGCCACAGGACGGATAACACTACTTCCGGTTTAGGCGCTGCCGGTATGGGAAACAAAAATGCGAAGGGGGAAAGGCTATTTGCAGGCTATAGGGGCACCTTCCAGTCCCGGATATGGTGAAACAGCCTTCCCGCTTCGCCCAGTATTACACACAGGTGGAATATAAGAAAACCCAGTATGGAAATGGTTATAATGAGCCCCACGAGGGGCAGCGCCTTGCCGGCGTCCCTTCTGTAAAGGCCTATAACTGCAAGCACAATATTTGCAAGGCAGAGGATGGGCAGCAGAACAGCCGGCACCAGCCCGGTATCAAGGTCATTGTATATTAGCGCCCCGATGATGACGCATGTTACGGCAATTATGATGCATACCACCCCGATAACCGGGTAGCCTTTTTCACCGTTTACATCTTTCTTGATACCCTGGTTCACGGTTCTCATCTCCTTTTAGTACCATTCTATTCTTTATTAAGCCCTTCTATCCTTCACAAAATACCAATAATTTTACATTGACCCGATGTTTTCCCAAATATCCTGGATAAGCAGTATGAGCGCAAGGGAATGGGATTTCTCACCGCATTCCAGGTACCCCTTAAGAAGCACAAATCCGGCCTCGATGTCGTTTATGTAGTCATGGTCTATATCAAGCTGAAGGTAGGGTTTTATTCGCTTCCATGTTGCCAGGGAATCATCCAGGCTTGACAGGGCCCTGTCCCAGTCCTCGTTCCTTATATTGGTTTCGGTGACTTTCAAACCGGCCGAGAAACCAAACCTGGAATCTATAGGCCTTCTAAGGGGCGCGCAGCCGCAAAGCTGTATTACAAGCACAATAATCAAAAGGGTTGTCAAATTGGTTCTTTTCATATCAAGGGCCTCCCCGGTTTCGGTCGTTGACCGGTATTACCATGTAGGGCTTGTCTCCCTTTAGGTCCACATACAGGTTGCCGCTGGTATCAAGCTGGGCCAGCGACACTTCGGAAATATCGGTTATGTTTAGCCTGCCCAATTGATGGTGCAGCCATGCCTTTGAAAGCCCCAGCGACTTAAGCGCATCAACAAGCAGCACCCCGTCCGAGACAAGGTCTGTGGGCAGCCCCATATAATTGGTTTTAAGCCCCAAGTCCTTTGGCGTAACTGGCTGCAGCGGGGCCTTTTTCAGCACGCTCAGCCTGCCGTTTGCCTCAAACAATGCGAATTCTACCTCTTCTATATTGAAAACGTCCTTAAGCCGGAGCTCCGAAATCAGGTCGTCTATGGTAAGCCGTATCTTTCTAAGGTTTTCCTCCAGGATTTTCCCGTTTTCGATGACCACGGTGGCTTCACCCTCAACCACCTTCCTTATCCAGACATTATGAAGGCTGAGCCAGGCCAACATAATGGGGAGCAGCGTCCAAACCGCCATCCCGATGAGCGTGGCGAAGGTGTTCTGGTTTACCTGCACCGAAAGGGTGGAGGCAATGGAGCCTATGGTTATGCCTACTACGTAATCAAAAAAGGTAAGCTCCGACACCTGCTGCTTGCCCATCAGCCTTACCAGGACAAGCAGCACAAAGAATGATACAAAGGAACGTATTATAACAACCAGTATTATGGACAAACCAAGCACTCCCTCCGCACGGCCATCGGCCGCCATATAAGGCCTGTGTCATTGATTTCCTTTCACACTTAAGTTTATGGAAATATTGTATGGTTATACATGCCGTACAGGTTTTTAGGGGGCGCGGCGCCATTGTACAAGGAAAATTTTGCATAGCGTTTTGAAAGGGCGGTATGAATTAAACCGGAGAATGTAAGCAAAAATATAGACAGGGGAGGGCGGGGAAATGACAGTTGCTTCAAAAGTAAAACAAACCCTGGCGCAGCTTAGGGGAGCCCAAAGCACCCTTAAGCTTTACTCGGCTGCTTCCCGGGACGAGGAAGCAAAGGCTGCATTTATTGATGCGGCATCCGTAACCGGGGAAGTCATAGCGGACTTGGAGGACAGGCTGCGTACAATAGAATCACAGGAGCCACAATATAAAGGCAAGTAGAGGTGAAG
>JAAYEV010000127.1 GCA_012728565.1 Clostridiales bacterium
ATTTTCTGGAGGAATATCCGTTTTTTGGTCGAATATTTATAAATAGCCGTTGGAGGCTGCAGCGGTACAAAGCCTGCAAGCCGCTGCCCTGTTAAATATTATTTTTGGGGGGCTTAACATGAGAATCCGGTTTTTTGGCCTTGCACTTTTGATATTTGCAGTGGGCGCTGCTGCACCAATGCTGCTTCTTGAAGGGGTCCATTATACCCCCATGGATACCCGCAGCATTATCGCGGTACTGGGAGCGGCGCTGGTGACGGCCGGTGTCTCCGCGGGGATAATGCACGGACTTATGAAAGGGCGGATTCAAAAATGCCGTATGCTCATAGAAGGGGTCAGCCGGTCCAGCATGACCCAGGACATAAAGAGTACCGGGGACAAATGGATGGAGGGGACCGTCTGCGCCCTCAATGACCTGGTTAAGAACATAAGGAAGCTGGTGGGCAAGGTGCTCACGGCCACCGACAAACTTTCCACCTATTCCGAGGCAATAGAGGCGGAATGCGGCGATGTGAGCAGTTCGGTGGAGGAAATATCCGTTACGATAAACGAAGTGTCCCAGGGAGCCGAGAGCCAGGCGGAGAGAGCCATGGACACAAAGGCAAGCACCGTAAGGATAGTGGAGGTTTCAAAGGCCATAGCCGACCTGGCGGAAAACACCTTTTCAATTACAAGGGATATGAAGGAAAGGGTGAAGGAATCCGAAGAGAAGCTGCAGGAGCTTCTGGAAAAACTGGGCAAATCCAACCGGGATAACAAGGAACTGGCGGTGGAAATTGAAAGGCTTCAACGGGACGCCGGCGAGATAAGGGATATTATTGCAATCGTGAGGGGAATAAGCGAGCAGACCAACCTTCTTGCGCTAAATGCCGCCATAGAGGCTGCGAGGGCGGGGGAAAGCGGAAGGGGCTTTGCGGTGGTGGCGGAGGAAGTAAGAAAGCTGGCAGAGGAATCCGACAGGTCCGCTGCGCGCATCCGCGACATAATAGAGAGCATTTACCAAAAAATAAGCCACATAACAGGGCGCATCGAGGCCCAGGTTGCCGACATGGACATGAGCATGCAGTATGCCGGCGAGTTCCGTGAGCTTTTTTCAAGCGTGGAAAGCACCTCGGAGGATACGCTGAAATCTGCCGGGGAAATCGTCAAACTGTCCGCCCAGGGTATTGAGAATGCAAGCAAGGTGGATGGACTGATGGATGAAATATCGGCGGTAACACAGCAGACCGCGGCGGGCATGGAGGAGATTAACGCAGCCACCCAGAACGAGGTGGAGATGGTAAGGAAAATATACCAGTCGGTGGGCAGCCTGTCGGATATGGCAAAGGACCTTAACGAGGTATTAAAGGCGGTGGAGGGCAACTATAAATTGGGCAAAGGCGAAGAGGAAAGGATAAGGCGGGCGGAAGGAATACTGAAAGATTCCCTTGAAAAATTCGGGTCCTATAATCCCGAAGATGTGCAGGGGATAGGCAGCTTTGTAAGGGACCTGGGCTCCGCCCACGGTGACGTGTTTGAGGCGGTTTTTGCACTGGATTCCGATGGCAGCGTTATTGCTTCCAGCGTAGAGACCGACACCACCAATTTCTCACACCGGCAGTATTTCAAGCAAGCCATGCAGGGCAGCGTCAGCGTTACCGCCCCATATATATCCGTTGTTACCGACGGGTACTGTGTCACCGTTGCAGTGCCGGCAAAAAGGGAAGGTCAGGTTGTCGGAGTGGTATTCGGGGACGTAAAGCTGTAGCGGGCATTGTGCCTAAAATATGTTTTCCAGTGACACTTTTTCCTTGTCCGGGATATGCCTTATCAAAAGCTCCAGCGAGGACAGCTCGCCGAGGGCAAGGCCCTTTTCACCGGTTTTTATATACTGCTCGATTTTTGCCAGGGCCATGTCAATATTGTCTATTTCAGTGTGGTCAATAAGTATCGCCCACAAAGGCTTGACGCCGTTCCAGAAGTCTTCAAACCTTTTCAAATGCTCCAGGGCTTTTTCCCATTCCCCGTCCCGTACGCCCGTCTTTATATCGTTGCAGTGGGAAAGCAGTACTTCCGACGTGCCGGACACCTCCGAAATGGTGTAATACCCCACACCCAGTATAAGGCCCAGGGTTACGATGATTAATAGTATGGACCTCATTTCATCACCTTTTTCTGTTTTCCCTGGACGAACAGCCGGCCGCCGTCCTCCAGGCTAGCAAAAAGCACCTCGGAAACATCGTCATACCCGGCAGACTTAAGCTGGTCTAGCAGCCATTCCTCGGTAATGTCCAGTTTCTTTAAGTCGTTTCTTAGGATGCGGCCGTCCATTATAATACTTAGGGGCAGCCCTTCATATTCGGGGGTAATACCCAGGTCCTCGGTAACTACCGGCCTTTTTTCCGGCTTGGGTATTATGCTCAGCTGGCCGTCGGTCTCAAGTATGGCGTAATCCACGTCGGCAATGTTGGGATACCCGTTGAGGCGGAGCTGCTCAATCAAGTCGTTTATGTTGTACCTTAGCCGCCTCATTTCCTTCTCCATTATTTTTCCCTTCTCCACCAGTATGCTGGGAGTGCCGCATATTATCCTCCGGGCCTTGTCGCTTTTTAGGGTTATATAGGCCAGGGTTACCTGGGAGAGCATCAGTGTCAGGATTGCCACAAGGCCGTTGGCCAGCGGGATGTTTGTATCGCTCATGGGTATGCCCGCAAGCTCTGCTATAAGCACGGCTATTACAAATTCGAAGGGCTGAAGCTGGCCCAGCTGTCTTTTTCCCATTATGCGGATTGTAATGGCAAGGACCGTGTAAAGGAGGAGGCTTCTGATAAAGACTATCAGCATGTTTTATATCACCCCGGTTTTGGTTGACAGTATAGTTTTGCGTAATTTGGCCGGTTTTATTCGCTGCGGCCCCGGCGCCGGCTCATGAGCCTCCTCGCGGTCCTGACCGAGTGAATATATTGTAGCAATCCCAGCGAGAATAATGCTAGAATAATGATAAGCGGCTTCAAAGGGCATCACTCCCAAACTTACTATAGTATAGAATATTTGCATGCATGGGGCCGTATGATAGGTTTGAGGTGTGCGGGGCACTAAGCCTTGCAGTACGGAACGGGGAGGGCGCTTGGGATGAGGGAAGTTTCAATCGGCAAAAACGACAGCGGGCAGAGGGCGGATAAATTCCTGAAAAAGTTCATGCCCGACGCATCCGCCGGGTTTATATACGGCAGCATGAGGAGGAAGAAAATAAGGCTTAACGGTAAAAGGTTGAAGCCGTCCACCATACTGTCCGAGGGGGACGTCCTGCAGTTTTACATGGACGGTGAAGA
>JAAYEV010000128.1 GCA_012728565.1 Clostridiales bacterium
CTGTGACACTGGATATGGCAAAACCCGGACAGGAATATATAGTAAGGGGTATATACGGCGGATGCAGGCTTAAAACAATGCTGCAGGAAAGAGGCCTCACCGAAGGAGTAACCATAAAGGTTATTAAAGGCGGGCAGGGAGGCCCTTTAATAATTGAATTTCGTTCATCGAGAATTATGCTGGACAGCATGTGTGCAGCCAGGATTGTGGTAACAAAGGGGATAGATGACCCATTTGAACCGGTTGAAGAATGCAGCGGTGCAGGGAAATGCACCCGCCGCAGGCATAAATGGGGATGGCGGCACCGGGGCAGGTATGGACAGGAGGTGTAGAAAATGTCCAGCTTAACAGTGGCATTGGCCGGAAATCCCAATTCGGGAAAAACAACTTTGTTCAACTCCCTGACCGGGACCAGGCATTACGTAGGCAACTGGCCGGGGGTTACGGTGGAAAGGAAAGAAGGAAGGATTAAGTACAAGGGGCTGGATATAAGGGTGGTGGACCTTCCAGGGATATACAGCTTAAACACCTATTCCTTGGAGGAGGTTATTACGAAGGACTATTTGTCCAAGGAAAGGCCGGATGTGGTTATAAACATAGTGGACGGGACCAGCCTGGAGAGGCACCTGTACCTTACGGTGCAGCTTCTTGAACTGGGAGCGCCGGTGGTGCTGGCTCTTAATATGATGGATGAAGTGGAGAAGAAAGGCTACAGGATAGATTACCAAAAGCTGGGCAGACTGCTTGGAGTGGATGTGGTGCCCATAACGGCAGCCAGTGGAATGGGCATTTCCTCGTTACTGGAAAGGGTGGCAAAATACCAAAGGCATGCCGACAAAGGGCCCACCGCTTTTGATGAATACTACAAAAGCATAAAGGAAGAAAATAAGATTAACAGCGCCGAAGGCGAATACGACAGGCTGATACAGGCAAGGTATAATTTTATTGACCATGTGCTTGCCCAGTGCCTGGTCAAGACAAAAAAGGAAAGCCTGTCCCTGACCGACAGGATAGACAGGGTGGTAACAAGTCGGGTATTCGGGATACCGATATTCCTGGCATTTTTATACCTTATGTTCCAGTTTACCTTCAGTTGGGTAGGCCAGCCGCTGGCGGACCTGCTGGATGTATTTTTTAGCGACGTGTTGTCACCGTGGATTGAAGGAGTCTTGGAGGCCCTTGGAGCGTACGGCTGGCTGAAGTCGCTGGTTATTGACGGCATTATTGGCGGCGTAGGCGGGGTGGTTTCCTTCGTGCCCCTGATTTTTGCGCTGTTCCTCTTTATAGCGGTGTTGGAGGACAGCGGTTACATGGCCAGGGCTGCGTTTATTATGGATAGGGCAATGAGGGGCATTGGCCTATCCGGCAAAGCCTTTGTTCCGATGATAATCGGTTTTGGCTGCACGGTGCCCGCGATAATGGCGACAAGGACCTTGGAACAAGAAAGGGACAGGAAACTTACCATGCTTATTGCTCCCTTTATGTCCTGCGGGGCAAGGCTGCCGGTTTATGCCCTGTTTGCCGCGGTATTCTTCCCGGGCAGCGAGACCAATGTGGTGTTTTCACTGTATATACTGGGTATAGCCATCGCTGTAACAATGGGGTTGATATTTAAGAATACGCTGTTCAAGGGCGAATCCGTTCCCCTTGTAATGGAGCTTCCTCCCTACCGGCTGCCGGTATTGAAAAGCCTGGCGCTGCGGGTTTGGGACCGGGGAAAGGAATACCTACAGAGGGCGGGAACCATAATATTTGCCATGTCGGTGGTGGTATGGTTCATGTCAAGCTTTAATTTCAGCGGCCCCGCTCAAATGTCGGACAGCCTGCTGGCGGGATTGGGGAGGGCCTTGGCGCCGATTTTTAAAGCAAACGGTTTCGGCAGCTGGGAAGCATCGGTGGCGCTCCTAACAGGCCTTGCCGCCAAAGAGGTGGTGGTGGCCACCCTTGGAGTGGTGTACGGGCTGGGCGAGCTGGCGGGAGAGGCTTCGGTGCAGTTTGGCACGGCGCTTGCGCAGCATTTTTCAGCGCTGTCCGCCTATGCCTTCATGGTGTTTGTTTTATTGTACACCCCCTGTCTTGCGGTTATTGCGGTTATGAAGAAGGAGTTCGCTTCATGGAAATGGACTGCTTTTGCAGTATTCTACCAGTTTGCGGTGGCCTGGGCGGTATCCGCATTAATATTCCAGGGGGGGAGGCTCCTGGGCCTAAGTTAATGACACAGTGGGACGGTTCTTCTGCGTCATAGAAGGAGAGGGTTGATATGACAGGCCAAATAATAAGCCTACTTATAGCGGCCGTTATTGTGTATTTCACAATTAGGGCGCTGCAAAAAACCTTTAAGAATGCGAAGGAAGGAAGGTGCAGTTCCTGCAGCGAAGACTGCAGTTCGTGCATGATAAGGGACGGGGCTTCCGACAAGTGACGGCAGCCCCGTCCCCTCGATTTGCGTCAATACCACTATCCCCTTGCCTTTACCGTTCTATCATTTTTATAAACACATAAAACTCGGCGGATTCAACATCCACCCGGCCGGACAGGGTGTCCTTCCAGCCGTTTATATTTCTGAACATATAAAGGACGTCCATGTTTTCTGCTGCGTCCCGGTACGACATTTCATCGGCAGTAAGTTCCCTGCCTTCATCCAGGGGCTCGCACAGCTCCGACGCTATGTCCGGAAGGTTAGCGCTGTATACTTCCTGTCCCTCTATAAAAATTTTGAACTCCCCGGTTTCGTACAGGTAAGATACCGAAAGCGGCTCTCCGGCTCCGACAAGGTCTTGCTGCATGTACAACGAAAAGTCAGCGAAATAGTCGAAGTCCTCTATGTCCAATAGGTTTTGATTTACTGACACATGATAATAGAAGTATTCCCTTTCGTCCGAAGGCCATCGGCTGTAGTCGTACTCAAAGCCGAAAATTTCCTCCATGTTTTCGACGGTAAAGCCTTCGGGCAGGTATTTAAGGTCATCCAGGCTGTGGTAGCTGTTAAAATACCTTATTATGGCGCTTATCTCCCTCTTGTCCTCATCGGCCAGGTCCCCGGCGGCTTTAACTATACCGCCGTTATCAATCATTTGGTATTTCTCAAGAATCCTCTCAAACCGGATGTTCTGGCTAAGCCTTGAAACGTTATACGCGCTCCAGGGTCCCGTAACCGCCAGCACCGCCACAAGGGCCAGTGAAACAGGCAGGAATATGTTTCGCACATCCTTCCTTAGTATATGGTATACATAGCCCACGGTTACCCATAGCCCCGCAGCCAGCACGAAATACCGGTTCTCGGTTACTCCGTAGGCCTTTATCCTAATACCCATCGACACGAACATCATGGCCAGAAGCGGGATTACCAGCTTGGGGAAGTAGGACACAAAGACCCCTACCCACTTGTTTGACCTGCGAAGTTGGTATACGAAGAACAGCACGAGGATGCTAATGAACGAATACCACAGCACCAGGTGGGATACCATTCCATCCGGCCACTGGCGGGTTATTATTATTTTGGCGAAGTATACATACAGTATGGTGGAATAGGCGATAATAAGCGGCATAACTATGTAAAGCAGCAGTGCCTTCAGCACTCTCGGGTAGTACTCGGGCGGCACCTCCTCCCGGTGTTGCGGTATATCCGCCAGGAAATAGGTCGGGGCGAACACGCCTGCTGCGATGAGCCAGATATCAAAATAAAGTTTCTCGGATAACTTAAGCACAAACAATGTATCCACCGTAAAAAGCATTGCCGCAAGCCCCAGGAACAGCACCGCCGAATACAGGAAGGTGATAAAAAAGCTTGTAAAAAGTTTTATCACATACAGCTCGTAGTTTTCCCGCCTGTAGAAATAGGGTATGAAAGTAAAGGCAAGGTATAATGCAAAGCTCAGGGCAATGTACCTGGTTACCGCCACCATTTCAAAGTCCTGCAAAAGATACAGGTAATAAAACACAAGGCCTGCGGCCGCCCCGATGTAGGCAAGGACCCTTGGCAGCGTGTTCTGCGCAGGTACTCTTTCGAACAGTGTTTTTATGCATAGGGATACCGGGATTCCCAAAGCCAGTATCATTGCAGTCCTCTGCAGCGTTTCCAGCGTTTC
>JAAYEV010000129.1 GCA_012728565.1 Clostridiales bacterium
GCATCCCTTCAACCTGCAAAACCGGGGGGAGTTAACCTATGCCCAGTGGCAGTACCAAATGGGCCAAAGGACCATAGAGTTTTTTCTGGATGTGGACAGCGAAGAGCGGATGTTTGCCGGCAAAAGAGTACTGGATATAGGCTGCGGAGCCGGGGGTAAGACGCTGTATTACGCATCCAGGGGCGCGGACCTGGTATGCGGCATAGACCCGGTGGAACATTACAAGGAAGAGGCGGAGCAGCTTGCCCGGCAGAAGGGCCTTGAACACAAGTTTAGGTTTGTAACCGGCGATGCGGCGCAGATGCCCTTTGAGGATGAAAGTTTTGATACCATCATAATGAACGATGCGATGGAGCACGTGGACCGGCCCCGACCGGTGCTTATGGAATGCCGCAGGGTGTTGAAAAAGGGGGGCAGGCTGTACATTAACTTCCCACCCTATTACCACCCCTACGGCGCCCACCTGTCGGATGCCATAGGCATACCCTGGGTTCACAGGTTTTTTAGCCAGAAAACCCTTATAGAATGCTACAAGGACCTTGTCAGGGACCTGCCCGACGGGCAGAGGAGGATAGATTTCAGGATAGGCAGGGACAGCGGGGGTAGAGAGTATTTTTCCTATATAAACGGCATGACCATAAAGCGGTTTGAGGAGATTATAAGGAACATTCCGCTAAAGCTTTTGCATTACAGGCTGGTTCCGCTGCGCAGGCCCTTTGGGGTGCTGGTTAAGAGTAAAACCTTTAGGGAATATTTTGTTAAAATGGTTGTATGCATAATGGAGAAGGGAGAGGTATAGCCTTGGAAAAGGACCATTCTAAGTTGGAACGGATTGCGTTAAGGATAAGAAGGGCCATAATAGAGATGACCCATGCGGCAAAGTCGGGGCATCCCGGCGGTTCGCTGTCGTCGGTGGAGATACTGACCGCCCTTTATTTTGCTATAATGCGCATAGACCCGGAAAGGCCGGACTGGGAGGACAGGGACCGGTTTGTTCTGTCAAAGGGCCATGCTTCGCCAGCATTGTATGCCACGCTGGCGCTGCGGGGGTATTTCCCGGAAGAGACCCTTTTCGGGTTCCGGCGTATTGACAGCATGCTCCAGGGGCATCCCGACATGAAGGGTACCCCGGGGGTTGAGATGTCCACCGGCTCGTTGGGGCTGGGGTTTTCCGCAGCCTGCGGCATGGCGCTGGCGGCCAGGCTGGATAACAGGGACTGCAGGGTATACACGCTGATCGGGGACGGGGAAGCCCAGGAAGGGATAATCTGGGAGGCATCAATGGCGGCGGCCCATTACCGGCTGGACAACCTGACGGCTTTCCTGGACCACAACGGGCTGCAGATTGACGGTCCCAACGAAGAAGTCATGTCTGTGGAGCCTCTGGCGGCCAAGTGGAAGGCCTTTGGCTGGGAGGTGCTGCAGGTGGACGGCCATTCCTTCGGACAGATAATGGATGCGGTGGCCAAAGCCAAGGCAGTAAAGGGAAGGCCTACAATGATAATAGCAGAGACTACAAAGGGCAAAGGGGTATCCTTCATGGAGAACGCCGCCGGCTGGCACGGCAAGGCGCCGGGGGACCAGGAAAGGGATGCCGCGCTGAAAGAACTGGAGGTGGTTTGCTGTGAGTGCTAACATTGCGACCAGGGATGCCTATGGAAAGGCGCTGGTGGACCTTGGCAGGCAAAACAGGGATATAGTGGTGCTGGACGCCGACCTGTCCACGTCCACAAAAACCGCGTTGTTTGCGAAGGAGTTCCCGGACAGGTTTTTCAATATGGGTATCGCCGAGCAGAATTTGATGGGCACCGCCGCCGGTCTTGCAGCAAGCGGCAAGATTCCCTTTGCCAGCACCTTTGCGATATTTGCCACCGGCAGGGCCTTTGAGCCTATAAGGAACGCGATAGCCTATCCCAAGCTGAATGTTAAAATTGCCGCTACCCATGCGGGATTGACGGTGGGGGAGGACGGGGCGTCCCACCAGTGCCTGGAGGATATAGCCGTCATGCGGGCTGTACCCAACATGACAATAATGTGTCCCGCCGACGGGGTGGAAACCGAGGCGGTGGTGCGGGCGGCGGCAGCCTATAAAGGCCCGGTATATATAAGGCTGGGGCGGGCAAAGGTCCCGATGGTATATTCAGAAGAGAGCTGCAGCTTCGAATGGGGCAAAGGCATCACCCTAAGGGAGGGCAGCGACGTTACCATTATTGCCACCGGGATTATGGTGTCCATGGCGCTGGAAGCAGCGGAGGACCTTATGTCGGGCGGCATTTCCGCAAGGGTTATTGACATGCACACCATTAAGCCCATTGACCGGGAACTGATAGTAAAGGCGGCCCTGGAGACCGGGGCGGTGGTGACGGCAGAGGAACACAGCGTTATAGGGGGATTGGGAAGCGCAGTGGCGGAGGTGCTGGGCGAGACGGTCCCGGTGCCGGTAATAAGGGTGGGAGTCGAGGACACCTTTGGAGAATCCGGTACTGCCGAGGAACTGCTTATTAAATACGGGTTAACACCCGGCTGTATTATGCAGGCGGTGGAAAAGGCAGTAAAAATTAAATTGCCATAAAAAGTAATATGTCCCAATGCCGGTTAATACTCTATTAACAGGAGGTGCATGAATGCGAAAAAGTACGCATTGTGCTCCTTCTGTTATTAACTGCGGTGCCCGAAAGGGCTGCCGCAGAGTGCCGGAGGTGCCTGAATTGGAGTTTAGGAGCATTAGCATATTTCAAGCTCCGCCCCAGGTGGAAAGGATGGTGCAGCAGCAGAGAAAGGAGGAAGGGGCTGCGGTATATGTCTCGGACGACGCGGTATACATCGTGGTGGCCAGGGGAGAAAAACCAACCGGTGGCTACGGCATCAAGGTGGTGGATATCAAGGAAGAGGGGGGCGACTTTGATGTCCATGTGGAGTATTCGGACCCCAAGCCGGGCCAGATGGTGGCCCAGGTGGTGACCCACCCCTTTGCGGTTGTTAAAGCGGACCTTAAGGATATATCCCGGGACACCTCATTCAGGTTTTATATTGACGGAAACCGGAGCTGGGTACACACGGCCAGGTACCTGGGTGAATAAACAAACAGGTTTTTTGCCTGTTTTTTTCTGTTCTGAGATTAACCGGTCTCTGGATTGGTATAATTATATAGAATAGAGGTTAAAGGGGCGTGATACTTATGTCAACCATTAGCGAGCTTAAGCCTGAACAGTTAAAGAAACAATATGACAATGAAGTGTTGGGGTTTGAGACAACTGCGGAGGTTCCTCCCCTTGAGGGTATATTGGGACAGGAAAGGGCAAGCCGGGCAATGGATTTCGGCCTTAAGGTGGAAAGGCAGGGATACAACATTTACGTTGCCGGCTTAAACGGGACCGGCAGAAGCAGCTACGCCAGGTCCATAGTGCAAAGCGTTGCTAAAGACAAACCGGTTCCGCTGGACTGGTGCTATGTTTACAACTTCGAAGACCCCTACCAGCCGCTGGCCCTGTCCATGCCGGCGGGGGTGGGGTCAAGGCTAAAGGAGGATATGGACAGACTTATAGACCACCTGAAAAAGGAGATACCCAAGGCCTTTTCGGGGGAGGACTATAACAAGCGCAGGGCCAGGGTTGTACAGGACTTCCAGGAAAAAACCTCACAGCTGATGGAGGAACTGAACAGGACCGCCAAGGAGCACGGTTTTGAGTTTAAAAGGAGTGCGACCGGGTTGGTCAGCATACCCCTTATTGATGGCAGGCCGATAAGCGAAGAGGAATACAGGAATTTGGGAGAAGAAAAGCTGAAGGAAATTGAAGCCAGGAATGACAAGCTGCAGATGAGGGCGGTAGAAATATTCAACGGAATAAAGGAACTGGAGCTTAAGGCCCAGGACGCAATCAGGGACCTGGATGCGGAGATTGCAATGAATTCGGTTGGATATGTCATAGGGGAACTGAAGGCCAAATACCAGGAATGCGACTGCCCGGAGATACTTGAATTTTTGGACGGCGTACAAAAGGACATAGTCAAAAACGTGGACGACTTCAAGGTTAAAGAGGAAGCCCAGGAAGCGGAGCTGCCATGGCTATTAAGAGGCCGGAAGGCGGACAGTACGTTCAAATACAGGGTAAACCTGCTGGTGGACAGCAGCAAGCTGGAGTATGCACCGGTGGTAATTGAGACCTTCCCCGCGTATTATAACCTGGTGGGGAAGGTGGAGTACGAGAACCAACTGGGGGTGCTGACCACCAATTTTACCAAGATTAAAGCGGGGGCGCTGCACCGGGCCAATGGGGGATACCTGATAATCCAGGCAAAGGATATACTGTTAAACCCCTATTCCTGGGAGGCGCTTAAAAGGGCGCTGAAGACCGGAGAAATAGCCATCGAGAACATTGCCGAGCAAACCGGCATGGTGGCCACTTCATCCCTGAGGCCCAAACCCATCCCGCTGGGTGTTAAGATAATAATGATTGGAAGTTATGAAATATATAACCTTTTGTACAACCTGGATGAAGACTTCAAAAAGCTTTTCAAGGTAAAGGCGGACTTCGACGTGGAAATGAAAAAGGATGCCGAGCAAGTGTACAAGATTGCCGCCTTTATATCAAAACACTGCATGGAACAAAACATGAGGCATTTTAACCGGTCCGCCGTGGCAAGGATTGTGGAGTACAGTTCCCGGCTGGCAGACCATCAGGATAAGCTAAGCACCCGGTTCAACGAAATTGTTGAGATAATATACGAAGCGGACACCTGGGCAGGTATGGAAGGGGCGGAGCTAGTCACTGATGCTCACGTGACAAAGGCGATACAGGAAAAAATATACCGCTCCAACAAGTATGAGAAGAAAATACAAGAATATATAAAGGATGGAACCATACTTATCGATACCGAGGGCGCGGTGGTGGGCCAGGTCAACGGCCTTTCGGTGCTGGACCTGGGCGAGTATTCCTTCGGGCGGCCTTCCAGGATAACGGCCGTGGCCTACGCGGGCAAAAAAGGCGTGATAAACATTGAACGGGAAGTGAAGATGAGCGGCAGCATCCATGACAAGGGAGTCTTAATATTGGGCGGCTATCTTGGGGACAGGTTTGCCCAAAGAAGCCCGCTGTCGCTTACCGCCAGCATCACCTTCGAGCAGTCCTACGGCGGCGTTGACGGGGACAGTGCCTCCAGCACCGAATTATACGCTATACTTTCCGCCCTTGCGGATGTGCCGATAAAACAGGGTATAGCGGTGACCGGCTCGGTGAACCAAAGGGGCGAAATACAGCCCATAGGCGGAGTAAACCAGAAGATAGAAGGTTTCTTCAGGGTATGCAGGGAAAAGGGTCTGACCGGGGACCAAGGGGTTATGATACCCCACCAGAACGTGGATAACCTTATGCTGGACGACGAGGTTATACAGGCGGTGGCCGAGGGTAAGTTCCACATTTACCCGGTGAGGACCATAGAGGAGGGCATTGAAATACTTACCGGTATGCCCGCCGGTACCATGGATGAAGACGGTGGCTATCCCGAGGGCACCCTTTACCACAGGGTACAACAAAAACTCGAGGCTTTCAGGAAAGCCGTGAATGAATCAGAAGCCGACTAGGGTTGGTCACGAAAGACAGGGGGACGGTTTTATTGCATAAGAGCCGTCCCCAATTCTGTTCTTGCCTACCTGCCCATCCGCCTGCAGTCTATCAGCCTTTTTTCTGTTATGATGAAATCCACCGGTTGGTCGGTGGGGTCGGTGGGCACCCTGTCAATTATCTGAATTTCAAAGGCAAGGCCGATGCGTGGCACCCTGCGGGTCAGCCTTTCAAAAAACCTGTCGTAATACCCGGCCCCGTAGCCAAGCCTGAAGCCTCTCTCGTCAAAGGCCACCCCGGGGACCAGTATGAGGTCCAGGTCTTCGGCGGGAAAGGGCCGTATATACCCGGGGGCGGGTTCCGGTACTCCGAAGGTCCCCGGTCTAAGCTCCCTTTCCGGGTCCTTAAGCTCCGAAAGCAGCAGTTCCCTGGTTTTCGGCACCGACACCGGCACTACCACCCTTTTGCCTTCCGAAAGGCAGTGCTGTATTATAGGCATTGTTTCCACTTCATTCCTGAATGCCACATAGGCCATGACATTTACAGAACGGGTAAAGGCCTCCAATTCCAGTAGTCTCTTTTGAATAAGTTGACTGTATTCCTTTTGCAGCGTCGGCGGAATCTGCCGCCTCAGGCTTAATATTTCCTCCCTCAGTTTTTGTTTCATTTAATCATCAGCCCCCTCCAACCCATTTTACAACAAAAACAGGATTATGGATATAATTTCTCCTTTAAAGGACCGGCAAAAACCATTATACTTTTATTAGGAACTTTGGCCTTATTTGCAGGATTAGAAGTTTGTTTGTCGAAATGACTGGGGATAGGAGTGATGCAGTTGATATCCATAAATAACGTATCAAAAATATATCCCAACGGTACGGTGGCCCTGAACGGGATAAATATTGAAATACATAAGGGCGAATTCGTTTTTTTTGTAGGGTCCAGCGGTGCAGGCAAGTCAACACTGGTAAAAATGCTTCTCAAGGAAGAAAATCCCACTTCCGGCTCCATTAGTGTAGACGGGGTGGTAATAAATTCGCTTAAAAGGCGTCAAATACCTTATTATAGAAGAAAGTTGGGCGTGGTGTTCCAGGACTTCAGGCTGCTTCCGGACAAAACGGTGGCGGAAAACATAGCCTTTGCGATGCACGTAGTGGAGGCTTCCAGGCGGGAGATTGCAAGGCAGGTACCGAGGGTTTTGTCGGTTGTGGGCCTGGGAGACAAGGCGAACGTGTTCCCCGGCCAACTGTCGGGGGGAGAACAGCAGAGGGTATCCCTGGCAAGGGCTATTGTGAACAACCCGTCGCTGCTTATTGCCGACGAGCCTACCGGCAACCTGGACCCGGACACTGCCTGGGAGATTATGAAACTGCTTAAGGAAATAAACCAAAGGGGCACAACCATTATTATGGCTACCCATGCCCGGGATATAGTGAACTATATGCGGCAGAGGGTAGTGACCCTCGAACGGGGAAGGATTGTAAGAGACCAGGAGAGGGGAGGTTACGGCATTGAAGATTAGGACGCTGGGCCTGCAGTTTAGGCAGGGCATTTCAGGGCTGTGGCGGAACAGGATAATGAGCCTTGTTGCGGTGGGTTCCGTTACGGCGGTTTTGCTGGTGCTTGGCTTGTCGCTGCTGACCATAATAAACATAAACAGTATTACCGCCTATATAGAATCAAGCGTGGAGATTAAGGCTTTCCTTGAGGAAGACCTGGATACCGCCCAGGTGGAAACCATAGGCGCAAAAATAGAACAAATGGAGGGCGTCAGGGAGGTTGAGTTCGAGACCAAGGAAACCGCCCTTGAAAAATACAAGGAGCAGTTGGGCGACAACAGCAGCCTGCTTGAGGGGCTGGAGGGAGAGAACAACCCCTTCCCCAGCTCGTATATAGTCAGGGTGGATGACCCAAATACCATCGGCGCCATTGCGGACGAGATAGCCGTCTTTGAAGGGGTAGAAGAGGTCCAGTACGGAAAGGACGTCGTGGAAAGGCTGCTTAATTCCACCCACCTGATAAGGGTGGTGGGCACGGTGCTAATTTGCATCCTGGCCTTTATTTCGATATTCATAATCTCCAATACCATCAAGCTGACGGTGGTGGCCCGCAGGAGAGAAATTAGCATAATGAAGTATATAGGCGCCACCGACGGTTTTATTAGGCTGCCCTTTATAATAGAGGGGCTATTGCTGGGTATTATAGGCGCGGCGCTGGCCTCCGGGCTTGTGGCGGTTGTGTACAATTACTTCTTTGTTACCATGAACAGCAGTTTCGAGGGCGTTTTTGTTATGCTGTCGGGATATTTCGCGCCCTTTGCCGAGACCCTTTACCGTACGTCTTTTATACTGCTGGCGGTAGGTATAGTAATAGGGGTGACGGGAAGCGCCATATCCCTTAGAAAATTCCTTAACGTCTAAAAACCGGGCAACCGGTTTTTTATTTGGGCGCATTTCTTGCCGCATAGGCATGGAACGGTGTATTCCTTTGAAATGGGAATAATCTGATGATATAATCTATACATGTTAATATTAACGGCAACAATTGCGTATATTGTTTATATGTAGAAACCGACGGGGGGAAACCACAATGAAATTTAGTCTTAAATCGCTGCTGGGAACCGTTGCATTTTTGGTGGCTGCCATAATGATTACCCTGTGCGTAATGAATTTTATATCCATACCGCTTCCCGGGGGAAGCGTGATTTTATCTGCAAGGGATTACGAGGCAATCAAGGAACTGAGGAAATTTATAAACATAAAGCATTACCTTACCAACTATTATTATAAAGAAATTGATCCCGGGGTGCTGGAAGAGGGGGCCATACGGGGTATGCTGGAAGCCCTTGAGGACCCCTATACCGTTTACATGAGCAAGCTGGATTATGAAAATTTTATGGTCCAGACAAGCGGCATCTATGAAGGCGTGGGGATCGTGGTGGTAGGAGGGGAAGACGGATACATACAGGTGGTTTCGCCGATAGAGGGTACCCCCGGCGACCGGGCAGGTTTAAAAACCGCCGACAGGATAATAAAAGTGGACGGCAAGGAGGTATCCGCGGACCAATTGGACCAGGCGGTAGCCATGATGAAAGGACCGGAAGGAACCGAGGTGGTGCTTACCATACTCAGGGAGGGACTTTCCGAGCCCTTTGACGTGAAAATTATCCGTGAGGAGATAAGGGTTGCTACGGTAAAATCCGACATCCTTGAAAACAGTATAGGATACGTACGGATAATCTCCTTCGACGAGAAAACCGAGGACGACTTTAACGTGGAGGTCAAGAAGCTCCAGGAAAAGGGCATCCGGGGGCTTATACTGGACTTGAGGGGCAACCCGGGTGGGATTATGGATGAAGTAGTAAAGATTGCCGACACGCTAATGGGCGAAGGGCTTATAGTATATACCGAAAACCGGCAAGGGAAGAGGGTTGAGGAGTTTTCAGACAAAGAGAAGCTGGGACTGCCACTGGTGGTGCTGGTGGACGAAGGCAGCGCCAGTGCTTCCGAGATACTGGCCGGTGCGATACAGGATTCGGGAACCGGTGTTTTGGTGGGCACCACAACCTTCGGCAAGGCCCTGGTACAGACCGTTCAGAGGATGAATGACGGTTCTGCCATAAAGATGACCACCGCCCAGTATTACACACCCAAGGGCAGGAGCATCCAGGGCAAGGGCATACAGCCGGACTACGTGGTGGAACTGCCGGAGGATGGGGTTATAGGTGAATATAAACAGGGAAAGGACCCCCAACTGGCAAAAGCTGTGGAATTGATAAAGAACGAGATAAAAAGCGATTAGTGATTAGCGGCCGACGGCTTAAACATGGAGCCCGAACCCGGCACCCGGCAGCTGCGGACTGTCAATTGCCGACTACGGATTACCAACCGCCGGCCGCAGCCTGCCGGGTGATGTGCAGCGCATGGAGGGGTATTAATGTTTCCTATAGTTGACTTGGCTGTTATGGTTTTTCAGTCCATATTGACCGTTTTTGTTAACCCGCTGTTCTGGGTTGTATTGGTACTGGTCTATAACCAGTACAAAAAGAGCTGCATGCTGGAAGAGCGTATGCTGGGAAGAGTAAGGTACACTGTTTGGGAAAGGATGGCAGGGTCCATTGCCGCCGGGCTTGCCGGCGGCCTGGTGGGCAGCATCGTTATGGTGGCGGTGGGGGTGACCCTTGACAATACGGGAATTCTCTATGTATGGATGATTGCCATAGTCCTCATGCTGATAAACCCGAGGTACATGTGCTTTTCCTATGCCGGAGGGCTGCTGGCCCTGGCAAGCCTGGCCTTCGGTTTTCCGAGGATAGACGTTCCCGCGCTGATGGCAATAGTGGCCATACTTCACCTGGTGGAAAGCGTACTTATATTCCTTAACGGGTGCAAGCACAGCATACCCGTATTCCTGGAGGATAAAACCCATGGAGTGGTGGGAGCCTTTAATCTTGTCAGATTCTGGCCCATACCCATAATAATTATGACGGTGATAATCGGGCAGATTCCACCTGAGGGCTCCGTTCCCATGCCCGACTGGTGGCCATTGTTAAAGCCCATGGGCATAACCGGGGACATGGAAGATGTCATGTTCCTGATGCTGCCGGTGGTTGCCGCCCTGGGCTACAGTGACATAGCAATAACCGATACACCGGCCAGGAAAAGCCGCCATTCGGCGGTGAATCTTTTCGCATACAGCATAGTCCTTTTAGGGTTGGCGGTTCTTTCGTCCTATCACAAGCCGTTACAGTGGCTGTCCGCCATATTTGGCCCGCTCTTCCATGAACTGATTATAATAACCGGGCGACGGAAGCAAAAAAAGGGCATACCGCTGTTTGTGTCCCCGGCCAGCGGCGTCCGCGTACTGGACGTGTTTGAGGGGGGCGCCGCCGATAAGATGGGAATAACGGCGGGGGATGTAATAACCGGCATAAACGGCAGGAGGGTGGAAAGGGAGGAGGACCTTTCGGCGGTACTGGAGCAGTACCCAACCTTTATATGGGTGGACAGGACAAATCTTGACGGCCGGTCCGAAACCTGCGAGTTTTCACAGTACCCTACTGGGGTTAACAGGCTGGACGTGATCGTGGTACCAAGGAACAGTAGCGTTGTGACCACCGCGGTGGAAATATCAAGCCCCTTAAAAAGGCTTATTAAAAAGCTGCGAAGTAGGAGGAACAGGGCTTAGTTTGAATGGCTGCCTAATTGCAGGAGAATGGCCGCTATAGGGCAAACGGGCTGTTTACCCTATAGCTTTTTTGTAAGGTACCGGCGACGGTACCGGCTTTCGAGGAAAGGGACAAGCTTTTCTGTACCGGCGAATGGTAGTGCCGGCGTAGACGGTGACTGGTATAATAGAGAACGGGGAACTGGTGATGAAATACATGAAAAACAGTACGGGGTTGAACAAAAAGATACTTATGCTTGCCTGGCCGGTTATAATGGAGATGGCGCTGCAC
>JAAYEV010000130.1 GCA_012728565.1 Clostridiales bacterium
GCCGAGGTGTGTACCGACTGCGGGCTTATACTTCGCCTAAAGGTGGAAAAACCCCATAAATTCAAGCGGAAATAAAAAGAGGGGAACATCATGACAAAAACGGGAAAGAATCCCGAGTTCGCGGCCGGCGGGGCGGCAGGGGATACAAGGCACAAGATAGGGCTTGCCGGGGCCGTGGAGATAATAATCGGCACGGTAATAGGCTCGGGAATATACATAATGATAGGTCCGCTGGCGGCCGCCGCAGGTCCCGGCCTTTTTTTGTGCTACCTTATTGCGCTTGTCGTTGCGGTGGCGGCGTCAATTTGTTATGCCCAGGTGGCATCCGTCTTCCCGGCCACCGCCGCCACTTACCGTTACACCAAAATGTTCTACGGCGACTTTATAGGGTTTGTAGTGGGCTGGTTCAGGCTGGTGGGATCTTTTTGCGGCCTGGCACTGATGAGCAGCGGGTTCGCCGATTACGTGTCGGTGTACCTGGCGGTGGACAAAAGGATTACCGCCGCCGCGGTGCTGCTGACGATAGTCTCGCTGGTGGAGGATTTGCTTATACTGTACTCCTTCGGTTTCTGGACGCTGGCGGGGTGGGTATACTATTACGTATGGCAAAGGAGCCGCAAGCGCAGGGCACAACTTAAGCCTACCCGTTAACCATATAGGGATGTGCCGAATATACTAAAAAAAAGGCACATCATTTAATAAGGAGATGGTTGGGTATGGCAAATATGCAGCTGCCTGTCTTGGTCAATACGCAGAGGGTTAAGGAACCGCGGCTGGACCTTTATTACCCGGTGGTGCACGGCCTAAAAAATATTGCAGTGCAGCGCAGGATAAATTATGCAATACAGAATCTGGTGAAAAAGATGCTGTCCGACCAGGGGTATTATTCAAACCCAAGGACCCAGGTTACGGCATCCTACGAGGTAAAGACAAACGAGCGAGGGGTACTCAGCCTTTCGCTTAACAATTACGCCTTTGCCGGCGGAGCCCACGGGATGACCATAATAAAATCCCTTACCTTTGATGTTTGTACCGGAAGGATATACAGCCTGGCCGACCTTTTCAAGCCGGGAAGCGATTACCAGAAAGTGCTGTCAGCCATCATAGAAAAGCAGATAAAGGAGAGGGAAATACCGGTAATAAACGAGTTTACCGGTATAAAGCCGGACCAGGACTATTATATCGCGGATAAGGTGCTGGTTGTATACTTCCAGCTTTACGAACTTACGCCCTATGCCTACGGCTTCCCCGAGTTCCCGATTACGATGTACCAGGTAGAGGATATTGTTGACGAGAACGGGCCGCTGGGAAGAATGATACCGGCTATTGGGATTTAAGCTGCAGTCCGTAGTTGGGAGTTGGCAGGTGTCAGGGTACAAAAAAAGACAGGAGAACCGTCCCCCTGTCTTACTGTCTTAAAAAAAGACAGGAGAACCGTTTCCCTGTCTTACCGGTGGAGGAAAACCCGGGGCCGGTGTAGAATAATTCCAAATGGAGAATTTTTATTGTCCGGGGCGGGATGCCGAATATACCGGTTTGCCCTGGACAATATAGTAGTGGACAAACTTTCAGAAAAAATAACCAATCGCAAAGAGGGGATTAGCTCAAATGAACAAGCAGGAAAAGGAAAGAGTATGGCAGGGTTTTTGGCAGCTGGCCGACCCTAAGATTTGGATAGCTTCCACCGTTCCCATGCTGGTGGCGGCGGCCCTTGCCTACGGCAATACCGGGCGGTTCCATATCGGCTGGTTTTTGCTTTCGGTGGCGGGGATTTACCTTATTGAAACGGGCAAAAACGCAATAAACGAGTACGTGGACTATAAGTCGGGAGCGGACCGGAACGTGACGCCGGAAAACAGGACGCCCTTCAGCGGGGGCAAAAAAACAATCGTGGACGGGAAACTAACCCTTGGCGAGGTAAAGGTTATATCCTACGGCACAATGCTGGCGGCCTGTGCCATAGGGCTGTTTATAGTGCTCTACCGCGAGTTTGACGTGCTCTGGATAGGCCTTGCCGGGGTTTTCTTGTCGGTTTTTTACAGCGTTCCGCCCTTTAGCTTTGCATACTCCGGCCTGGGGGAACTGGCGGTGGGGTTAACCTTCGGACCCCTGATTACCACCGGTATGTACCTGGTGCTGACCGGTTCGGTGCAGCCGGAGGTGGTGGCGGCGTCAATCCCCATTGGTTTTTTGATTGCCAATGTTCTGTGGATTAACCAGTACCCGGACTATGAAGCGGACAAAAAGGCCGGAAAGCATAACTGGGTGGTACGGATGGGCAAGGAACGGGGCGTAAGGGTGTATGCGGCACTTTTTGCGATGGCCTACGCGATGTTCCCGGTGCTAGCCCTTCTTTACCGGAACCCGGTATGGCTGTTGGGGCTTGTCAGCATCCCTGTGGCGGTGCGATCGGTAAAGGTAGCCAAAAGGGAGTTTAACTATACTCCAAGGCTTATCCAGGCAAACGCCGGGACAGTGCAGGTTTATCAAATAACCGGTATAATAATGGTGATAGCAGCCCTTTCAAACCGGTTTATTAGTATTTGAAGGAGAGGTGTACATATATGAATGGCTTGGAGGACCACAGGAATTTTCTAAAAGGTTACCTATGGGACCGTTGGGACGACTTAGAAAGGGACCAGCAGAAGGGTTTGCCGGCCCCGCCGCCCCAGAAACCCTACGACGGGGATGCGGCCTTTGTAGACCTTGTGGCGCGAAAGGACATAACGGTGGGAAACATGCCGCTTATAAACGCCCTGGAGCGAAGAAGAAGCTGCAGGAAATTCACCGGGCAGCCCCTAAGCCTGGAAGAACTGTCCTTCCTTCTATGGGCGGTGCAGGGTGTTACCGGTGACAGGGAGGACAGGAGGACCGCCCCGTCGGCCGGGGCACGACATCCCTTTGAAACATACCTGGCGGTCATGAACGTGGAGGGCGTAAAACCCGGGCTGTACAGGTACCTGCCAGTGGAACACCGGCTGCTTGTTATGGACCGCCCGGAGGAGCTGGACCGGAAAGTGGTGGAAGCCTGCAAGGGGCAAAGCTTTACAGCGGACGGGGCGGTGGTTTTTATGTGGACGGTGCTTCCCTATCGCGCTGAATGGCGATACAGCCTTATTGCCCACAAAATGATAGCGGTGGATGCGGGTCACCTGTGCCAGAACCTTTACCTTGCATGCGAGTCCGTCGGCGCGGGAGCCTGCGCCATAGGGAAGTATGCGCAGGATAAAATGGACGCGCTTCTCGGGGTTGACGGGACCGATGAATTTGCGATATACGCAGCGGTGGCAGGAAAGGTATAACAACTACGGAGGATGTATTTTATGAGGTTTGGCGGAGTAATATTCGATATGGACGGCACGCTGCTGGATACCATTGAGGACCTGGCCAGCTGCATGAACAGGGTTCTGGAGCGGTACGGCTATCCCGCCCACCCGGTGGATTCTTACCGGTATTTCGTGGGCGAAGGTATGGAAATGCTGGTTAGAAGAGCCCTTCCCGACGGCCGGGACGACCGGGAAACGGTGGCTAGGTGCCTTGCCGACATGCATAAGGAATACGGCTCGGGATGGGCGTGCTGTTCAAAACTCTACCCGGGAATTGGGGAACTCCTTGACTTCCTGGAGGATAATAGGATTCCGAAGGCCGTGCTGTCCAACAAGCCGGACGGCTTCACCAAGGACATGGCCGAAGCTTTACTGGGGCAGTGGACCTTTTTTGAAATAAGGGGGGAGAGGCCGCCCACCCCAAGGAAACCCGACCCTGCCTCTGCGCTGGAGATAGCCGCCGGGATGGGTGTCCCGCCGCAGCGTGTTCTTTACCTGGGGGACAGCGGTATCGATATGCAGACCGCTGCCAGGGCGGGAATGTACCCGGTAGGGGCACTGTGGGGTTTTAGGAGCGCCGACGAGCTTAAACTAAACGGGGCCAAGGCGCTGGTAAAAAACCCCCGGGAGCTTATATCCATTATATCCGGAGAGCCATGTAAAATCTAAGTGTAAAATTCCCGGCACGGGAAAAGCTATTTAGTGTCAGGGGGCTCCTTGAATTGTCACGGTGGCCGCCGCAAGCCTTTGAATGCTGCCGGCGCCCTGGAATCATGGGGCCCTTGGCGCTAATTCAGCTTATAAAGGGGAGTGACGGGAATGGGCCAAAGAATAAACCTCCTGGTGTTTAGCGGGGACTATGACAAACTCTATGCCGCGCTTCTTATAGCCAACGGCGCACGGGATATGGATATGGACGTGTCCATGTTTTTTGCTTTTTGGGGCTTACTTGTAATGCGGGACCCGGAGAGAATGGACAGCGAGGGCAAAAGCGCCTATGAAAAGATGTTTGGAGCGGTGACGCCCAAGGGGCCTGAGGACTTAAGCCTGTCCAGGATGAACATGATGGGCATAGGCAAGTCCATGATGCTGGATATGATGAAGGAGGATAATGCCCCCAGCCTTAAAGATTTGCTGGACGGGGCACGCAAGAACAAGGTCAAGTTTTACGGCTGTAAGCTGTCCGCCGAGGTTATGGGCTTCAAAAAGGAGGAGCTGCTGCCGGAGCTGGAGATTGTGGATGTGAAGGCCTACATACAGGATGCCGTTAATTCCGACATGCAGCTTTTTATCTAATCAAGGGGACGGTTCTTATGATTGCAATCATAAGAACCGTCCCCTTGATTACCCTTGATTACTTATAGTTTTCCGCTGCAGCCCAGCACATTCCTTATCTTATGGGCCACCATCTTTTTTATGGCTTCCCTGGCGGGGCCAAGGTATTTCCTCGGGTCGAACACCGACGGGTTTTCGGCCAGGTACTGCCTAATGGCGGCGGTCATCGCCAGCCGCAGGTCGGTATCTATGTTTATCTTGCACACTCCCATTTGGGCAGCCCTTCTCA
>JAAYEV010000003.1 GCA_012728565.1 Clostridiales bacterium
AACAACAGTAGATGGCAGTGGTGAAGTATTCGATCAATGATGGCCCCTGTCATCTGTTCGTCATAGAAGATATTTACCCACCTTGAAAATTCTATATTAGTATTGATAATCACCGATTTTTGTTCATAACAATCAGATATAACCTCAAATAAAAGCTGTGCCCCTACCCGATCGAGGGGAACATAGCCCCACTCGTCAAAGATCAAAAGGTCAGCCTTGTTTAAGTTTTTCAAAAAGACAGATAGTGTTCCAGCTTTTTTAGCTCTGCCAGCTTATTTACAAGTGCCGATGTCCTGTAAAACCTAACTTCTATACCTTTTTTACAGGCCTCTACACCTAGGGCAATGGAAAGATGCGTCTTTCCTGTACCTACGTTGCCATACATAACAATATTGTTTTTGTTTTCTAAGAACTTGCATTCTCTTAGATAGTCCGGAGTTATACCGCTAGGTAGTGTTACTTCATCAAAAATAAAGTCTTCAAAGGTCTTTAGGGTATAAAAACCTGCTTTTTTTAGCAGCTTATCTTTCCTTACTTTCTCACGATGTACAATTTCTGATTGAAGAAGTTTAAGCAGGTATTCCTGGTGAGTGTCTGCTTGTATTTTATCCGCCATTTCTACAATGTTTCGGCTAAGGCGAAGTTTTTTGCAACAAACTGCAATATCAGAAACTAGCATCTTTTTACACCTGCCTTTTCAAGACTTTTGTCATAGGCCTTAAAATTGGGCTCATATATTTTTAGCTGGGGTATATAATTAGGCAAGTGTACGGGCTCAAGCTCTAGTATTTTTTCATGGAGTCGGCTGTGTAGATTTATTAGGCTGTCTATATCGGTAGTGCCATAGGATAGAGCAGTGCTTACGGTCTCGACCGCCTTTTCGAAGCTACTTCTTTTTGTTAATTCAGCAATAGCTTTTAGTACCTTTCCTGTATCCTGTTTGGTTAAATCCTCCATATATTCTTTTATGGGATTTGGCAGCATATTGTATATGCCTGTGTATTTCAATGCCCCTGGGCGTCGTGACAGTTGGTTAAGATAGGGCAACCATTGCATGCTTTGTTGTTTATGGTTACCGTAGAGCCTTTCATGACGCACTATTTCACGATGGCTTTCATCAAGGACTATTACATGAAAGGCAGTTAGCTTAACCAATACATACTGGTTTGCATATTTGGGTGCTACGGAGTATTCGTGTAAGCCATTGTTGAGTAGAAATTTGCCATAACCATTTGTCTTTAATGTTATGTATTTGCTTGTTTCTAAGACTTCTTTAGGTAATTCTAAAAGGGCTTGGACATCCTCTTTGTGAAGCCCTTCAATGGTTCCCTCTTTACGGTAATGCTCTCTTTTTGCATCTTCTTCACATTGGATTAAGAGGTCTTTGTTAAATTCAGTTATTTTCTCAAACTTTGGTACTGGTACCAGCATGTTTCGTCTGTGATACCCGACTTTGTTTTCTACATTACCTTTTTCATGCCCGGCATCTAAGTTGCAAAAGGCAGCTTCAAACCGGTAATGTTCCATAAACCGCAGAAAATCATCTGTCAGTTCTCGGCCTCCACCTTTGATTACCTTGGTTACTATGGTGCTTGCATTGTCAAACCATATGCGTGGTGGTACACCGCCTATGTGCTTAAATATGGTTTTTAGGCCTTCGAATAGGCATTCTTGGTTTTCTCCTTTGAATATTTGGAAATATCCTTTGTTGCTGTATGGAAATGATAGATTTAGGTATTTGCCTGTATATAGCTTGCCGTTTTCATAAAAGTCAGCATCTCCAAAGTCTACCTGGGCTTCTCCTGGTATATGTTCTAAGGGCAGAAAACTTTTCTTTTCACCGAATATTTCTTTTTTCTTCATTGCTACATATCCGGCAACGGTTCTGTAGGAGCAGTTAAAGTTATCCCCGTATTTCTTTACCAGCCGGTCGTATACTCGTTTTGCTGTGTGTCTTTGCTTACGCCTGGCTTTTTTGTCTTCGTTAAGCCAGGTATCAATGTCGGGTTTGTATGGATCTAATTTAGGATAAAAAGCTCCTTTCTTAATTTTTGGAGGTTCTGTATTCCAGTCGTCTTTATTTAGATATCCCCTTATTGTTTTACGGTCATGGCCGGTTTCTCTGGCAATTTGGCTAATATTTTTCCCTTCCTCAAAGTACATTTTTCTGATATCCTTTATTTGGGTCATTGTTAGCATCCTCCATTCCCCCTTGTACTCGATTTGCTCTCAAATACAAGGGTATTATTTTGGTGTGGTGCCTGCAATGACCTTTTTGCAATTATGAGGAATTCACTGTTGCAAAAGTGGGGATTTCCTTTTGCAACTCTGGCCAATTATATTCTGCAATAAATA
>JAAYEV010000131.1 GCA_012728565.1 Clostridiales bacterium
ATGTGAATGTTTATCTATTAAGTTGGGTGGGTTTAGTTTAGTGATGCCTTCTTTAGGCATGCACCTCCTTATTAGCAGCGATTTTCTAAAATATTTTCCAGTTTTCACTTGACATCACACCGCTGCTCTTTGCGGGTGTTCAATCAAGACCCCCTATATTTACTCAGCAGCTCCAGGAATTCTTCGTCTGAGACCAGCCTTTTCTTTTCCAGGCCTGCATTCTTGACATCGTTTAGCAAAAGCCTTTTTTTCTCATCGTCAAGCTCGATTCCCATTTCATTCAGCTTAACATTGATTGATGCAAGCCCGCTTTTCTTCCCTAGTACAAGTTTTGGTGCCCTGCCCAAAAAACTCGGATTCAGTGCGAACATAGCCAGCGGCGTATTCAATAGGGCATCGGCTCCAATCCCGGATTCCCTGGTAAAGTTACCCTTGCCTACAATAGGTTTATTCATGGCCATTTTATAACCCGTTATGTCCTCCAGGTATTGTGATAATTCAACCGCTTTTTCAATGTCATAATCGGTTTCCAGGCCAAACAGGACTTTCAGGGCAACTATTACTTCCTCCAACGAGCAGTTCCCCGTTCTTTCACCCATTCCGTTTACACAGGTATGAACAACGCTGGCACCCGAGGTAAGCGCAGACAGGCTGTTGGCCAGGGCCAGGCCGAAGTCATTGTGTGTATGGATTTCAACGGGTAAACCGGTAATACTGTTTATTAGTTTTGTCATATAGCTTATTGTAGCCGGAAGTGCGGATCCCATAGTATCAACCAGCCCGACCGAATCCGGCGGAGTTTCCTTCATGATTTCCACCAATACTTTTTCAAGGTCCGCTTCATCGGCTCTTGTCGTATCATATGGGAAATACACGGTGTACAGGCCGAGTTCTTTCGCTTTCCTAATAGCGGCAATACTGTCGTTGATTACTCTATCTATTTCCCACTTGAACTGCATCTCAAGCTTTGGCTTGCCTATGGGTACTTCAATAATTACTCCGTCAACTCCGCATTCTTTGGTCATAATTAGGTCTTCTTCTTTTGCCCTTACAAAGCTAAAGATTTTGGAGTTTAAGCCCGCCTTTTTTATCTCGGCAATGGCATCCCTATCCTCTGCGGATACTGCCGGCATCCCCGCTTCTATGCGCTCTACCCCTACTTCAGCCAGCCTTTTGGCTATTTCAACCTTTTCATGTTTTCTCATTACAACGCCGGGTGTTTGCTCTCCGTCTCTTAAAGTGGCATCGTGTATCTGAATATTATCCTTAAATTCAAATTGTTTGGTTACTTCATCCTTGAAGTTAAAACTGCTTACCCACCATTTGTCGTTGTTTTTCCATTTACTCACCAGTACTCACATCCATTCTTTTATTTTTGCGAATCATATAGAATACGAACCCTATCAATATGAAACCTATGATATCCGTTACATAACCCTGGTTAACCAGCAAAAAGCCTCCAACAAACAGTATTGCCCTGTAGACCGTATTGATATTTGATTTAAAGTAACCGACTATACTTATTGATAATACGTAAACTCCGACAATGCTTACCAATACGGATGTTATAACTTCAACAACAGAACCTTGCAATAGCAAAGCCGGTCCATATACAAACATGTATGGCAGTATGAAACTTATTAACCCGTACTTAAATGCCGTCCATCCAACCTTATTGATATCCGCATCGGCAATACCCGCTGAAACGTACGACGCCAAGGCAACCGGGGGGGTAATTGTCGAGATACACCCAAAGAAGAATACATACAGGTGTGCGGTAAGCAGCGGCATCCCCATTTTTACTAGCGCCGGCGCAACTACCGAGGCGACTATAAGGTACACTGCTGTGGTTGGCAGCCCCATCCCCAGTATTATCGAGATTATCATGGTATAAATCATAGCCAATAACATTACGTCATTTGATGCCGCTATTATCAGGTTTGTCAACTTGGCACCAATTCCCGTCATTGTTATTACTCCGACAATTAGCCCCGAAGCCGCACAGGCAATGGATATAGGAACAGTGTCATATGCTCCTTTTTCAATGGACCCTAGTATCTTTGAAATAAGGTCTTTTACAAAGTTATAGGTCACTTTTTTCTCCGAAATTATATTAGCGATAACATATACAACTATGAGCATGATGGTCGAATAATATGCAGCCTTAAAGGGCGAAAAGCCGGTTATAAGGAAGTACATAAGCGCAATAATGGGTAAGGCCAAATACCAACCTTCCTTTAATACTTCCGATAGAACGTATACTTCCCTTGATTCATCCTTTAAATCCACCCTGTCCTTTAGAGAAGTAAAATGAACTATAAAGAAAATTGACAGGAAATAGAGCAAAGCCGGTATTATGGCCGCTTTCATAATGCCGCTGTAGGGGACCCCTGTCAGTTCAACCATTAAGAACGCTGCCGCGCCCATTACCGGGGGCATTATTTGTCCTCCCGTTGCTGCTACGGCTTGTACAGCTCCGGCTTTCACAGCGCTGTAGCCTCTTTTTTTCATCATGGGTATACTAATGGCTCCCGCTATTGCAACGTTTCCGGCTGCCGACCCCGAGATCATTCCCACCAAGGCGCTAAATATTATCGAAGTCTTGGCAGTAGCGGCAGTAAGCTTTGAAGTCAAGGCGGAAGAGAATTTAAACAAAAAGTCACCTGCTCCAAACTTGCTCAAGAAAGCACCGTAAATACAGAATATAACTATATAACTGGCTGCGACGCTAATGGGTATTCCGTAAATCCCCTGCGTTGATGCAAACAGGAAGCTGAAAGTTCTGTTCAGGCTGTATGCACGGTTTTCAAGAATACCGGGCATATATGGCCCGACAAACGGGTAAAGCAAGAAAAGGGTAACAATTGCAGACAGTACTTTACCTATTGACTTCCAGGTAATGACGAGTATCAAAGCCACTATTGCGATACCGAAATAAGTGTCAATACTCGTTGTAACGCCTCCGCTTTCTATTATCGCCTGCCACCGGGTCAGTATATAAATGCCCACCGCGCAGCTCAGCAGTACTCCAATTCCCCTCAGTGTTAGCGTTAAGGGGGTGTTGTGCTTTGTTTTTAGCCTTACAAGAATTGCAATCGAAGTCATGAACATTAAATGAATTACTCTAAGCGGCATACTCGAAACAACAAGAACACCGCTTACATATAAGAGATGAAAGCTTCCTACTATGACTGCCATAATACTTGCCAGCGTTTTGTAATAATTTTGTACTTTCTCTTCTGTTAGATTCATAATTAAAATCCTCTCCCTTATAAATGGATTTCAATTATTTGAAATCTCAACCCATTTAATGATAATATCAGGTGTTAATCGTTATAAATCGCTACAGCCCTGCACCATCCCGCAGTACCGCCCTTGATTTTAACCGGGAGCGCAAATACTGTAAATCCGTAAGGAGTGGGTAATGACCCAAGGTTTGCAAGCTTTTCTATTTGCAGATACTCTCTTTTTCGTCCATGGTAATGGCTTGCCCACAAATGCCGCTTATCCCCTGTTTCACGGAAGGATTCTACCATGGCTTTAACCGGTCTATCCAACGTCCATGCGTCAATGCCTATGGTCCTTATACCCCTGTCCAGCAACCAGTCAAGTCCTTCAATGCCCAGGCCGGACTGCATTGCCAGGTACGTAGCGGTATCAGTACCCCAGTACTTGTCACAGCCTGTATACAACAGGACAATATCCCCGGGTTTTAATGTATAGTTGATTTTCTCCAAGGCCGCTTCCAGGTCAGCCGGCATAATCTCGTCTCCCGGCGCCTTATGAGTCATATCCAAGACTACACCCGGTCCGATACACCACTCCAGGGGAACCTGGTCAACAGTCTTTGCCGGCTTACCTTCACATAAAGGTCCGTAATGAAACGGTGCGTCTACATGGGTTCCCGAGTGGGTTGAGGAACTCACAAAATCTGTGGCTAAAGCCGTGCTCTCTGGAAAATCCGTAGGTTCAATACCGGCGACTTTCGCCAGCCTTACTACACCCTTTTCGTGGGGTGACAGTTCAATAGTCGGCGGAAACGGTTCAGTAGCATTGTTCTCGTGACATACGCTTAAATCAAATATTTTATACATAGTAACCTCCTGATTATGTT
Organism: Clostridiales bacterium; assembly: GCA_012728565.1. Lineage (GTDB taxonomy): Bacteria > Bacillota > Clostridia > Ch29 > Ch29 > JAAYEV01. The sequence goes on from JAAYEV010000131.1 coordinate 4,115, forward strand.
AATTATTTTTATCCGCTCATAGTGAGCGGGAAAATTGTATTCGATACCCACAGACATCATATTAATGACAGCGATTGTAACAAAGTCATCCCGACGAAGATAACAACTGCCGAAGCAACTGTTGAAGCTACCACGATATTTGCAGCCAGGTTTTCATCGCTATTCATCATCTTTGCCATTACAAAGGAACTGGGGGGCGCCGGTGAAACCAAGGCTATAAAGAGTATTCCCAGTAATGGTCCCCTAAACCCTAAATGAATACCCGCAAGAACTGCCAGCAGCGGTATAATCAAGCTTTTCATTATTACGGATGTCACCAAGGGTTTTATTCTCTCGGCTTCAAATGATAGACTGAAAATTGCCCCGATATTTATTAATGCTAAAGGTGTAGTCAAACTGGATATTTGCGAAAGCGTGCTGTTGATAAATACCGGCAGTTTAATAGAAAAATAAGAGAATATAAACCCAATTATTAAACTGTCTATCAGCGGATTTAACAGGATATTCTTTGTCAAAGTCCGTATTTCAACCTTTTTGCCACTTCCGCTAAACATTGTCAGTATTATTACTGACACACCATTTGTTATTCCAATTAAGAAAATCGTGAAAAGTGACATCGGCAATATAACTTCATCGCTGAAAATACTTAGTAATATCGGGTATCCAACAACCGCAAAATTACTCCTGCAAGTTCCCTGGATGAATGCCCCCTTTGCTTTATCATTGATGTTTAAAAACTTTGAAACGGAGGTAGCAACAACAAAACTCATCAGCATAACAAAACTGCCGTAAATTACCAATCCTTTTGTGTTTTCACTTATGCCATTACTGAAGTCAATCCTTGATGTACTTAAAAAAAGTGTAACCGGCAGTGTTATATTAAAAGCCAGCTTGGAGCTTATATCCACATAGGTTTTGCTGATAAAACCGGTTCTTAGCAGAACTTTGCCAAGAACCACCAACAGCACCATCGGAATTAATATATTGAAATTAGTAATTAGATTTTCCATGGCATCTCCAGTCAAAACGATAATTTTGGGAGCCAGTCTTAGATAATCTATAAGTTTTCAAGGCTGCCCTATCGTTTCTTATAGTTCTTTTCCAACTCTTTACCAGCATTTATCCTGTGTTCTCTTACCAGTCTTTCAACTCTGTCTTCATCTCTGTTCTTTATGGCCCTTATAATTTCCATATGTTCTTCAATAGACTTTTCCATGCGTTTTGGGCTTATTGCAAACACGGACCTTGTCCATTTTCCTCCGTCCCATACTTTAACGATCATTTCATACAGCATCGGGTAAGGAGCTATTTGGTATAGATACCTATGAAACTTCAAGTTGTTTAAGTTAAAATTTTCAGCGTCCGATTTAAGCATGGCTTCTTTCATTTTATTGACAATATTTTCCAGGGTTCTTAATTGTATTTCGTTTATATGAAGCACAGCCAACCTGGCAGCATAGCCCTCAAGGCCGGCCCTGATTGTAATGATTTGATGCAGCTTTTCCAAATTGAATTCTGCAACTTTAGCCGATTTATGAGGCTCAATCTCTACAAGGCCTTCCGATGCTAATGTTTTTATAGCCTCCCTTACCGGAATGGTTGAAACATTAAACTCCTCTGATAGCCTGCTTATTACCAGTTCTGTTCCGGGCTCAAGTTCCCCGTCAATAATTCTTTTTTTCAACGTATCAAATACCAATTCTGACTTTGTCAAAAAATTATTATTCATTAATATACCACCCTATCCGTTTTTCTAAAATATATCATATATCATATATTATTTCAATCTAAAATATATGATATATGCTTTAGATTGCCTTGTCAATAAAATGGACAGCAAACAAAAACGCCCGAGACCTTTGGTATATAAAGGTTCCGGGCGCACTATCACGTTTTCAAAGCCTCTTATAACAAACCGGTACTAACACGGAAAATAGGACCCTAATCAGTAATATAAGAAAACCCGCCTTGGCCCTTGAAAGGCACTATTTTACAGGTATAAAACATGCACCGTTAAGCGGTTTTATCTACAGGAGGTATTTGCTTTTGAATCTGTCCCACACCTCGCTTAACCTTTTATCCAGGACAGATAACGCTTTTTCGGCTATTTCCTTCGGGACTTCCCCGTAAAAGGCATGGGCTATACCCCCGGTAATACATGCTATGGTATCGCTGTCTCCTATCTCGCTTTTGCTTTTTTTCTGCCTTGCCAAAAATATTGCAGCGGCAACTGCTCGGTAGACCTGGAGTTTTTACCAAACAGTTCAAATTCTTCGGTTTTGATATTGTTCCATTTATAAACCGAACCGATAATGTCCCCTGCAATTGCACCCAGCATAGCAGCTCCCCTCGTTTTTCAATGATATCGCAGCCAGCCCCGCTGACTTGCTGTTATATATACCGGAATTCCGCTTCTATGGCCCAGTATGGTCTGCTGCATCATTCTCTTTATCTTCTTTCCAGCTCCAGTTTTCTAACAGTTTTGTGCCTTTTATCCTTCTGCCTGTTCTTGGGTTCTCAATAGTGACAACCTTAACTACGCCAGCCTCGGCTAAAACATCTGAGATAATATTGGCTGTTCTTAAATCGGTATTAAGGTATTCTTTGATTCTAAGGTCAAGGCCATCAGGAGTTCTAGCCCTTATATCATTGAGGCACGCTCATAAATACTCCCCTCATTTCATAATAATTCAGAATAATTAGATAATCCTTTTGTTTATTCACAATACTGTTTATAGCCTCTGTTGATTTAGCAAACACCTGCTCTTGTCATCATCCCATGTATACACTTTTAGACTGAATTACCTGTAATTGTTATTCCCTTATCCACTCTGTCCCACTATGCTCTTTTTACTATTTCCAACATACCTCGATAATTAATTCTTTTGAAGTTCTATTTGGTAATAAATCAAAAGGCACATACAAAGAGCCAATTTCAGCTTCTTCGGAATCTACTACTGGATTGAACCGTGCTGTTTTAGTATGATCTGCAATCCATTTTACATGGGCAATAATCTTATTCTTTTTCAATTCCTCATTATTCTCATATTTAGACCTGCTATGTTTTTTAAAGTCCATATTATAGCTGCTTTTATCAAATATTTCCACATAAACTGAATTGGGTTTCGGATTCGGCACCCTCCATTTTGGTATATACAATTCAAACTTCACACCATTATGAATGTTATCCCATCTGTATTTGTTATCTGTTTCCTTTTGATATTCCAGCATTTCAAACATACAATAACCCCCTTTATGATTTTATTACTACAAAAATTTAGTCATAATTATCTTTAAGAGTATGCCTCTATTGCCTTCCGTATCAGTTCCCGCAGGTCCTTTTCGCCATAATCTTTTATGTTTATCCAGCCCCTGGGGTCCAGTTCATCTTTGTATTCCGGAAGATAGGCCCCATAAACGTACCCGTTTCCGGTATGGGTTAATTCTCGGGCTATTATCTTTCTTTTTATCGCACTTCCATAATACTTATAACTGACCCTACCAAATTTATCAATCTCTTCTGCGAGTTCGGGGAAGGACTTGAATATATTGCGCTTTTGCTCCAGTGTGAGAAAGCCTTTATTATTGAACTTTTCAACGTTTCTCCCGTCTGAAGCAGGTTTCCCATCATCAGTCCCAGGTTTTCCTTCCTTCTTTTTCTCTTGCAATTCTTTAACAGCTTTCTCTAGCTGGTCATAGCTGGAAATCATCTTAATCCCCAATGCCTCTGATTTTAGCCTTAGGAATCTATCGTTTGTTATAAATATTACATCCTTTTGCTGCTTCTTTAGATGATATGCTGCAGCCAGGATGTAGTTGTCCGGCTTGTTTAATGGGAGCCCTGGAATCTCCTCTAGATTAGTTGTCAGGTTTAAGTATTTATCCCTTTCGTTTATTATTTCTTCAATAACCTGCCCGGTCTTGGTTATATTCTGTTTTAAATCAATCCTCATTTTGAGCTTGTCTAACTCATCAATCACCATCACCGGGATAACCACATAATAGTTCCTTCTTACCAACTTCTTCACGACATATGGGTCATATATGAGAATATTGGTGTCAAGCAGTACATATACCATTAGCATCATTCCTTTGTAATTATACTTGATCAACTGAATCTTTCTATAAAATACAAAAAAACCCTTTTCATTTGCAAAGGATGTTTTGCTGGCTTCATCTTGTCAGATACTAACAACCACATAATGCATAAGAGATTTATGGCTAACTATAGTATTATTAAAGGTGTCGTAGCTATTTAGCCCCCTAAATGCATTGGACATCGAGAGCCTTAATCAATAAAATAGAAGATGTCAGGGGGTAGTTAAAATGCAACAGAGGAAAAGATATACTGAGGAGTTCAAGCAACAAGTAATAAAAGAAGCAATGGAA
>JAAYEV010000132.1 GCA_012728565.1 Clostridiales bacterium
TCGGTTGAGTGCCGGACCGTTCGACTTGCATGTGTTAGGCACGCCGCCAGCGTTCGTCCTGAGCCAGGATCAAACTCTTTAGTTCAATTCCTTAACTCAAAGGCTCTTTGACTTTGCCTTTATTCGCACTGTTTAGTTTTCTAGCTTCGCGCCGGCCGACCGCCGACTTTTACTATGATAGCACAACTTATTTTTACTGTCAAGAACTTATTAAGCACCTTGTTGTGCCGGTCCTGCGCCGATTTATATGTCGCCTCAAGCGGCGACTTTTATATATTATCATGCCGCAAACTTTATGTCAACACCAATATTTTGGGTATTTACTGCCCGGTATAACATTTTTTCCCTCAATCCTACCGGCTGAAACGCAAAGGTTTAAATTTATACTCCTTTTTATTCCTTGGGCTTCATTGTGGGGAAAAGTATTACATCCCTAATGGAATAGGAATTCGTTAATAGCATTACCAATCGGTCAATTCCTATTCCCAGCCCGCCGGTCGGCGGCAGTCCCACTTCAAGCGCGTTTACATAATCTTCATCCATCATGTGGGCTTCTTCGTCACCGGCTTCGCGCAGCTTCAACTGGTCCTCGAACCTTTTCTTCTGGTCAATCGGGTCGTTAAGCTCGGAGAATGCGTTTGCAATCTCCCAGGAATATATGAAACCCTCAAACCGGCTTGTAAAGTCCGGGTCATCCGCTTTTCTTTTTGCCAGCGGGGAAACCTCGACAGGATAGTCCAGTATAAAGGTCGGCTGAATCAGGTGCTCTTCCACCTTTTCCTCGAACACGGTGTTTATTATTTCTCCCTTGGACGGACTGCCTTCCAGCTCTATACCCAAAGCTTTTGCCTTTTCAAAGGCGGTTTTCGCATCGTCTTCCTTTTTGAATTCCACGCCGGTGAATTTTTTTATCGCATCAACCATGGTCAGCCTTGTCCAGGGCGGTGTCAAGTCAATATCAACGCCCTGGTAGTTGATTTTTGTGGTGCCCAACACCTTTTGGGCAACATGGGCTATAAGGTTCTCGGTCAGTTCCATCATGCCGTGATAATCGGTATAGGCTTCGTAAAGCTCTATTGAAGTAAACTCCGGGTTATGCTTTATGGACATCCCTTCGTTGCGAAAAACGCGCCCTATTTCATACACCTTTTCAAGGCCGCCCACTATAAGCCTTTTCAAGTGAAGTTCGGTCGCTATCCTGAGGTACATATCTATGTCCAGCGCATTATGATGCGTTATAAAGGGCCTGGCATTGGCTCCCCCGGCTATTGTATGTAGAATGGGAGTCTCTACTTCTATATACCCAATGCTGTCAAGATACTCCCTTATGGCTTTAATGACATTGCTTCTTATAAGGAAAGTTTTTTTCACGTCGGGGTTTACCACCAGGTCCACATACCTCTGCCTGTACCTCAAATCCGGGTCCTTAAGCCCGTGCCATTTGTCGGGCAGCACCTGGAGGGACTTTGAAAGCAGTACAATATCGGTGACCTTGATGGACATTTCCCCTTTTCTTGTGGTAAACACCTCACCCTTGACACCCACTATATCTCCTATATCAAAGGAAGTAAACTCCCGGTATTTCTCCTCGCCTATTTCGTCCTCCCGCACATAAAGCTGTATCCTGCCCTGTATATCCTGGACATCTGCAAAGCTGGCCTTGCCGTGGTCCCTTTTGGTCATTATGCGGCCGGCAACCGACACTTCTTTGCCCTCGAAGTCATCATAGTTGTCTTTTATCTGCTGGGTAAAATGCTTTCTATCGTACCTGTCTATTTTGAATGGGTCCTTGCCCTTTTCCCTCAGGCTCTCCAGCTTCTTCCTCCTAAGCTCCAGTATTTCATTCAGGTTAAGGTCGTCTTTCGTATCCCTTTCCATTTGTTTACCCCCAGTCCTTATTTTTTGATTTCCATGATTTGGAATTTTATCGACCCGTCGGGAACCTGTATCTCCACCACGTCCCCAACCCTGTGCCCCATAAGAGCTTTACCGACGGGGGATTCGTTTGAGATCATCAACCGGGACGGGTCCGCTTCCGCCGAACTCACGATTTTGTATTCAACCATCTCGTCGTAGGTCAGGTCCTTTACCGTTACCACGCAGCCTATGCTCACAACTTCAACCGAAATGTCCTCATCGTCTATCACCTTTGCATTTTTCAAAAGGTTCTCAATGGTTCCTATCCTTCCTTCAATAAAGGCCTGCTCTTTTTTCGCCTCGTCGTACTCGGAGTTTTCGGTAATGTCTCCAAAGGCTATGGCCTGTTTTATCCTTTCGGCTATTTCCCGCCTTTTTTTGGTCTTCAGTATTTCAAGTTCCTCCTCGAGTTTCTCAAGACCCGCCAAGGTTAAAACAACTTCTTTCTGAACCATATAAGTCTCCCCTTTAATTTGATTCGTATTAACGGCACACTATATCCTAGATAATATATGTTACGGTCTTTATTTTATTCTATGAATATAACAGCAATATTTTCCCATGGTATAAGCCGAAGGCACTGCATTTAAAATATACAGCGCCCAGCATGCTGTAATTATAATTTATGTTTCCTGGTATGTCAAGGAGATGCCCCTTTTGCCCCGGCCTCCAGCAAAAAGTCCCGTGCCCTGGCCAGGTCGTCATACCCGGAAAAATTATTCCTGTAAACCTCAATTATGAACGGGCCCCGATACCCTGCCCTGTCAAGGGTTTCATACAGCCGCGGGAAATCCACCTGTCCCTGTCCCGGCAAAAGGCACATGCTGCCGGGCGAATAATCGTTTATGTGAACGTTAACAAGCCTTTTCTCCATAATCTCAAGGTACCTCTCCACCGGCACCCGGCTGCGGTTGGCCTGCTTTAAGTCCAACGTGAAGTTTATGTTGTCACTGGTTACTCCTTCCATAACCTGCTGCATAAGGGCAGGGTCGTGGGAAAGGCACCAGTACACGTTTTCCCAGGCAAGGGATACACCGCTTAAGGCAGCGGTTTCGGCAAGGCTGTCCATTTCGCCCGATATTTCCATAAGCTCGGAAGCCTCGTTGTCGAACCATTTCCTTGAGGGGCCGTGAAAGGTGATGTGCTTTGCCCCGAGTATACGGGCCGCCCTTGTAACCCTTAGAAAAGTATCCCATGCGTCTTTTTTCCTGGGGCCGTACTTGTCAAACAAAAAAGGCTCATGCTGTACCGCAAAGGAATGCACCGAATAAACCCTGAGGTTATATTTTTCAATATCTTCCCTCAAGCGCCGGCAGTAGTCCTCCCGGTACTCGGAGGCAGTCTCAAGAAATACCTCGATGGTTGTAAACCCCATGCCGGCTATTATTTTTAATGTATCCTCGGTCAAAACCTCCGGGTAAAAACACGCCGTTGAAATTCCAATATCCATTTGAAATTCTCCTTCCCGAATCTATATATATAATACCAAAAAAAACTCATTTAATATATCTACA
>JAAYEV010000133.1 GCA_012728565.1 Clostridiales bacterium
GCCATCATTCTTCTCATGGAAATCTGCCTCTGCTTTTCCCTTATCTTGGACCTTACCTGGGGGTTTCCCTCCAATTGCTTATACTCTTCCCTTACTTCCTGCTTGGTCATCATTATACTTTTTTCATATTCATACCTTTGGTAGAAATAATCCAGCACCGCCAGAACCATCAGCACCATGCCGGCATAAAACCCCAACTGCACCAGCGTGGTCCCTATGGCCTTTGTAGTCTCTTCCAGGGCCATGTCCAGCAGTCTTGGCAGCTCGGAATACTTGTCCACAATGAATTTATATGTAAGGTATCCTACGATACTAATTTTCAGCAACGACTTGATAAACTGTGCAAAGGACCTGCGTGAAAATATTCTTTTGAAGCCCTCTACGGGATTTATCCTGTTCAAATTGGGCTGCAGCGGCTTTGGTGTAAAAACAAACCCTACCTGGACATAACTTACAACCAACCCGAGACACAGCGCCGTTCCAGCCACCGGTGCAACCGCCTTTAGGTACCCGGTAAGCCCGACCGTCATAAGCTCTTTAACTCCAGGCTCTGAAAACAACCCGTCCTCCACCCTCATGCTAAGAAGATGTGCCGTATTTGCCTTTAACGAATCAAAAATAAAGGATGCAAATATATACAAAGCTGCAAAACAGCCTATCAGGACCAGCGCGGAACTGAGCTCCCTGCTCTGGAAAACGTTACCCTTTTCCCGCACGTCCCTTCTTTTCTTTGGTGTAGCTTTTTCGGTTTTTTCCTCGGCAAACAGCTGTAGGTTTATTTGTATATCCACCCGGGAAACACCCTCCCTTTAAAGCTGCAGCAGGACTCTGTATATGCTGTCCGCGGTATTCCGGAACAAAACCTCTATTATCACCGCAAAGGCCGGTATCATAATCATCAGCATAAACATTCCCAGCAATATCTTAAGGGGCATACCCACCATGAACACGTTCATCTGCGGCATGGTCCTGGACAAAATCCCCAGCGCCACATCGGTCAGCATTATGGCCGCCACCACCGGGGCGCTTATCTTAAAACCGATAACAAAGGTGCTGTTTAGTATTGAAACAAACTCCGCCACCGAAGATGCCGTTACCTGCATCCGTGTCGCCGGCACTATGTCAAAGCTTCTTGCCAGGGCCGAGATGAGCATCAGGTGCCCGTCAATTGTAATAAACAATATCAGTGTAAATATGTACAGGAAGTTTCCCATTATCGGAACCTGGGTGTTGCTCTGGGGGTCCAGCACGTTGACTATACCAAAGCCGGTTTTCATATCTATTATCTCGCCCGCAAAGTACAGGGCCGTGAACACAATGTAGGTCACCAGGCCAATAACAAGCCCAACCATTACTTCTTTTGCAATCAAAACCGCAAGCTGCAGAATTGAGCCGGCCAAAACCGGCGTTTCTTTTACCACGTTAAGCAGTATTATGCTCATAAAAAGGGACAGCCCTATCTTGAATGCCGCCGGAATATTTCGCCTGCCAAAGATTGGCGACGCTATAAAAATAGCCGAGCATCTTGCCAGCAGCAGTAGGAATAATTCAAACTTTTGGACTACTAAAGCCAAGGTATCCATCATACTATCCCTCTAAAACACAAAGGAGTTGATGCTGCCAAACAGCCTTATTGCAAAGTCGACAATAATCCCCAGCATCCACGGTCCGAACACAATCAACGAAAACAGGGCTGCAAGTATTTTTGGTATAAAAGTAAGCGTCGGCTCCTGTATCTGGGTAGTAGCTTGGAATATGCTTACCATAAGCCCCACCAGCAGTGTCAGCCCCAGTACCGGCGCCGAAATAAGAAGTATGGTATAAAGGGCCTCCTGGGCTATATCAAGTACCATTCCTTCTGCCATGATTTACCCCCTATCTGAACCCGGTAATAAGTGATTGAACCACCAGGTTCCAGCCATCTACCATTATAAACAATAGAATTTTGAAGGGCAGTGATAGCAGGACCGGCGGCAGCATCATCATCCCCATCGACATAAGGGTGCTGGCCACCACCATGTAGATTACCAGGAAGGGTACGAACAGCAAAAAACCCATCTGGAATGCCGTCTTTAGCTCACTTATAATAAAAGCCGGAATTAGTGCGCTGTTTGACACCTGGTTGACATCCTGCACCCTTCCCTCCCCGGACAGGTTTACAAACAATGCCAGGTCCTTCTGCCTGGTCTGCCGGAGCATGAACTGTCTCAGGGGCTGTATGGCCCTGTCAAGGGCTTCCTCAAAAGCTATCTCCTCTTCCATGTACGGCCTAAAGGCCTGCTGGTTCACCTCGGAAATCACCGGTGACATTACAAACAGCGTCAAAAACA
>JAAYEV010000134.1 GCA_012728565.1 Clostridiales bacterium
AAAAAAGGAGGGCATCGGATGGAAGGAGTATACTTCCGGCAGCAGTTGGGGGAGGGTATAAATCTTTACCTTGTCAGGGAGCCGAAGTTCAAAACGGTTTCCATGAGCATTGTAATGTACAGGCCCCTTGATGAGAACAGCACGGGCAATGCATTAATTCCCCACATACTGAAGAGGGGCTGTGAGGACCTAAGGGATACCCGGGCCATACAGAGGTTCCTGGGTCAGCGGTACGGGGCTTCCCTAAACGTGGACGTGTTGAAAAAAGGGGATATGCAGCTAATTTTTCTGGGAAGCAGCGTAATTAGCAACAAGTATACAATAAAAGGCGAGGGCGTGGTATCCGACATATTGAAGTTTCTTGCCGGGCTGGTGGAAAGGCCCCTCATTGAACAGGATAGATTCCGGGATGAGTATTTCGTTCAGGAAAGGGACAACCTTGAAAGGCTTATAAACTCACGTATTAACGATAAAATACAATATTCAATCGATCGATGTTATGAAGAAACGACCAAGGGGCAGCCCTTCAGCAGGTACAGGTACGGGGACGCCGGGGACCTTTCCCGGCTGACCGCGGAAGGGCTTGCCGGGTATTACAGGACGGTACTGGCCGAGGCCCCCATGGATATATTTGTGGTGGGGGATGTGGACATAGCCGACATAAGGGACTTCCTGGACAGCCCGCCTGCGCTGGGAGAAAGAAAGGTGAAATGTCCTGAAGGGACGGTATCACCCCAATGGGACGGTGCCCCAAGGGAAGTGGTGGAGCGCATGGATGTCAACCAGGGAAAACTGACAATTGGTTATACCACCGGCATTGATTATACCCATAACCAGTATGTGCCGCTGCTCGTATACGCAAGCATACTTGGGGGAGGGCCCCATTCCAAGCTGTTCAACAATGTGAGGGAAAAGGCAAGCCTTGCGTATTATACCTTTGCCAGGCTGGAGAAGCTTAAAGGATTGATGGTTATAGGGGCCGGCATTGAGATATCCGACTACCAAAAGACCGTAGCAATAATAGAGGAGCAGCTCCAGCATATGAGGAACGGAAATATCAGCGACAGCGAACTTATTGCAGCAAAGATGGCCCTTACAAACGGCCTTCATTCCATGAAGGACAGCCAGATGCAAATAACAGATTTCCTGATAAACAGGATAGTGTCCGGCCACAATATGACCCCGGATTACCTTATAGAAAGAATAAACGAGGTAACGAAGGATGAAGTGGTGGCCGTGGCGGACGGAATAAAGCATGCGGTAACGTATTTTCTTACCGGCGACGGGAAAGCCGGAAAGGAGGAAACACGATGACAGTACCCGTAGAAGAAATGTACATGGATAGAATAAGGGAGAAACTGTACTGTTCAAAGCTGCCAAGCGGCCTGGAGGTCTTTATACTGCCCAAAAAGGAATACTCGAAACAGTTCGCCATATATGCAACAAACTTCGGCTCGGTGGACATGAGGTTCTCGGTACCCGGTGAAAACAAGGTAACAGAGGTACCCGCCGGCGTGGCCCATTTCCTGGAGCATAAGCTGTTCGAAGAGGAAGAGGGGAACGTGTTTGACCGGTTTTCCCGCCTGGGTGCCTCCGCCAATGCCTATACCAATTTCACTACCACCGCGTACCTTTTTTCCTCCACCAGCAATTTCTACAAGTGCCTTGAGGTGCTGCTGCAGTTTGTGCAAAGCCCCCACTTTACCGATGAGAACGTCGAAAAGGAAAAGGGTATCATTTCGCAGGAGATAAGGATGTATGACGACAACGGTGAATGGAAGAGCTTCTTTAACATGCTGCAGGGCCTTTACCACAGGCACCCGGTGAGAGTGGACATCGCGGGTACGGTGGAAAGCATATCCGGCATAGACAAGGACGTGTTGTATAAATGCTATAACAATTTCTATCATCCCGACAATATGGCGTTATTCGTCGTGGGCAACGTAGATATAGATGAAACCATGGAACTGGTTGAAAAAAACGCCAAGAAAAACCTCTCTGAAAGGGAGGAGGAAATCAAAAGGTACTACCCGGAGGAGCCTCCCCATATTCACGCCGAGAGGATAGAGCAGGTGCTGGCGGTATCCCAGCCTATTTTCAATATAGGTATCAAGGATACAAGGGTGGGCTTCGGCGGCAGCGAACTTTTAAAGAAGGATATAACCACCACCATTCTGCTGGAGATGCTGTTCGGAAAGAGCTCGCAGCTTTATCAGCGGCTGTATGACGAAGGGCTCATAGACGACAGTTTCGGGTTTGATTATACGGCGGAAACCGACTACAGCTATTCAATGCTGGGTGGAGAATCCCCCGACCCGGACAGGCTGTACGAGATTATAAGGCAGTCGGTGGCGGATACAAAACCGGAAAATCTAACGGAAGAGGACTTCCATTTGGCCCGGAACAAGCTTTTGGGGAGGTACCTGAGGAATTTCGACCAATTGGAGTACATTGCATCCAACTTTATATCATACCATTTTAAGGGTGCAAACTTCCTGGATTTCATGGGCTTACTGGAACAGACCGACCTGGGGTCGGTACGGGAAAGGTTCGATGAGCATATTAGACCCTGGGCTTCCACATTGTCCATAGTGTCACCACAACAGAGAAAAGAGGGCTAAAATGAATCCTGTAGCTTTTGAGATTTTCGGTATTGCTGTAAGATGGTACGGAATCATATTGGCCGCCGGCATACTGTGCGGCCTGTTGTATGCCTTAAGGGAAGCCAAAAGGGTGGGAATGGACGAGAACCTGATACTGGACCTGGTCATATTCGCCATCCCGGCCGGTATCATTGGGGCAAGGATTTATTATGTTTTGTTCAACTGGGACTACTATTCCAAGGACCCGCTGCAGATACTGAACATAAGGGGAGGTGGTCTTGCCATCCACGGCACCCTTATAGCGGCGGTGATTACGGCGGTAATATTTGCCAGGGTTAAAGGAATAAACTTCTGGTCGCTGGCTGACTTGGCCTCGCCGGGAGTTATACTGGGACAGGCCATCGGCCGGTGGGGAAATTTTATAAACCAGGAGGCCTACGGGACGCCTACCGACCTTCCCTGGGGCATAATGGTGGACGGTGTCAAGGTGCATCCGACTTTTCTGTACGAGTCGCTGTGGAACTTCTCGGTATTTGCGGTGCTTTTATGGTACCGAAAAAGGAAGAAAGCGGAGGGCAATGTTTTCCTGCTCTACCTGGTCCTCTATTCGGTGGGCAGGTTCTTCGTGGAGGGTTTAAGAACCGACAGCCTAATGCTGGGGAATATAAGGATGGCCCAGTTGGTGAGTGCGCTGGCGGTGGCCGCCGGCCTGGGCTATATGTATTATAGGAACAAGAACAACAAAGGTACAAATACCACATCGGAGTAATAGCCACAGCCCGCGGCTGGCAGCTGGCAGACAACCATACGCCGGAAAAAAACCGGCGTTTTTTATATTTTGGAAAATTTTTTTTGTTTAGAGGCAGGAATTATTAAAAATAAGTAGAAATAGAGAAAAAGTGGTTAAATGTGGGGTGAAGTGGGAGATAGTCCCTAAATGGGGTGACAAAATGTTCATAGGTGAGTTCCAGCACTCGCTGGACAATAAGGGCAGGCTTATAATTCCATCAAAGTTCAGGGAAGGCCTTGGTGAAAGATTTGTGCTCACCAAGGGCCTTGATAATTGTCTTTTTGTCTACCCCCTTTCGGAATGGCACAATTTTGAGGAAAAACTCAAAACTCTTCCGCTTACCTCCAGGGATGCCAGGGCCTTTGTAAGATTTTTCTTTTCCGGGGCCACCGAATGCGAGTTGGACAAACAGGGCAGGATACTGCTCCCGGCAAACCTGAGAGAGTATTCGGGCATAGAAAAGGATGCAGTGGTCATAGGCGTTTCCACCAGGGTGGAGATTTGGAGCCTTGAGGAATGGAACAGGTACAACAGCGATACAATAATGGGGTACGACAAGATCGCGGAGAGAATGGAGCAGCTGGGGATTTGACGAAGGGAACGCGAAATAGCAGGAACCGGAGATGAAAGCAATGGAGTTCGAACACAGGACTGTGCTGCTTGACCGTACCATTGAATACCTGAAGGTTGTACCGGGCGGGGTTTACGTGGACTGTACCCTGGGTGGGGGCGGCCATTCGCTGGAAATACTTAAGAGGCTGGGCGAAAAAGGAAGGTTGATTGGGATTGACAGGGACCAAAACGCTATAAAAGCTGCGGGAGAAAGGCTGGCGTCTTTTTCAGATAAGGCGGTATTGGTACATGGAAACTTCAGGGACATAAGAAGGATTGTCCACGGTATTGGAATAACGGCGGTAGACGGAGTGGTAATGGACCTGGGGGTATCGTCCCACCAACTGGACCGGCGGGAAAGGGGTTTCAGCTACATGCAGGATGCGCCGCTGGACATGAGGATGGACCGGCAGCAGTCCCTTACCGCCATGGAAGTGGTCAATACTTACAGCGAAGCTGACATTGCAAGGGTTATAAGTGGATATGGCGAAGAACGCTGGGCAAGGCGGATTGCCGCTTTTATTGTCCGCGAAAGAGAAAAGGCGCCTATAAAGACCACCGGGCAGCTGGTGGATATAATAAAAGCCGCCATACCGGCTTCAGCAAGGCGAAAGGGGCCCCACCCGGCGAAAAGAACCTTCCAGGCCCTAAGAATAGAAGTGAACGACGAGTTGGGGATACTGGAAAGGGCGGTAAAGGACGGAGTGGACCTTTTGAAAAGCGGCGGCAGGATATGTGTTATAACATTTCACTCGCTGGAGGACAGAAAGATAAAAAACATATTCAGGGAACTGGAAAACCCGTGCACCTGCCCTCCTAAGGCGCCGGCGTGTGTATGCGGAAAGAAACCGGTGATAAGGGTGGTTACCAGGAAGCCGGTGGTTCCCGACAAAGAGGAGATACAGCAAAACCCGAGGGCCAGGAGCGCAGGGTTGAGGGTTGCCGAGAAGCTGTGAAAGTTCTAATTGCAGCAAGGGGTGAATAAATTGATAGTAGCTAGGAAAATGCAGTACTACCATGCGGTACCTGAAAGGCAGCAGAAACCGAATACCGGTTACAAAAAACCAAGTCAGCGAAGAACCGTGAACATTAGGAAACGCAAAGCCCTGACCAGGGTGTGTGTTGCCATGGCTGTGGGGATCCTGGTTATTTCGCGTTTTGTCATAATATCCGAATACAATTATAATATAAGAAACCTGGAGAGGGAATTGGAAGAACTCAGGAAGGAAAACGAGAGGCTTGAGCTGCAGCATGCCCGGGTGATGGACATAAATGTGCTGGAGGACTATGCCCTGCACCAGTTGGGCATGGTGTACCCGGATAACAGGGACATTATATACGTAGCCGTTCAAGATAAGGCGGAACAGGTCTTAATTGCCGAGACGGATGAAAACAAAACCCGTGAGGGAGTGGCTGCGGGCGGATGGTTTGCGGCTGCAGCCGGCAAAGTATTCAGCATACTGGATATCGATTGAATGCTGGTTTAGGGGGGAAGGAGATTGGCAGCACCGGGCGTAAGGCTTAAGAAAAGATTGATATTCTGCCTCTTTGCGGTTTTTTTTCTGTTTTTCGCCCTAATCCTGAGACTGGCATGGATCCAGATAGTTAAGGGAGACATGTACAGGGACATGGCGGTGGACCAGTGGACAAGGGACATACCTGTCCCCTCCAAAAGGGGTATAATATATGACAGGAATGGAAAAAAACTAGCTATAAGCGCCAGCATAGAAACGCTTTATGTAAGGCCTGCGGAAATAAAGAACGCGGAAGAGGTGTCCTATAGGATCGCCGAAGCCCTAGACATGGACAGGGAGGATGTCTTGGAAAGGCTCAAAAAAAACTTGGACACGGTGCTCCTTAAAAAGAAGGTGGAAAAGGAGGACGTGGATAAGATTAGGGATATTGAGGGCATATACTCGGTGGACGACAGCAAGAGGTATTATCCCAACAGGAATTTTGCCGCCCATATCCTGGGCTTTACCGGTACCGACAACCAGGGGCTGGACGGGGTGGAAGCGCTGTTCGACAGGTACCTTTACGGCCTGCCCGGCAGGAACATAGCGGAAACCGATGCCGCCGGCCGGCGCATTCCCTTCGGCTTTGACACCCAGTATTCGCCGCAGGACGGCTATCACCTGGTGCTTACCATAGACGAGGTTATCCAGCACTTTGCCGAGAAGGCGATAGAAGAGGCGGTTGTAAACAACAAGGCCAAAAAGGGCACAGCCATAGTAATGGACCCCAAAACGGGGGATATACTGGCTTTGGCGGTGAAACCCGACTACGACCCCAATACCCCCTTCGACCCTTTGAGCGAGGAGGATAAACAGCGGTGGGAAGGCCTATCGTCGGAAGAGCTGAGGGACGAGAGGCTTAAAATGTGGAGGAATTTCGCTGTGTCCGACGTATACGAACCGGGCTCCACCTTTAAAATAATAACCACCGCGGCGGGCCTGGAGGAGGGAGCTGTGCAGCCGGGCAGTACCTTTTACTGCAAGGGCTCCATTACGGTGGGAGGAAGGAATCTAGAGTGCTGGAGGAACTATAATCCCCACGGCCACCAGACCTTTACCGAAGCGGTCCAGAACTCCTGCAACCCCGTTTTCATAGAGGTTGCGCAGCGGCTGGGTAAGGAGAAGTTCCTGGATTATATAGAGGCCTTTGGGTTCGGGGAGCCCACCGGGGTGGACCTTCCCGGCGAGGCGGCGGGAATAGTTATGAACCCCTCGACGGTAGGACCGGTGGAGCTGGCCAACATGGGATTCGGCCAGGGGGTAGCCGTCACGCCGATACAACTTGCCGCGGCAGCTTCGGCAATAGCCAATGAAGGAATACTTATGGAGCCGAGGATTGCCCTTGCCCTTAAGGACCAGGAAGGCAATACGGTGCATGAATTCAGCCCGAGGGTCAAAAGACAGGTAATATCTCCCCAGACCGCCAGGGCAACAATGCAGATACTGGAAACGGTGGTGTCCGACGGTACCGGCTCCAATGCATATGTCCCCGGTTTCAGGGTGGCCGGCAAAACCGGGACCGCCCAGAAGGTGGTGGACGGCAGGTATGTTCAGGGCAGATACGTTGCCTCCTTCGTGGGGATTGCCCCCGCCGACGATCCAAGGGTTGTGGTACTGGTGGTAATAGACGAACCCGACCCGGCCAACTACTACGGCGGCCAGATAGCGGCACCGGTTGTGGGAAGCATATTAAGCGACACGCTGAGGTATTTGAAGGTGCAGCCCCGGTATACCGAGGAAGAGGCTGAAAGGCTTATAACCGAAAGGGTGCCGGTACCGGATTTGACAGGCATGCCGCTTATGGAAGCCATTAAAACCTTGAGCAGCAGTAAACTCCAGTACCAGGTGGTAGGCAGCGTCATTGAAGGGGACGAAAATCGGATTATTGACCAGACCCCTAAACCTGATATAATGGTTTCGGAGAAGTCCATAGTTCTTTTGTACCTGGAAACCTACCGGGGCTTCAGCCAGGAGGTAATAGTGCCCAATGTAATAGGCAAAACCATAAACGGTGCTACAAACCTGCTGAAGAGTGAGAATTTGCGGATACAGGTTTCCGGAACCGGGATAGCGGTTAGTCAAGACCCGCTTCCCGGGGAAGTGGTGAATGTGGATACGATAGTGAAGGTGGAATTTCAAGACCCGGAAAGTCCGTAAAAAACTACATATGAGAATCGGGGTATTATAGATGAAAATATCAAAGTTGTGGGATTTCATTGAGGTGCTGGATGTCAAGGGAGACCCGGAGGCGGAGGTCACCGGGGTAAGTTATGATTCCCGGGAAGTTAAGCCGGGACATTTGTTTGTTTGCGTGGAGGGATTTAACTGGGACGGGCATGACTTTGCCGAGCAGGCGCTGCAAAACGGGGCCCGGGTGCTTATGGTCCAAAGGGAAATACCGGTTACAGGCCCCGGAGTTACGGTGATTAGGGTTAAGGACTCCCGCAAGGCAATGGCAGCAGTGGGACACGTATTCTACGATTTTCCCTCCCAAAAACTTAAAGTCATCGGGGTAACAGGAACAAACGGAAAAACAACCACAACTTACCTTATAAAATCCGTTCTGGAGAGCGCGGGGCACAGCGTGGGGCTTATGGGCACCATAGCCATTAGGATAGGGGACAAGGAGATACCGGCTTTGAGGACCACGCCGGAGTCCTTGGACCTGCACCGGTTGTTTGCAGAAATGGTGGAGGGCGGAATTGAATACGCAGTCATGGAGGTGTCTTCCCATTCGCTGGACCTGGACAGGGTGGGTTACGTGGACTTCGATTACGGGATATTCACAAATCTTACCAGGGACCACCTGGACTTTCACGGTAATATGAAAAACTACCTGGATGCCAAAATTAAGCTGTTCAAATCCACCGACAAGTTCAACATAATAAACGCCGACGACCCGTCCAGTGATACCATCCTGGAAAGAATTAAAAACTCACCCACACCCTCCGTCACTTACGGTATAAAAACCAGGGCGGACTTTTCTGCCCGGGACATTCAACTGGACCCGACGGGGGTTAAGTACAACCTGGCATGGAAGGGAAAAAACATACCCATTGAAGTGAGGATTCCCGGTATTATAAGCGTATACAACAGCCTTGCCGCGGCTGCAGCCCTTTTGTGCGAGGGAATAAGTCCGGAGCATGTTCAAGGGGGGCTTAAAGAAGTGGAGGGTGTCCGGGGAAGGTCGGAAACCATTGACACCGGCAAGGGTTTCAGCGTAATAATCGACTATGCCCACACACCGGACGGTTTAGAAAACATACTATCCACCATAAGGGGTTATGCAAAGGGGAGGATAATCACGCTGTTCGGGTGCGGCGGGAACCGCGACAGGGAAAAACGGCCCATGATGGGGGAAATAGCAGGCAGGTTGTCCGACTTTGTCATAATTACTTCGGATAACCCCAGGAAGGAAGAGCCCCACCAGATAATAGACGAGATTCTTCCCGGCGTTGAAAAGACCGGGTGCAGTTACATATGCATAGTAGACAGGCGCGAAGCCATCGAGTACGCCCTTGAAATGGCCGGCAAGGACGATATTGTGGTGCTGGCGGGAAAAGGCCATGAAATATACCAGGAGTTCGCAGACCACAAAGTAGAGTTCGATGAAAGAAAAATAGTAGCGGAGATATTGGAGAGGATGGGAAATGATCAAGCTTAATACAGCCGATATTGCCGCCGCGGTGCAGGGAAATATTATACACGGTCCTAAGGACGAGGTCATCGATAGGGTTTCCCTGGATACAAGAACCCTTGAACCGGGGAGCCTTTTTATACCCTTAAGGGGGGAAAGGTTTGA
>JAAYEV010000135.1 GCA_012728565.1 Clostridiales bacterium
CTATATAGTTGAAGTGTATTAAATTTTCTTGCCAACGGAGGAGCTTGGCAAATCAAAAACACAAAATTATTTACATATCCTTTTAAGAACCTCAAGACCATTTTGTCTACAAACTGAGCCCACCCTTAGGGGTGGGCAATGTTTTTGAAGGTTATGTTTTGGAAGGCGTCCCGGAAACCGTCGGCGCTTTTCTTCCTCTTGCAGACTTCGCAAAGGAGTACCACTTCGCTCTCCGGGTCCTTGGCCTTCAAGTGCTCGTACTGTTCGGGAGTCATTATATACCTGCCGCAGCAGGTACACTGAAGCAGCTCAAAGTCCTTGTCCCATATTGTCCTTATACCGCCTTCCTCCTTCATCTCAATGGCACCGCTGGGGCACACATGGGCACAGGAGCCGCAGCCAATGCACGCCTCCGGCGGTTCCTTAAAGGGCGGCGCCACCTCCTTTGCGGTGCCCCTGTTTATGATCGAAATGGCCCCGGCGCCAAGTTTTTCGCAGGCCCTGACGCACAGGCCGCACAGCATGCACTTTTCACCCTCATCTGCCTCGAACCGGCTCTCCGGCAGCGGCCCGTACCGCTCCAGCAGGTCCTCCATGTGCTTCCCTTGGGGGGAGCTTGCATAAAGAAGCTTTACCAGGGTTTTTCTTATACGCTGTATCTTATCCGAATTTGTTATTACTTCAATCCCGTCTTTAACGGGATACACGCAGGAGGCAACGGGTTTGCTCCTCCCGCCCTCCTTGACCTCCACTATGCACATGCGGCAGCAGCTCTGGCCGGGTAGGGCATCCAGATGGCACAGCGTGGGTATGTATACGCCCTCCCTCCTTGCCACGTCCAGCAAGTACTCGCCGCGCCTTGCACTGCATTCCCTGCCGTCAATTATTATTTTCATACAGCCGCACCTCCCCCAATGCTTACCGCGCCGAATTTGCAAACCTGCCTGCACCGGCCGCATTTTATGCAAAGGTCTGGGTCTATGGTATACTTGTCCCCTGGCTTACCCGTTATGGCACCGGCGGGACAGTTCTTGGCGCACAGGCCGCAGCCCCTGCAGAGGCTTCCCTCTATATAATACTGGGTAAGCGCGGGACACACCCCCGCCCTGCAGCGCTTGTCGCGAATATGCTCCAGGTACTCTTCCCTGAAATACCGTAGGGTGGTTTCCACCGGGTTTGGCGCGGTTTTGCCCAGCCCGCACAGCGACGCCTCCCTCAAGGCTTCGCAGATTTCAAGCAGCGTGTCTACATCCTCCTTATGGCCGCGGCCTGCGCATATATCGTTAAGTATGCCCAGCATCCTCCTAAGGCCTTCCCTGCAGGGCAGGCATTTGCCGCAGGATTCCTCCGCCAGGAACCCGGTGTAATACCGCGCCACCTCCACCATGCAGGTGTCCTCATCCATTACAATCATGCCGCCCGAGCCCATCATGGAACCGGCGCCGCTTAGGGATTCAAAGTCCACTTTCAGGTCCAGCATGCTCCCGGGGATGCATCCCCCCGAGGGCCCGCCGGTCTGGACCGCCTTAAAGGCCTTCCCGCCGGGTATCCCGCCGCCTATGTCGAATATTATCTTCCTCAGGCTTATCCCCATGGGCACCTCTATGAGGCCGGTGTTTTGCACCTTGCCCACCAGCGAGAACACTTTGGTACCCTTGCTCCCCCCGGTGCCGATGGAGCTAAACCAATCGCTGCCCCTGTCAATGATAACCGGCACGTTGGCCCATGTCTCCACGTTGTTCAGAACAGTGGGTTTGTCCCAAAGCCCCCTCTCGGTGGCGTGGATGTACTTGGCCCGGGGCTCGCCCACCCTTCCCTCTATAGAAGCCATAAGCGCCGAGGATTCGCCGCAAACAAAGGCACCCCCTCCCCGGACAATGCTCAGGTCAAACCCAAAACCGCTGCCCATAATACTTTCGCCTAGAAAGCCTTGCTCCTTCGCCTGCCGGATGGCCGCTGACATGTTTTTAAGCGCCAGCGAATACTCATCCCGGATGTAAATAAACCCCTGCCGGGAACCCACCGCGTAGGCACCTATGACCATCCCCTCTATAATGCTGTGGGGGTCCCCTTCCATTATGCTTCTGTCCATAAAGGCCCCGGGGTCGCCCTCGTCACCGTTGCACAGCACGTACCTGGGAGTATCATCGGAAGCGGCGCAGTGTCTCCATTTGCGGCCGGTGGGAAAACCGGCGCCGCCCCGGCCCCTTAAACCGGACTTTTCCATTTCTGCGGTTACATCCTCCGGCTTCATCTTTGAAAGCGCCTTCTCAAGGGCCCTGTACCCGCCCCTTTGGATATAATCGTCAATATTCGCCGGGTCAATCTCGCCAATGTTTCGCAGTGCTATTTTTAGCTGGTTCTTGTAAAAAGCGGTATCCTTGTGGGATTTAACCTTTTTGCCGGTGGCGGGGTCGGTGTACAAAAGCCTTTCCACCACCCTTCCCCCTGCCAGGGTCTCCCGGACAATCTCTTCCACGTCGGGTACCTTTACCCTGCAGTAAAAAATGTCATCTGGCAGTATTTTAACGATGGGGCCCATCTCGCAAAGGCCGTTGCACCCGGTGGCCTTTGCAGCCGCCTTAACCCTTACCGGTTGGTCGGCGTTCTTTAGCATTCTTTCGAACTCTCTGTACACCCCATGGCTGCCGTTGGCAAGGCACCCGGTACCGCAGCATACCAGCACCGTCCGTTTCGGCCTGCTTCTAAATATCCCCATAGCCTTTTCCCCCCAGCATGCCAAGTATTTCCCGTATCTTGTCCGGCTCTACCTTCGCATAATACACATCGTTTATTACCATAACCGGTGCCAGGGCACAGGACCCAAGGCAGTTAACCGTCTCCAGCGAGAACCGACCGTCTACGGTGGTCTCCCCCGGCTCAATGCCAAGCAGCCTTTTCAGCTCGTCCAGCAGCCCCTGGGAGTTCTTTATATGGCATGCAGTCCCGTCGCATACCTTTATCACGTACTCACCCTTGGGCTTTAGGCTCAGGGCCTTGTAAAAGGTCGCCATGCTGTACAGCCTGCTTAGGGGCACGTCCAGGTGGAGGCGTACCGTCTCCAGAGCCTCCCTGGGAAGGTACCCATATGTTTTTTGTATATCCTGCAGAATGGCAAGCAGGAACCTCTGCTCCCGGGGGTAACCATCCAGTATCTCCCGTACAGGCGCAAGGTCCTCCCTTTGCTTTACAAAGTCCATTATATCTATCACCTTCTTTATCCTCCGGCCACCACGGGGAATATGGATACCTCGTCGTCCTTTTCAAGCGGCGTGTCCATCCCCTGCAGGTGAACCACGTTTCTGCCGTTTACCAGCACTATAATCTTGCTGCCCAGTTTTCCGTCCTCCAAGAGGAGGGAGCATAACTCCCTGCCGTAGAGACTGCAAAGGTGCTGCAATAAACCACCCACACTGCCGCATCCTTGTTCTGCAACGTCAATCTCCCGGCTCCCTGTATGCTCCCTTATTGTAGCAAAGAACTTAACCTTCATGCCTATTCCGCCCTTACCCTATCGAAAGGTCCTGAAGTTTTTCGGCAGTAGGAACGCCGTCGGCGCCCCAGCCCCTGACTTCATAGTATTCCGGCAGCATTTTTTCAAGGTCCACCACTTTGCCCTTCGCGGGGCCGGACTGAAGCGGTTCTTTAAGAAGCCTGGGCGGCAGCGTGTCATCGGCGGCGGTAAACCCGGCCTTGATATTGAACATCCTCTCCAGGTTCCATATCCTCTCACCGGCCTTTAGTATCTCTTCGTCGGTGGCGTTAATACCGGTGGCGGTCCGCAGCATGGAGGATATCTCTGGCAGCCCTATGGCGAAGGTGGTAAACAGGCATATCCCGGCGGAATCCACCACCGCGGTGAGGTCCTGGAATATCTTCAGCCATCCGGCCTTACCCTCGGTAACCAGCGGGTCAAGCTTTTCGGGTATGCCCAGTATCTCCGGCGATGTTAGATATCCCCTTACATGGCAGCCGCCGCGGTTGGAGGTGGCGTATTCAAGGCCCATCCCCTGCACGCCCCTGGCGTCATAGGCCGGCATTTCCTGTTTCTTTACCGACATCGAAAGCTCCGGGCAGCCGTATTTGGACGCCATCCTGTAGGAGCCCTCGGCCAGCACATCACCGAAGCCTTCCCTCAGGCCTATCATGCGGGTAAGCTCTACCAGGGCTTCCGCATCACCGAAGGGTATGGCCCTGCCGACCTCTTCCTCGGTCAATATTCCCTTTTCATACATCTCCATCGCGCAGGCGATGGTGGCACCCGTTGTAATGGGGTCAATGCCCAGCTCGTTGCAAATGAAGTTGGCCTTGCTCACCGCCTCCAGGTCACCCACGCCGCAGCATGCGCCCAAGGCCCAGCCCGCTTCGTACTCGGGACCTTCTCCGAAGCTCTTGAACTTGCCTTCCGGGATACGCGTAATCCTTCCGCAGCCTATGTTGCAGCCGAAGCACCCCTTGTTCCTTACCAGGTACTTTTCGGCCAGGGTTTCACCGCTAATGCCCTCGGCCTCCTCGAATATGCCGCCGTCCCTCCAGTTCCTGGTGGGAAGCGCCCCCGACTGGTTAAGGATGTTTATCAGTATCTGGGTACCGTAGGTGGGTAGACCCCCGCCAGTAACCGGGTGTTCTTTTAGCTTTGTCCTGGCATCGGTGCAGGCCTCCATGAAGCCCTCGGGGTCGGCCACCTTTATGGACTTGGAGCCCTTTACCGCGACCGCCTTAAGGTTCTTTGACCCCATAACCGCTCCGAGGCCGGACCTGCCCGCAGCCCTGTTCCTGTCGTTTAGAACTCCGGCAAATAGTACCATCTTTTCACCGCCCGGGCCTATGCATGCTACCCTGGCATCCTCCGCTGTTTCCGCAAGCACCGTGTCGGTGGTTTCAAACACGTTTTTACCCCACAGGTGCAAGGCGTCCCGCAGCTCAACATTGTCGTCCTCAATCCACAGGTAGACGGGTTTTTCCGCCCTGCCCTCGAAAATTATCCCGTCATAGCCGGCGTACTTCAGCTCCGGCCCAAAATGGCCCCCCGAGTTGGAAGCGCCTATGGTGCCGGTAAGCGGCGCCTTGGCCACCACTTCATACCTGCCGCCGCTGCTGGCAAAGGTCCCGGTCAGCGGCCCGGTCATGAATATCAGCTTGTTTTCCTCGGACAACGGGTCCACCTTCGGGTCCACCTCGTCCATCATAATTTTTGTGGCAAGCCCCCTGGCCCCCAGGTACATCTCGGCATCCTTCGGGCATAGGGCCTCTTTCTTTATGGTTCCGTCGGTCAGGTTAACGCGCAGCAAATTTCCTGTCCAGCCAAACATCATTCATTCACCTCCCCAAACAACTCGCTGAATTTTTCAGCGATAACCTTTTTCCTGCCCATGGTTCCGGGCGCGGCCTCACGGTATTCGATGGCTCCCGACGGGCAGTATTGGGCACACTTTGGATCCCCTTCGCAGAGGTTGCATTTTACCACCTTACCTTCATAGGTGTTGAAGGTAATGTTGCCAAGTGGACATGCGCTGACGCACATTTTGCAACCGATGCACTTCCTCTCGTCAATTGCCACCAGCCCGTCCGCGGTTTTTGTGATAGCGTCGGTGGGGCACACTCTCATGCAGGACGGGTCCTCGCACTGCATGCACATCATGGGCACCGACACCGCCGCCTCGTCGTACGTGAATACCGAGACTCTTGAGTTCTTTGGATTGAAAGCGTTGATTTTTGTGAAGGAGCATACCAGTTCGCAGGTTCTGCAGCCGATGCACTTTTCAGGTGAGATCATAAGAATTTTGCTCACATCCCTCCGGCTCCGTCAAAGAAACGGGCGCCGGATTTCACCTCCCCCTTTATTTATTAAAAAAAGTTCACCCGCTGCTTTCGGCAAGAATATGCCCCAGGCAGCAAATGAACTCCTTTGCAATAACGGCAGGCGTAAGTATTACTCCTCGCACCCTGGCGCCCCACAGCCCCTTTTACCGGGTCCGTGGGGTCGGAGAAAGACTCTCTATTTTTTTGAGCAAACCATGATGCTGATTTTTCAGATGCTTTTATGAAGTATTAAAACAGAAATGTGTCAATCGAATCAGTATAATAATTCTTCTGCAAACAACACAGAAATCCTTCTAAAAAATGGAACAATTGTAGAATAATTAACTGCTCGTTCCACCTTTCTATATATATTAACCCAGTACAGAAATATGAGTATGATTTTTCGCCTGTCGCCGGCATATTCATCGGTTTTTACAGTTTAAGTTACAAAACCTCCCCACTCCTACAAAAGCGCTGGGCTGCACCATCGATTGCATATAAGAAGCTACAAAAACTATGGTCTGACATATAGTAAACTAGAAATCCGAGCTGAGGCGTTATACATAGTGCTAAAATGCAAAGCAAAATTCAAGCACTGGACAGGAGGCCTGCAATGTTTGACGGAAAAACACTGCTTATAACCGGAGGAACGGGTTCCTTTGGCAATGCAATGCTGAACAAGTTTATTAACACAAGTATTAAAGAGATAAGAATATTCAGCAGGGATGAGAAGAAGCAAAACGATATGAGACATGCATTCAGAGACCCCAGGATAACGTTCTGGGTCGGAGATGTGCGGGAGTACAGCAGTATAAACCATGCAATGAAGGGCGTTGACTATGTCTTTCATGCCGCTGCGCTAAAACAGGTGCCGTCCTGCGAGTTTTACCCGATGGAAGCGGTAAAAACAAATATACTCGGGGCTGAAAATGTTATGAATGCCGCTGTGAATAATGGGGTAAAAAAGCTTATTGCACTTAGCACCGATAAGGCGGTATACCCGATAAATGCCATGGGCATTTCCAAAGCCATGATGGAAAAGCTTCTAGTGGCAAAATCGAGGACGCTGTCCGACAATGATACGGTAATATGCTGCACACGCTATGGCAATGTCATGGCGTCAAGGGGTTCGGTGATTCCGCTGTTTATTGACCAGATAAAGGGTGGAGGCCCCATAACCATGACCGATCCAATGATGACCAGGTTCCTCATGTCCCTTGATGATGCCGTGGACCTTGTGCTGCATGCGTTCAAGCATGGTAAACAGGGAGATATTTGGGTCCACAAAGCGCCTGCCTCCACAATCCAGGACCTGTCAACGGCCCTGATGGACATTTTTGATAAAAAAGTAGATGTCATGGTCATCGGAACCAGGCATGGGGAAAAATTACACGAAACCCTTGTAACCAGGGAAGAGATGGCAAGGGCCGAGGACTTGGGGAAATATTTTAGAATCAGCGCGGATAACAGGGATTTAAACTACAATAAGTACCTTGCCTCAGGCGAAACCAGGATATCCCGCATGGTCGAGTTCAACTCATATAATACTCAAAGGCTTACGGTAGAAGAGGTAAAGCAAAAGCTCTTGGCCCTCGAATACGTCAAAACCGAGCTGTCCTCAGCCTCAAATCCCAAAAGGGGCTACAGAGAATAATAATGTTTACATGAAGGGAGAAAAAAATGAAAAGGGTCTTGGTCTTAGGGTCAACCGGCATGGCCGGGCACGTTATTACAATGCACCTAATGAAAAACCCAAGTTTTTTGGTATTCAACGTTTCGCGAAGAAGCCGTTTAAACCGGCATACCGCCTTGATGGATGTCATGGACATCGGCAGGCTGGATGAATACCTGCGGGAAACATCCCCCGACGTAATAGTAAACTGTATAGGCGTACTGAACCAGTTTGCATCGGCCGAGAAGGATAGGGCTGTATTTTTAAACTCCTACCTGCCGCATTACCTGGAAAGCAAATACAAGGGGTCGTGCACCCGGGTTATTCACTTAAGCACCGACTGCGTGTTCTCGGGAAAGGACGGTAGTTATCATGAAAACTCCTTTAGGGACGGGGATGACTTTTACGCCAGGACAAAGGCTGTTGGAGAAATAGTCAACGACAAGGATATAACCATCCGAACGTCCATTATCGGCCCTGACATGCGTCCGGAGGGCATTGGACTGTTTAACTGGTTCATGAAAAGCAGGGGTACCATTTACGGGTATACGCGGGTATTCTGGAACGGCGTTACTACGCTGGAACTGGCAAAACTGGTGGAGGCCCTGCTGGACAGCGATACCTGCGGCTTGGTTCATTTCACAAACAGAAACAAGATATCAAAACACCAGCTGCTTACAATCTTGAAACAGCAGTTCAACCGCAGCGATATCAAAATTGAAGAATTTGATGGAATTGTTTCGGACAAAAGCCTTATTAATACCCGCGAGGATTTCGCATACCCTGTCCCCGACTATGATGAAATGATAGGCAAACTGAAAGAATGGGTGTGCAGCAACAAATCCCTGTACCCCCATTACTTTACATGATGCTTATAATACGCAGTAAAAACTATATGAAAGCGAGGTATCGGCGTGTGAAGGAAAAAAAGAGAATTATCGTTGATATACTGTTTAACGCCTGGAAAAGGAGTTCCCGGATTTATGATAGGGACTGGATAGAAAACAGGATGAAAATATTTATGAATTATACCCTAAAGAGCCTTAAAGGCCAGAGCAATCAAAACTATATAGCATTGGTACGTTATGACCGGAGTACCGAAAAACTTATAAGGCAGGCACTTTCCAAGTACCCCCCTCTTCCGCCCAATATTAAGTTCATTGATGCAAACTCATATAACAGGGAGATTATTAATAGCGCAAAGGGTTACGACCATCTTTACATTGTAAGGCTGGACAGTGACGATTTGTACAGTAAATCCTATATCCAAAAACTGCATGATTACAATCCCAAGCCGGGGACCCAGGTGCTTATCTCCCGCAGCGGGTATATATACGATTCTGTCAATCACAGGATAGCCAAATATTTTCACAAATCCCCGCCCTACCATGCACTTGTCTACAGGGTACAAGACTTCATTAACGGCAAAAGGCACAGGCTTCCCAAGGGGCATTGGAGCGCATTGGAGCTTACCCACGAACTGCTGGACGGTGCAAATTTCATAAGCCATGTACATTCTCAAAATACGCTTTTCACCTTTAACAAGAATTATACCGTTGGGCCTATAATAACAGACCGGGAAGAAATAAAAAACATCCTAAAAGACTTTATGTAGTTGGGGGAATCCCCCAACTACATATACCAAAACATATATTGAGTGTCACAATCCAATCAAGACCAGTATCATATAATGAAGAAAACCGAAGCATGGGTTTTGATTACATGACGAGAAAAGGGAGGTGAATAAGCATAAATGGATAACAATAACAACCAAAACCGGCTTAATAAAGTGCCGATCAAACCCGCTTCTCACCACAAGGACCCCTGCTGGCCTACCAAGCCGGCAAAATGGTGCATACCGTTTTCCACCTGCAGGAGAGGCCCCGCCGGACCCCCAGGGCCCGCCGGTCCTCCAGGACCTGCCGGTCCTCCCGGTGCTGCCGGACCCCCAGGACCTGCCGGCCCTCCAGGACCACAAGGGCTTCCCGGGGTCAGTGCAACCGAGACTTCCGGCTTTGCTGCCAGCACCTCAGGTGGGGATATTGATGTAATCATAGGCGGTACACCGGTTCCCCTACCCGATGCGCAAAACCTTTCACCCGATATTACGCCCAACGGGGACAGCACGGTATTCACCGTAGGGCCGGCAGGCAGGTACTATATTTCGTATAATGTAAATTTGACTCTTGGGATATTGCTGGGCGCACGTCTAGTAATAAATGGTGCCCCAAACACCGCATCTACAATTAACCCTGTCTTGGTACTGGATAGCTTTAGTGCTGAAATTATTGTGAACCTGCCGGCCAACTCAACCATTACCCTTGAGCTGTTTGGCTTTGTCGGGTTTGTGTCACTGCAAGCCGGCGCCGGTGCCAGCCTGACCATAATACGTTTGGCATAGAACCTTTTAATAAATGAAGTTAAGGCCTATGTTAATCTCAGGATTGACATAGGCCCGGCTTTTTTGGTTTTCCCCTTCTTCGGGGATGACGGCCTTGTAAAATACTTATCACGTTATATATGGCTGCTTAATAATATAGTATATAAGGCTTGTAGAGGAGTGTTTAAGGTGACGGCGCAATACTATTTTGTTTTTAGTTCCAAAAGCCAGGCAATTTATATGGAAGCCAAGCTGAGGGAGAAGGGTTACTGCCCTGAATTAAGGCCAACCCCCGGCAAGCTGGGTAAAGCCTGCAGCTATTCGCTGGTTATCCCGGGCGATTTGATAAGTATCAAACATGTTCGAGACCAGGTACTGGGTTATAAAATGACCCTAAAAGGAGTATTCAGGGCTTCCAAAACCGGACGTTCAGTGACCTTTACCAAGGTATTTTAAACTACTTAAAATAATCCAGTATTTTCCTTATAAGGCCTCGTTCTGAAAAAGACTTGGATTTCTCCCAAAGCTCGATATGCTTGTTTGTCATTTCTTCGAGGGCAAGTTGATGCTCTTTGAATTTGTTTTGCCAGTTGTTTATCGCGGACAATATCCCGGAGTTTTCGCGTTTAATCTGTTCCAGCCTTTCCCCCAGCCGCTGTACTTCTTTTTTAAACTCCTCCAGGTCATTGTAGCTTTGTTTTATTTCATCGGTATGCTTCATAATCATTCCTTCTATTTCTTTTTTCTTTCCCTCTATCTTGCTCACCTCTTCTACCAGTTTACTGATAAAGTTTTTTGCCTCGACGGCATACTCTTTTATCTTTTCCTCGTCAACATCAACGCTGATATTTTGCTCCTCGGCTTTCGGATGCTCTCCGTTCAATACTTCATCTATAACGGGAATTATTACATCCCCATCCCTCTCATAGCCATAGGCAAGTGAAACCGAAACCTCAGGGTATTCGCTGTTATCCAGGATTACTTTGTATATTTTTAACCGGCAGTCCAGCGGTGTGTCTATACGTACAGGGCTGGTCCAGTTCTTGCCTTCGTCATAGCTGAAGCTGCCCAGCATTAAGTCTTTATGTATCCATACAACCCACTGGGTATTGCCTATTATGTAGAAAAGCGGCTGCTCATTATCTGCTCCTTCATCGGTTATTATTGAATCGTTTTTCCATACAGCCCTTTGGTAGCTTATCCGGGTACGCTGCAGATACTTGATATGATTAACGCCGTTTGTAATATAATTCCACACCAGGTGCAGCGTATCATTGTTGTTTGTCAGCGCATAATGATAGGTATCCCTTCCACTCAATGTTGTTATCTTTTCGGGGTTGCCCCATACGGAGTATTCAGGTCGGAACCTGCAGTAGAATAACTGCTCAACGCCCAGCCTAGGAGCTTTGTAGACAAGGTGAATGGTACCGACATGGTCATATCCCACAAAGAAGGGGCTAATACCGCTATCCGACGTTATCCTGGCTACCTTAAAGTTTTCCCATTTACTTCCGTTCCAGAAATTATGCTGTATACTGCAAATGCTTGGGTTTCTCAAGGAGCATACCGCAAAAAAGACGTTTATAAACTTACCCCGGCATGAGATAGTCAGGTATTTCAGCTTGTATCTGTCCAAAGGAAAAACGGCTAGCACTTTATTGTACCAATGGCTCCCGTTATACACAAAGTAAATCAATTCTCCCTTTGTATTTATGCATATGAGGTGAAGGCTCCCTGCCGAATCCATGTCAACCGAAAAATCTCCCGCTGCATTGTCCAGCAGCTTGGTTTCTTCTCCCCAGTCCCCGTTTTCATCGCGCACCCTGTATACTATACGATTTTGTTTGCAGGCAAAGCGCCATGACTTGGTATTATTTTTTATTACTATGTATTCGTGGCAAAATGATTTGTCCATATACAATATCACCGCCCTATAGCTTGTTAGTAAATTATATGCCGAACCATCCGATATATGTACGATAGGACATGATGATAATCATTTACCTGAGTTTGAATATACGGCTAAAGGATTAAACTTTATCAGGCAAATTCTTCACCATTTCATATACCCATTCATAATATGAAAGTGACAGTACAAATGCATAATAATTGAGTTTCATATCAGTAAAAAGGGGGATAGTATATGGAAGTCAAAAAAGCAAGGTTCCTGCAGCAGGAGCCCTATGAACCAATTCCGGAATGCGTAATCACAGATAAAGTGTTTTTCCAATGCTTCCAGAGAGAGTGCATTCCGGAAGCAATCGTTGAACTGCCGGATACCGGAGGGCCATTTACTTTTGTAGATGCAACGTTTAGGCCGGGATTCATTGTGGACGGGACTCTAAACATAACTCCTATAGATAACACAGATCCCACGCTAAACAGGATTACTTTCACACTCAGGATACCCTTTACAGTGAGGGTAAGGAATGCGGAAGGAAATATAATTTCAATTGATAGCTTTGTCGACTTTTTCAAAGATGATGCTGTGAGAATACCTGAAAATCCCTTTGATGAATTCTCATTCAATATCGTATTGGAAACCCGATCCGAGGCACTGAGAACAACCACCAGGAACAATTCCCTGGTGCTGACAATAGGGACCCTGGTCGTCATCAAAGTGGTGGGAAGGGTTGAGCTTGTAGTCCTTTCGCTGGGTTACTGCGTACCCGATGTTTGCGAAGAATTCGTACCGAGAGATATATGTGAGGAGTTCCTTGACCTACCCTTTACACAGATATTCCCTGAACAGCTAAATGCTTTTTAGTCTACAATGGCCTTCCTTAAAAACTTGAGTCGGCTGGTTGCGAAAGGGCTGCTATCTTACGATAACAGCCCTTTATCTATTTCCTTATAAACATCTCGGTATAATAACTGCCCGATATCCCGACACCAATATGGGTATACCCCGGGTTAAGGATATTCTGCCTATGTCCCTCCGAATTCATGAACCCTGTGTGCGCCCTGTCAACGCTGGAGGTTTTTGCAATGTTTTCCGCCGCACTCTTGTAGGTTATTCCGAAGTCCTTCATCATCTGGAAGGGAGACCCGTAAGTGGGGGATGTATGGGAAAAATAATTGTTTGTTCTCATATCCTCCGATTTGATTCTTGCCACCTTTGAAAGCTTTAGGTCAACAGCAAGAGGGTTTAGTCCCGCCTTTTTTCGTTCTTCATTTATAAGGTTTATGAGCTTTTGTTCACCGGCTGTAAGCTGGTGTGCGGATTCGTTTCCTTGGGAACCCTGCGCGGCCGGCGGCTGTTGTGCAGGCTGCCCGTTCGAAGTCGAACCTGTCCCGGGGTTCTTATTAATAACCACCGGGTAGTAGTTTGTGCTCTGATTGGATGTATTCCCGTAGTTTACCTTTGTCTTCCCAACCGTTACATACCCCGAAGAAGGAGAAGCGGGTACAGCCGGGGTGACGGTGTTCCCACTGCTGCCTGCACTGCTATTACCAGGTTGAATTTTTGCTATGTTTACTGAATAGTAATTATTATATGTACTGTTGCTCTGGTTATAGGTTATTTTCTGCCCGCTGCTAATGGTGTAGGTTGCTGCCAGGGCGCTTTGCAGAAACAATATACTGCATATTAGCGTTACTACTGCAAATACCGGCAGGATTTTTTTCTTCATATAACCACCTCTCAATTTTTAGTTTGTGAAGTACGCAGGGTAACTCGGGGCACCGATTTAAACCCATAATATAGCATTGGTAGACATAATGCAAGCGATATGGCAGATACTTCATATGTAGTTTATTCCAGAACTGAAAGGGGGAGTAAAAATGAGAGTATTGTTCCAGATAAGACCGGACTTTATCACAAATCCGGCCGGAGACAGCATGCAGATGCTTTATACCAGGAGGCATTTAAGCAGCCTGGGGGTAGAAGTAGATATATCCACTACATTTTTGCAGGACTATAGGGGATACGACCTGGTGCATCTGTTTAACCTTACCAGGGTCGTAGAAACCTATGCTTATGCCTACAAGGCCTATGAACAGGGCATTCCCATAGTGCTGTCTACAATATATTGGGACAGCAGTGAATACTATATGAATAATGACCTTCCCGACTGGAAGAAAAAAGCGTGGCATCAGCAGGATATGTTAAGGAGAATCGTCCTTTCAAAGGCATCAATGCTGCTTCCCAATTCGCAGGCGGAGGCGGAAAAGATCATTAAAAATTTTGAAACGGAAAAACCCTATCACGTGGTTCCAAACTGCGTGGACAGCAGGTTTTCCCAGGGAAACAAGGACCGTTTTTATCAAGAATATGGTTTGGACCATTTCGCGCTGTGCGTCGGCAGAATTTCCCCCAGGAAAAACCAGCTGGCATTAATAGAAGCGCTTAAAGGCACGGGCATAAAGCTGGTTTTGATTGGACCGGTGAACGACCGGGAATACGGGGAAAGGTGCAAAAAAGCGGGCAAGGAGAATGTCGTTTTTATACCGGGGCAGAGCTCCGCACAGCTTAGGGACAGCTATGCCGCCGCAGCCATACATGTGCTGCCCAGCTGGTTTGAGACACCGGGACTTTCAAACCTGGAAGCCGCAGCGGCGGGATGCCCAATCGCGACCACAAAATACGGCTGTACACAGGAGTACTTCGGCGAGCTGGCCTGCTACTGCCTGCCGGATGACATTGACAGCATAAGAAAGGCGGTATTACAGGGGTTGGAAAACGACAACGGGAAAAAGCTTCAAGAGCATGTTCTCTCCAATTATACATGGGACCGGGCGGCAGAGGAAACCCTTAGGGCATATAAAAAGGTGCTGGAACTATGAACAGGATTATTCTCCCGCCCGGCAGCAATAAAAAAAGGAGAAGGCCGGTCGGGCCCGGGGTGAGCATCGGGCATCCCAAGTCTAAAGGCGGTACCTTCGGAGCCGTTGTAAGGCAAAGAAATACGGGAGAGATTTTAATACTTTCAAATAATCATGTGCTTGCCAACGGCAGCAGCGTCCTGGATGTAAGGGCAAAGCCGGGAGACCCGATTTTTCAGCCCTCCGCCGGCAGTGGGGGTATTTATACAATGATGATAGGCCGGCTTTACAGCTGGGTACCCTTTGAGGATGCCGGCTGCAACCTGGTAGACGCCGCCTTGGCAAAACCGTTATCCCATGCCCTAATCTCGTGTGAAATAAGGGGTATAGGAAGAATCCGCGGAACCGCCGCCGGGATTCCCGGAATGCGGATTAAGAAAGTCGGTCATGCTACCGGCCTAACCCATGGCGAAATAACCGGGATTAATTATTCCGTGTCAGTACCCTTTGCCGGTAAAGAATATCACTTTTGCGACCAGCTTGCAGCCAGGCTTCGATGCAGGGAGGGAGACAGCGGCTCCTTGGTCGTGGACGAGCAAAACCGGGCAGTGGGGCTTTTGTTTGCCGCCCAGGACGGTCTAGCGGTGATCAACAGGATAGAGCATGTCGTTCGCCTGCTAAACATAGAATTTGTTTAGGAAAATCAAGCCTTCGTGTAAGGAGGTGCCGGATTTAGTACTGGATCCCCTCTAGGTCAAATTACCGTTACATCCAATTGTAACGGTTTTTTTGCATGCTACATAAGAATATATAAGCCTCAATATTTCAAACTATTGTTTTTGGAGGAAGAAGTATGAGTAGACTTAATATCCTGGTGTTTGCAAAACTAAACAGACCCATCAACAGGCATCTTAAGGACTTCATAGTAGAACTGCATAACCATGCAAATGTGGTTGTATGGGAAAAGGACGGGTGGGGACTTAACCATGTATTAAAGGCTCTTAAGGGAAGGGGATTCAGCCCGAATTTCATATTTTATTACGATTTTGTTTACAGGCATATATATGCCCCCAAGATTTACGGTCTCGGATGGACCAATTTACCAAAGGGCGTCTACTATATAGACCTTCAAACCCAAACTTCCGAACGGAGGGAATTTATAAAAAACAACAGGATTGACCTTATATTCAGCCCCTCCAAGGACTTCTTTTTTAGAACCCTACCCGAGTTCAAAGACAAATTCAGGTGGCTGCCCTTCAGCAACAACCCGGATATA
Organism: Clostridiales bacterium; assembly: GCA_012728565.1. GTDB lineage: Bacteria > Bacillota > Clostridia > Ch29 > Ch29 > JAAYEV01. The sequence continues at coordinate 15,895 of JAAYEV010000135.1, forward strand.
TTCAAGGACTGGCATCTCAAAAAGGATATTGACATCCTGTTAATGGGACGGGTTAAGAAAGAAATGCATCCCTTCAGAACAAGAGTAATAGAAAGGTTTAAAGATTACAGCGGGTTTGTTTATCATCAGCACCCCTTCGATATGAAGAATAAAAGCGGCAGGGTGTACACGGGGGAAGAGTACGCAAAGGAAATCAACAGGGCAAAGATATTTATTACCAGCGGAACAAAGTATCGCTACCCGGTTGCCAAGTACTTTGAAGTGCCCGCCTGCAATACCCTGCTCATGGCAAAGGGCAACAAGGACTTGAAAGAACTTGGCTTTATAAGCGGCCAAAACTTCGTGGAGTGCACCGATGACAACTTCTATGACCTTGCCATGTACTACCTGGAAAACGATAAAGAAAGAGAAAGGATAGCCAGGAATGGATACAACCTGGTTCATTCAAGGCACACCAACAGTATAAGAGCTAAGGAGTTTATCGCAACCATTGAAAGGTACCTGAAAACCGGAAGGGCCGTTAGATAGGGAACCAACCTTTAAACCGTTAGCCTGCCGGGAACCGGGGGGAGGAATAATATGCCTAGAAGGAAAATACTTGTGCTGGCAAAACTCAATAACAAAAGGTTTATGCATTTTAGGCACTTTATAACGGAGTTGGGCAAGCATGCCGATGTAGTGATATGGGATAAGGACAGATGGGAAATTGGACGCATTTTAAGGATACTGAAAGGCAGGAAGTTCTCCCCCGATTTTATTTTCTGCTATGACTTTGCATATAATTATGCCCTTGCGCCGCGGGTGTACGGTCTTGGCTCTATAAATATCCCTAAGGGCGTTTATTATATAGACCTCCAGACCCAGACGGAGGAGAGAAAAAAGTATGTCCGTGAAAACAAGATAGACCTTGTTTTCAGCCCCACAAAGGACTTTTTCCACCGCACCCTCCCCGAATTAAAGGACAAATTCCGATGGCTGCCCTTCAGCAACAACCCGGATATATTCAAGGACTGGCATCTCAAAAAGGATATTGACTTTTTGCTGATGGGCAGGTCATGGAGTGCCTGGTACCCCTTCAGGAACCTGGTATTAAAAAAGATGACCGGGCTAAAGGGTTTTGTTTATCATAAGCACCCTTACGAGGGGAACCCGGAGGGCAGAAAGGTATATATAGGAGAAGAATACGCGAAAGAAATCAACAGGGCCAAGATTTTCTTTACCTGTGGTACCAAGTTCAATTACCCGGTCAGGAAATACTTTGAAGTACCCGCCTGCAATACCCTGCTCATAGCAAAGGGCAACAAGGACTTGAAAGAGCTTGGCTTTATAAACGGCCAAAACTTCGTGGAGTGCACCGATGACAACTTCTATGACCTTGCCATGTACTACCTGGAAAACGATAAGGAAAGAGAAAGGATAGCCAGGAATGGATACAACCTGGTCCATTCAAGGCACACCGATAGAGTCAGGGTGAAGGAATTCCTTGACATGATAAACGGGTATTCAAGAAATCGAAGGATTTAAGGTGAATTATACTACCTCGGGCAGTCTTTAGAAGGAAGGAGGATCAAGCAGTTGATACCAATCGTAGACCTAACGGCACAGTACAGCAGCATAGGGGAAGAGATACAAAAAGAAGTATCCCGGGTGCTGGAATCCGGCAGCTATATTATGGGTAAACAAGTAAGGCAGTTTGAAGAGAACTTCGCGGCGTATATCGGCTGCAAATATGCCATTGGTGTCGCCAATGGAACCGATGCACTGGTTATTTCGTTAATGGCGGCAGGCATTGGAGAGGGCGATGAAGTTATTACTTCGACCTTTTCATTCTTCGCAACGGCGGAAGCCATAATAAGGGTTGGTGCAAAACCCGTTTTTGCTGATATTGATGCAAAAACCTATAATATAGACCCCGGGGATATAGAAAGAAAAATCACAGGCAGGACAAAGGCAGTAGTCCCTGTTCATATATTCGGCAACCCGGCAAACATGGAAAAAATCCTTGAAGTGGCATCAAGGCATAAGCTCTATGTTATTGAAGACGCCTGCCAGGCGGTCGGGGCCTTATTTAACGGCAAGCGGGCCGGTTCCTTTGGAAATGCGGGATGCTTTTCGTTCTTCCCTTCCAAGAACCTTGGCTGCTGCGGCGACGGCGGAGCTATCGTTACAAATGACGAGAGGATTGCGGTGATTGCAAGGGCACTAAGCAGCCACGGCGGAGGGAAGACAGGGCTTAGGGCTTACAACCTAATTACCGGGTCCAACGAAAAAGGAAACCCTGATAAATACTGTAATTACCTGGTTGGATTCAACAGCAGGCTGGATGAAATCCAGGCGGCAATACTGAATGTTAAACTGAAATACCTAGACAGGTGGAATGAACAAAGAAGAGAAAAGGCCTATTTATATAACAGCGCATTCAGGGGTTACCCGATTCAAATACCCAAAGAAGAAACGGGGGCCCAGTCGGTGTATCATATCTACACTATAAGGACAGGCAGCAGGGACACCCTGTTTAAAAAACTGAGGGAACAAGGAGTAGACGCAAGGGTATACTATTCAATCCCTTTGCACCTGCAAAAAGGTTTGGCACACCTTGGCTACAAGAAAGGAGACATGAGAATTGCGGAGGATGTGATACCCTCAATGATTTCCCTTCCATTATACCCGGAATTGACGGCAAAGGAGCAGAACAAAATCATTGAGTGTATAATCGGCACCCTAACCTAAATGATGGGGGGATGGACTTTGAGAAAATTAAGGTTGGGAGTGATTGGCTGCGGAAATATTAAGAAAAAGCATATACAGGCCATTTTCCTAAACAGGGACAAAATCGCCCTGACCTCGGTATGCGATTTATACGCGGAAAGGGCCCGGGATTTCAGGGATTCATATTTGGCTTTGACAGGAGACGGTGAAAATATATCCATATACACAGACTACCTCCAGATGCTGAGAAAAGAAAAGCTTGATATGGCAAGTATCCTGACCGACAGCGGCAAACACTATACCATTGCATCCGATTGTATGGAACGCGGCATAAATGTCCTTGTAGAAAAACCCCTCGCCCTATCGCTGGATGAGGTGGACAGCCTGACAAGAACAGCCTCGGTTAACAAGGTCAAGCTGGGGGTTGTTCACCAGTACAGGTTTAACCCCCTGATATCCGGCCTTAAGCACTGCATTGACACCGGGCGCCTGGGGAGACTGTTCTACGGAGTGACTACGGTAAGATGGAACAGGAACAGGGAGTATTATACCAAGTCCAAATGGCGCGGCACAAAACACTTGGACGGCGGTGTCCTTATGAACCAGTGCATCCAGAATATAGACATCCTGCAGTGGCTGCTGGGGGAAAAGGCGGCGGAGGTATATGCTTATAAACAGAACTACGCTCACCCTTACATTGATACCGAGGATACGGTGCTGGCCTTAATCAAGTTCGGCAGCGGTATGCTGGGCATGGTGGAAGGGACGGTGAGCATATTCTCCGGTAACCTTGAAAACAGTATTGCGGTTTTCGGAGAAAAAGGCAGCGTAAAAATCGGCGGCAAAGCATTAAACAGGATAGATGTCTGGGACCTTGAAGGCTGCGACTCCGGGGCAGCTTGTGCCGCAAGTGGTGACAAGTTAAGCCTTATTCAAAGCTCCGGCTGTCACGGCTATGTATATAAAGACTTTATAAATAAACTGGAATCCCGGGAAGAGCCGGCCATAAACGGAAACGAAGCAAGGAAAAGCATAGAGATTGTTCTGGCGATACAGCAGTCAGCGGAACTCGGGTTACCGGTGAACTTGCCGTTGAAAGGGGGAACTAATAATTGGGAATAAACAAAATAGCCGGTAGCGCCAGGATTGGCAGCGGCTTTAAAATAGGCGACTTTTGCATTGTCGGCGAGCATGTGGTCATTGGCGATAACGTTACGATCGGGAACGGGGTAATTATTCATAACGACACCCGGATTGGCAGCAATGTCACCATACAGGACAACGCCGTCATTGGGAAGGGTGCGGTCCGTGCAAAAAACAGCGTGGCAAATATTATCGGCGGCAAGGACGGGGAAACAGCTCCTGCGATTATTATGGATAACTGCATAATAGGTACCTCCTCCATACTATACAGGGGATGCACCCTGCACAATGACTGCTATATTGCGGACCTGGCCACGGTAAGGGAAAACGTGGTAATAGGCGAAGGTACGATAGTAGGCCGGGGTGTATGCATAGAGAACTGCTGTGATATAGGCAAAATGTGCAAAATTGAGACCAACGCGTACATCACCGCTTTTTCCCGGCTGGAGGATTATGTGTTTATAGCCCCCGGGGTAATCACAACCAACGATAATTACCTGGGAAGAACAAGCGAAAGATACAGCCGCATAAAAGGGGTTACGGTCAAGCGTGGCGGAAGGATCGGGGGCAACTCCACCATCCTTCCCGGCAAGGTCATCGAAAGCGATGCCCTTGTCGGAGCAGGCAGTATAGTAACAAAGGACGTGCCGGCAGGGACTGTAGTAAAGGGTAATCCCGCCGTTCCGTATAAAACGGTTCCTGAAAAGGAGCTTCTGAAAAACAACCTTTAGAACAAACCGGGGACACTCCTTATCAAAGGGTGTCCCCCGTTATTGCCGGTAACAAAAAGCCATAGGCATACATAGACTGTATTGGAAATCATGTATATTCTTTGGCTGCAGAATCCGGGCAGCTTTGAGGTGTTATCCTTGAATAGAGGCGACAAAGCCCTAATGGAACGTTTTTTAAATGAGCATAGAATCCTGGATGTCCAAGAGGTATATAAGCTGATCAAGAACGCCCTTGATAAAAGAGAAAAGCTGTCTTTGGTTAGGATAGGCGATGGCGAGGCCCTGACCCTGGCCCAGCAGGCAGTGTTACCGATAAACGAGGTAAAAAGGAACACATTCTTGTCCTATGCCGGTGTCCGTATCCCCGACATAACCGGCAGGGATATGTTGGCGGCTTCGATTAGAAAGGCGGATATTATTGGTGTGCCCCTAAACCCTGCACCGTACTTTTTGCCTCTCTTCCTGAAAGCATGTAAAGCCCATGGTATTGACCTTAACTCGCTGAAACTGACCAATGCATGCATTAACTACTTCTTGTGCAATTCCGGGCTCCTCGGCGCTCTTTTGACCGAAGGAAAGCCTAGGGTACTGGTAATAGGCAACAAGGGTAAGGCCCTTGCCAACCTGCTGCAAGGCCGGGGGATTAATATCAGCGGAATCATTTCCCCGGTCTATGGACTGAAGGACGTTAACAGGGTGGTGCGAATAGCAAAAGGCCAAAACTTTGATATTGCCCTGTCGGCATCGGGAGTGGCCGCCGTTGTCATATGCGAGAGGATAGCAACCGGCCAGAAAAAAGTCGCCCTCGATATCGGCCATGTGGCGGATATGCTCATACGTAACGGGCAAATAAAGAAGAAAGGATAGATTGCATGGATATTGTATGTTTTTCATCAACCCGATGGGATTTCCTGTGGCAGCGGCCGCAGCAGTTGATGAGCCGTTTATCCGATAGGCATAAGGTTCTATACGTTGACCATTTTCAGCCCTGCGCTGCGGGCACACTGGGCCAGGTAAACCACGAGTATTATCTTACCAGGGTAAAGGAAAACCTGCATGTCTTTTCTCCCCGTTATGCCACAAGAAAATGGCTGCTGGATAGCCTGGACATGACCTATAAAAAGCTTGGAATTAAACGCCCGGTCCTCTGGGTTTATTATCCTTCAATAGTTCCCGCCCTTAAGTCTATGGACTATTCCCTGCTGTGCTATGACTGCGTGGACGACTTTTCAAAGTTTAGCTGGAATCCGGCATTATACAGCTCTTTGGAAGAAAGGCTTATTGAACAAAGCGATATAATATTCGTCACTTCGCGTAGGCTGATGAGACTAAAAAAGAAGCCCAGGCAAAAACCGCACCTGGTACCAAACGGGGCGGATGTCAAACATTTTTCCAAGGCCTTGGACGATACCACCGCCTGCCCGCACGAAATAATGATGTTAAGAAGGCCAGTTATAGGATTCGTTGGTGCCATATACGAATGGGTTGACTTGAATTTAATAAAGAGCCTGTGCGGGCTTAGGCCGCATTGGTCCTTTGTGCTTGTCGGACCCAAAGGAGCGGGGGTATACTCCCTGAAAGGCCCGGAAAACCTGTATATGCCCGGAAAAAAGGAGTACAAGGACCTTCCCGGGATTATAAAGGCCTTCGATGCCTGCATTATACCCTTTAAACTGAATGACCTGACGGCAAGCGCAAATCCTGTAAAACTCTATGAATACCTGGCAGCGGGAAAGCCCGTGGTATCCACTCCCATACCCGAAGTATTGGTTTATAAGGATGTAGTCAGGATTGCAAAGGGGCCGGAAGAGTTTATCAGGGCACTGGAGAAAGCCATATCCGAAAACAGCCCCGAGGATGTACAAGAAAGGCTGCGGGTAGCCCGGGAAAACAGCTGGGAAGTAAGGATAGAACAGATGGAAAGCATTATAGAAAAGGCGCTGGCCTCAAGGCATAGGTAAAAAAACAAACCGGGCTTCATGAACATCCGTTTCATGCAAAATGCATACGCTGGCATTTCATGAAGCCTCAGGATATATAGGCGTACTATCGTCAGGCACCAGGTAATCTGCGGCAGTGCTTAAGTCCGCGCAAACAAAAGAAACGCAGATGGCAGGGGAAACGCAGCGCCGTCCTACAGCTTTGCCAGCACGCTGTCCAGGATGCCCACCGCCAGGTTTGCCTCCTCCTTGGTTATTATATCGGGCGGCAGCAGCCTCAGCCCGTTCCCGCCCACGCAGTTAATAATAAGCCCTTCCTTCTGGCACTGGTCCAGCACCCAGTTTCCGTCAGCCTCAAGCTGTATGCCTATCATAAGCCCCATACCCCTTACTTCCTTTATGAAGGAGTATTTTTCTTTCAGTTCTTTAAATTTGCCCATAAGATAGGCTCCCATTTTGGCATTGTGCTCCATTATATTGTCTTGCAGTATATGGTTAACCACCGCAAGGGCGGTGCTGCATGCCAGGTGGCTGCCCCCGAAGGTGGAGGCGTGGTCGCCGGGTCCAAATCCTTCCGCCACTTCATCGCTTGCAACCATGGCGCCTATCGGGAAGCCCCCGGCCAGTGACTTTGCCAGCGTCAGGATATCCGGCTTAACACCGAAGTTCTGGTGGGCAAAAAACTTTCCTGTCCTCCCTATGCCGCACTGCACCTCGTCAAATATAAGCAAGAGCCCCTTTTTGTCGCAAAGGTCCCTTACCCCTTTAAGAAATTCCGCGGTCGGCACGTTTATGCCACCCTCGCCCTGGATGGGCTCCAGCATTACGGCGCAGGTGTTATTTGTTATCTTTCCTTCCAGGTCCTCCAGGTCGCCGTACTTGGCGTATCCAAAACCCTCCGGCAGGGGCTCAAAGCCCTTCTGGTACTTGGTCTGGCCGGTTGCCGCCAGCGTGGCAAGGGTCCTGCCGTGGAACGAGCTTGTAAAGGTTATTATTCCGTACTTGTCTTCCCCCATTTTTGCCTTGGCATACTTCCTTGCCAGTTTTATGGCCGATTCGTTGGCTTCCGCGCCGCTGTTGCAAAAAAAAGCTTTGCCCAGGCCGCTTTGTTTAACCAGTACCTCCGCCAGCTCCACCTGCGGCCCTACCCAGTACAGGTTGGAGGTATGCATTACCTTTGCCGCCTGCTCGGATATGGCCTTAACCATGACCGGGTGATTGTACCCCAGGCAGTTAACCGCAAGGCCGCTTAGAAAGTCCAGGTATTTGTTTCCGTCGGCATCCCACAGCCAGCTCCCTTCTCCCTTAACGAAGGCCACCGGTATCCTCTTGTAGGTGTTCATGACAAAGGCGTCGCCCTTTGCCGTTATCTGTGCATTGTTCATTAATCATTCCTCCCCTATTTATTCTCTATCATGGTTCCTATCCCGCTTTCGGTGAATATCTCCAGGAGAAGCGAGTGCATCACCGTGCCGTTTATTATATGTATCCTCCCCACGCCCTTTTCAAGGGCTTCAAGGCAGCACTGCACCTTGGGTATCATTCCCCCGGTAATCACCCCTTCCTCCATCAGCCGCGCAGCCTCTTGCCGGTTAACGGAGGATACCAGCTTTTCTTCCCCGCCGCGGCTGTCCATAATACCCTCCACGTCGGTTAACAAGACCAGCTTATCCGCCTTGACGGCCCCGGCGATGGCCGACGCGGCATAGTCGGCGTTTACGTTATAGCTTTGCCCGCCGGGCCCCGTCCCTATCGGCGCTATTACCGGTATAAACCCGTTATCCGTCAAAACGTCCAGTATTTCGGTATCCACTTCCCTCACCTGTCCCACAAGGCCTATGTCAATATCTACGCTGCCGGAGCCGTCATTAACTTTCACAAACTGCCTTTCCACGCGCAGCAGGCCGGAATCCTTGCCGCACAAGCCCACCGCCTTGGCGCCGTGACTGTTCAGCAGCGTCACTATGTCCTTGTTTATGCTGCCCGCCAGCACCATCTGGACAATTTCCATGGTTTGTTCATCGGTTACACGCAGTCCGTTAACAAAGGCGCTTTTTATACCAACCCTTTCAAGCATTCTGTTTACGGCGGGACCTCCGCCGTGAACCACTATGGGTTTCATGCCCACGTATTTCATAAGCACAATATCCTTCATTATCGCTTCCTTCAGCTTATCGCTTGCCATGGCACTGCCGCCGTATTTTATTACCACTCTCTTACCGTAAAACTCCTTAATATACGGCAGTGTCTCAACCAGCACCGCTGCTTTTTCTTGCCGGCCGTTCGTCATTCCTTCTCCCCCTCCATCAGGTCCTGTAGCTTCCGTTTATCTTCACGTAGTCATAGGACAGGTCGCAGCCCCAGGCGGTGGCGCTGAACTTTCCGCAGTTAAGGTCCACCAGGATTTCTATGTCGGTTTCACCAAGTATCTCGGCCGCCTTGGCCTCGTCAAATACAAGCCCTTCACCCTTTTCCACCAGTTTTATTGCACCCTTTTGGCTGCTAAAGTACATATCCACGCTGCCCGGGTCAAAGTCCGCCCCCGAGTAACCCAGCGCGCACAGCACCCTGCCCCAGTTTGCATCCTCCCCGAAAAAGGCCGCCTTTACCAGGCTGGAGGAAACAATAGCCTTTGCTCCCGTCCTGGCATCCTGCTTTGTGGGGGCGTTTATTACGCACGCTTTCAGGAGCTTTGTGGCGCCCTCGCCGTCCCTTACAATTTCAACTGCCATGGCCTCCGCCGCAGCCTTAAAGGCAGCGGAAAGCTTATCATAATCCCCGTCCTTTTCGGTTATTTTCTCGTTTCCCGCCGTCCCGTTGGCCAGGGCTATTACCATATCGTTGGTGCTGGTATCCCCGTCCACCGAAATCATGTTGAAGGTATCGTCAACTGTCTCCTTCAGTATTTCTTGCAGCAGATGCTTTTCCACCGCGGCATCGGTCAGCATGAAGCACAGCATGGTGGCCATGTTGGGATGAATCATACCCGAACCCTTTGCGATGGCCCCCACCGTAACCTCGCCGGTTGAGAGGTCCACCTTCACGGTAACCTTCTTTTCACGGGTGTCGGTGGTCATTATGCCCCTGGCGGCGGCATCTCCCCCGTCGGGGGCAAGGCCTGCGACGGCCTTTTCAATTCCCGCTCGGACCTTTTCCATAGGCAGCTGCACCCCGATGATGCCGGTGGAGCTTACCAGCACTTCGCTTTTGTCCGCCTTGAGTAAACCGGCGGTAAGCTCTACCATCTCCCTTGCGTTCTCCATGCCTTTTTTCCCGGTGCACGCGTTGGCGTTGCCGCTGTTTATAACCACCGCCCTGGTTACCGCACTTTTTATGTTCTCAAGGTCAACAAGTACCGGCGCCGCCTTGCTTTTATTTGTTGTAAAGACTCCCGCCGCAGCGGCCGGCACCTCGGAATATATGAGGGCCAGGTCCTCCCTGCCGCTCTTTTTAATGCCGCAGCTAACCCCTGCGAACTTATATCCCTTTATCCCGTTTACGCCTTCGTTGGAAACCTTCAAACCTTCTGCTTTCAAATCAATTCCTCCTTTTTTCTCAATTGAAAACTGCCGCCTTGGCCTATATCCAGGAAGCTCAAGGCTTAAGACATCCCGGTGCTTCATCCCAAGCACGTCGGCCAAGGACCGGCCCCTTCACTGCCTTATCTGTGAGGGTTACAGGTATAAGGGCGGCATATCAAGTCCCTCTTTTTCATCCAGTCCGAACATCAGGTTCATGTTCTGCACCGCCTGGCCCGATGCGCCCTTTACCAGGTTGTCTATCGCCGAGCAGACTATTACCCTTCCCGTCCTTTGGTCCACCGCCAGGCCTATATCGCAAAAATTTGAGCCCCGTACCTGGCCGGTGGAGGGCACTCTCCCCTCTTCCATCACCCTTACAAAATACTCGCCTTTGTAATAATCCGCGTACAGGTCGTGCAGCCGCCCGGTATCCGTTTGACTTTTCAGCCTGCCATAGGCCGTGACCAGCATTCCCCTCTGCATGGGCACTAGGTGCGGGATAAAACTCACCGTCACCTCTTTCCCCGCTATGGCCGAGAGCTGTTCCTCAATCTCCGGCACATGCCTATGCCCCGTCACACCGTATGCCTTAACGCTTTCGTTGCATTCGCAGAAATGGCTTGCCGGCTTCGGTGACCTGCCGGCCCCGGAAACCCCCGATTTGGCATCTATGACTATTGACCCCTCCTCCAGTAAGCCTTCCTTAAGCAGGGGAGCCAGTGCCAATATGCTGCAGGTGGGATAGCATCCGGGATTGCCCACTACTTTGGCATTTTTTATCCGGGACCTGTTAACCTCCGGCAAGCCGTAGACCGCCTGTTCCAGAATCTCCGGGCAGGGATGCTCTATACCGTACCAGTCCTCGTATGTCTTTAAATCGGCAAACCGGAAATCCGCGCCGAGGTCCACAACCTTCCTGCCTCTTTTATGGGCCTTTGAAACTATCTCCCCCGAAAGCCCGTGGGGAAGCGCTACAAAAACCACGTCCGACCGGTCTATCAGCCCGTCGTTTTCGAACTTGTCACAGGCCAGTTGTATAAAACCCCTCATGTTTGCATAAATATCCGAATATTTTTGACCGGCATCGCTTCTTGCGGAAATCCCGACTATTTCCACGTGGGGATGTCTGCATAAAAGCCTTGCCAATTCCTGCCCGGTATAACCGGTCCCGCCGACAATTCCGACCTTAATCAATACAAATCTCCCCTTCTTTTGTGTGCTGTATAAGAATAATCATAATTATATACTCAAAAGTATATTTATGCAATACCCTGAATAAAGATTCTTGAATCCTCCCGGCCCATAAAGGCGCCCTTTTAACAGCCCCTGCGAAAAACCCCTTCGTTACAGGCCCGGTAAGTCAATTATGTGTGGCAAAGCCCGACGGTTTATAATATAATTTTTACAACGGGCAGCCGGGTTTTTAGGGCTTTGCACCCGCCGAAGGGAGGGGAGCGCAGTTGGCCAAGGAGCTTATACTGGTAATAGACGATGAGGCGCATATACTTGAGCTTATAAAATACAACCTCGAAAAGGAGGGCTACAGGGTTGTTACCTGTGAGTCCGGTGAAGAGGGCCTCAAGAAGATGGAAATCGAACTGCCCGACCTTGTTATACTGGACCTTATGCTTCCGGGAATGGACGGGCTGGAGGTTTGCAGAAGAATAAGAAGAGCCCCCAATACCATAAGCCTGCCGGTACTCATGCTTACCGCCAAGGGTGAAGAGGCCGACAAGGTAGTGGGCCTTGAAACCGGCGCCGACGATTACCTGACAAAACCCTTCGGTATCCGCGAGCTGATAGCACGGGTACGGGCGCTTTTAAGGCGGCTGGTAAGAACGGCCGATGAGCCGGAATTGATTCGTGCGGGGGACCTTACCATAGATACAGCAGCCTATAAGGCTTACAAAGGCGAAAAGGAGTTGGCCCTAACCGGCAAAGAATACGAACTGTTAAAAACCATGGCATTAAACCGCGGCAAAATCCTTACCCGGGACTTTTTGCTGGACAGGGTTTGGGGATACAGTTACTATGGGGATACCCGTACAGTGGACGTCCATGTGAGGCACCTGAGAAAGAAGATTGAGGATGATGATAAAAACCCCCAATACATTCAGACAGCCAGGGGTATAGGCTACTGCTTCGATTTCAAAGGTGATAAAAATGTTTAAAAAGCTTATGCTGGCTTTTGCGGTCTTAATTTTAATAGGTGTGCTTATTACAGGCCTTCTGTCCATGGAGATAGTAAGCGTCTATTATTCTAAGAACGTAGAGGACAGGCTTACAACCAATGCAAAATTAATACAAGCAGCGCTTGAACAGGATGCCGGAAAACCCGGGCAGCAGTACGAGGAACTGTGCCGCCGGTACGGTGAAATAACCGGCGGTAGGGTTACTATAATAGGTTTGGATGGAAATGTATTGGGAGATTCGGATGCGGACGCACAGGATATGGAAAACCATTCAGACCGCCCGGAGGTAAAGCAGGCCTTTGAAGAGGGGTTTGGAAAAAGTGTAAGAAAAAGCAAAACCCTGGACAAGGAGATGCTTTATGTTGCCCTTCCCTTAAAAGGCGGACGGGGCGATGCCGGGATTATCAGGGCGGCACTGCCTCTGGACGATATATCGGTTATCCAAAAAAGAATATGGTATTATATCTTCCTCGCCATATTCATTGGGCTTTCAGCGGCCTTGGCGCTGAGTTACAGATATCTTTCCACCCTCATCCGGCCCATCGGCGAAATGACCGAAATGGCAAGTACCATCGCGGGAGGCAGATTCAATAAAAGGGTACGGGTAAAGAGCAGTGATGAAATTGGCAAACTGGCGGCTACCTTCAACCATATGGCTGAGAAAATGGAAAGAACGGTGGAGGAACTTATAAAGGATAAATCAAAAATTGAAGCCATACTCTCAAGCTCGGTGAACGGCGTTATTGCGGTGGACAGCAGTGAAAATATTATGTTCCTCAATCCCGTTGCCGTCAGAATGCTTGATATACGGGACCAAGACTTTACAGGCAGGCCCCTGTTTGATATTGTCTGCAACAAAGAAGCCGAAAGGATTTTAAGGGACGTTCTGAAAACGCAGCGGGGTCAAACCCTGGAGTTTGAACTGCCTTGGCCAAAAAATCGCACGATAAAGGTTATTACCGCTCCAATAAGGCCCAAGGTAAAACACAGCCGCACCATAGGCACCCTTATAATTATCCAGGACATTACAACCGTTAAAAAGCTGGAAAAAATACGGTCGGATTTTGTTGCAAATGTCACCCACGAGCTCAAGACCCCCCTCACCTCGATTAAAGGCTTTATTGAGACCCTAAGGGAGGGCGCTGCAGAGGACCCGGACAAAAGAAACCGGTTCCTTGAAATAATCGATGTTGAAACCGAAAGACTGGAAAGGCTGATCGAGGACATTTTGCTTCTATCCGAGATAGAGAGCAGCAGCCCTAGCTCTACGTCCACCGAACAAATAGATGTCCAAAGAATAATTGAAGACGAGGTTCTTTCCATATTCGCGAATAAGGCAAAGCAAAAAAATATCGATATTAAAACCGATTTTGCAGCAGGCCTTCCCAAACTTACCATGAGCAAGGACCGGTTCAAGCAAATGCTTATTAACTTGTTGGACAACGCCATCAAGTTCACCGGGGAAGGCGGACAGGTTCACGTCTCGGTATCCCTTAAGAACGGCCGTGCTATGGTTATTAAGGTAAAGGACAACGGCATCGGAATACCCAGGGAACACCAGGACAGGATTTTCGAAAGGTTTTACCGGGTTGACAAGGGGCGGTCCCGCAAGGAAGGGGGGACCGGCCTCGGCCTTGCAATAGTAAAACATATAGTGCTGTTGGTTAACGGTTCCGTGCAGGTGGACAGCCGGCCCGGGGAGGGCACCGAATTCACCGTGGAGATACCGCTAAAAAGAGGGGAATAACCGCATTCTTGGCGGGTATGCTGCGGGCTCTCCCGGCCGGAAGTCTAGAATGCCGGGCGTTATCCCATAACCGTAAAGCAGCCCCCGGCTGGGGGCATAAAGATGCGAGTGAGTGATATATGCGCTCGCTTCTTTTCATTTTTTAGAAAAAATTTCAATCCACATATTCAAAACCCCCGTTAAATGTGCTATACTATATATGCAAAATGTACTACACTATATGTCCTTTACGCTTATGTTTACATATTTCTTCCAGCATATAGCGTGCGCTTTTACAGTAAAATCATTTATTAGGGGGTACCCGTTTTGGATAATACAGCTGAATTGACCATTCAAGAGGTTTTAAAATCCGGCAGGGCCCGTTTCAACCTGTCCATTGAAAAGCTAACGGAAATCGCCGTGCGAAAAGAGGGAGGGTATATAGCCGCCAACGGAGCCCTGTGCGTAAATACCGGTAAGTATACCGGAAGGTCGCCCAAGGACAGGTTCATAGTGGATGAACCCATTGTCCATGATTACGTTAACTGGAACAAGACAAACCTGCCTATAGACCCCGCGACCTTTAAAAGGCTTTACAATAAGGCAGTACAATACATGAAGGACAAGGAATTATACGTATTCGACGGTTTTGTCTGCAATCATGATAAATACAGGATGCCGATAAGGGTAATAACCGAGTTTGCATTCCAAAACCTCTTTGCACAGCAGCTTTTCATAAAACCGAAACCCGAGGAGCGAAAAGGGTTTAATCCCGGGTTCACGGTGATCGCGCTTCCCGACCTTAAGGCAGTGCCTGAACTCGACGGCACCCGGTCGGAGGTATTTATCGTTATAAGCTTTGAGAAGAAAATGGTACTCATAGGAGGCACCAAGTACTGCGGTGAAATAAAGAAATCCATGTTCACCGTTATGAACTACCTCCTGCCCTTTAAGAACGTGCTGCCCATGCACTGCTCTGCAAACGTGGGGCAAAAAGGGGACGTTGCACTGTTCTTCGGGCTTTCCGGTACCGGTAAAACTACGCTGTCCGCTGACAATGACAGGCGCCTTATCGGGGACGACGAGCACGGCTGGACCGAAAACGGCGTATTCAACTTTGAGGGCGGCTGTTATGCCAAGTGCATAAACCTGTCCAAGAAAAAGGAGCCCCAGATTTGGAACGCCATAAGGAGAGGCACGCTGCTGGAAAACGTGGTTGTGGACAAAAACACCGGGCTGCCGGACTATGATGATGCCCGGTATACCGAAAACACCAGGGCCGCGTTCCCGATAGAGCACATGAAAGATGCGGTGCCCGGCGGAAAGGGCGGCAGGCCAAGCACCATCATATTCCTGACAGCCGACGCGTCCGGGGTGCTGCCTCCCATCTCAAGGCTCACGCTGCAGCAGGCAAGGTATTATTTCCTATCCGGCTACACCAGTAAACTGGCGGGCACCGAGAACGGTATAATAGAACCGGTTCCCACCTTTTCCACCTGCTTTGGGGAACCCTTTATGCTGTTAAAACCCCAGGTGTATGCAGACCTGCTGGTTGAGAAAATCAAAAAATACGGCGTGAAAGTGTTCCTTGTAAACACCGGCTGGACCGGGGGCCCCTACGGCATTGGCAAGCGGATAAACCTGGAATATACAAGGGCAATGGTAAGGGCTGCAATAAACGGCGACCTGGACAACGCAAGCTATGTCACCCATCCCGTGTTCAAGCTGGAAATGCCGACCCACTGCCCGGGAGTGCCGGATGCCATTCTAAACCCCGCAAACACATGGGATAATATATCCGAGTACAATAAAACAGCGAGGGAGCTGGCCCATCATTTCAGCCAAAACTTTGCAAAATACCGGGATGTACGAGAGGATTTAAAAAAGATAAACTGAGTAAAAAAACCCCGCCGCTTGCGGGGTTTTTTTACTACCTTATATATATTCTCTTTACCCTTTCTGCGATTGTGGACATTGCGTTTACATAGGCAGTACCCAACAGCTCGGCAAAGTCGGAAAGGGTTATCTCTTCGTCCCCGTCCCTGCCTAACAGTGTAACCCTATCGTTAAGCTTCACGTCTCCTATGTCGGTCACATCCACAAAGGCCTGGTCCATGCACATGTCCAGCAAGGGCGCCCTTTTTCCGTTTACGAGCACGTAACCGCCCTTTAGGACAAGGACCCGGTTATACCCGTCGCCGTATCCTATGCTTAGGGTGGCAATTCTCGTGCGCCGCTTGGCTTTGAAATACCTGTTGTATCCGGCCGTTTCGCCGGCGTCTATTTCCTTCAGGTTGGTCACAAAGGCAAACCACTTGACCGGGAACTCCAGCCCCAGCCTGTTTTTCACGTCTGCATTGGGGTCAAAGCCGTATAGGAGCCTCCCCGGCCTTACATGGGTATAATAGGCTTCCTTAAACCACACAGTGGCCGCCGAATTGCAAACATGTATGTACTTCGGGTTGATACCTCGGCTCCTGAACTGCTCCAGCGCCTGCTTAAACAGGTTGTGCTGGTGATACGAAAAGGACTTGTCCTGTGCTTGCGACTCTACAAGGTGGGTATACAAGCCTGTTATTTCTATCCCTTCCAGCCCTTTAAGAAAGTCCAGCAGCATATCAAGTTCTCTGCCCGGTTTTACGCCAATCCTGTTCATCCCGGTTTCTATCTTGACTTGAAGTTTTGCCCTTTTCCCCTGTTTTTTTGCCTCATCGTTTACAAGGGCTGCAAACTCGTTGTTATAAACCGGCATCTGTATATCATGCTCCACCGCCCCGGGGATATTATGGTAGGGCACGCCGCCCATGACCAGTATCTCGGCCTTGATACCCGCCTGTCTCAGCCTTGCCGCTTCGTAAACCTGGGCAACGGCTACCGTCTCAATGCCGCATTCCTCGGTATAAAACTTACCCATCTGTTCAATCCCCATGCCGGCAGCGTTTGCCTTAAGCACCGGCATCATTTTGCAGTTTTGGCCTATATGGGCCTTAATCTTGTCAACATTACTCTTAACCTTTTTCAAGTCCACTTCCAGGTACGAGTTGCCCAATCCCAAATCCACCATGCTCTCCCCTCCCGCCCTTCGCGTTTTGGATTATGCCCTTTATAATTCTTTTTGCTGCTTGTCACGGTTTATAATATTATATTGCCGGTCTCATTTCAAGC
>JAAYEV010000015.1 GCA_012728565.1 Clostridiales bacterium
AAGCTAAAATAAGGGTTGAGAAGAAAAGGGTTGTAATATATAATGTTATGTGGTGATAAAAAATGACAATGACAGCCTTAAGGGGTGCGATTTACAGTAGATGAAAACACTGCTTAACAAATAGAAAAGGCGGCGTTCGATGTAAATGTATTGACAGCAGGTATACTGCAGTTGAAATTACAAAAGCCGGATATACCGAAATACCCATGATGTGTAGCTGAAATGCCTGACGAAGGAAGTCTGATTAGATGCATAAGAATTTTGGTAATGGTATACTAAGACCAAGACCAGGAAAAAAGGCCTGTGTATCTGGAAGGAGCAAAAAATTAAGACTGTACCTTTCGGATTTGTGCAGAGCAGCCACCAACGGAAATGGTGGCTTTATAATTGATTCTTTCACAGAGAGGGAATTGGTTTGAAAAAAGATGTGCAAATAGCCATAGATGGACCGGCAGGTTCAGGGAAAAGCACAATAGCAAGAAAACTGGCTGAAAGGCTTAACCTGGACTATATAGACACGGGCGCAATGTATCGTGCCATTACCCTTGCTGCAATAAACATGGGTATTGCGCCGGGGGACCGGAAGGGAATTATAGACACTGCAGTAAGGTCCCGGATACAGCTTAGGGGGGTTAAGGTATTCCTGAACGGTGAGGATGTAAGCCTTAAAGTACGCATGCCCCTGGTAGACAAAAGAGTTTCGGAGGTAGCCAGCATACCTGAGGTTAGGAAAATACTGGTTGGGTTGCAGAGACAAATGGCAGCCAGGGGTGGAATTGTAATGGATGGAAGGGATATAGGCACCTCGGTCCTGCCGGAAGCCCGGTACAAGTTTTTTTTGACCGCGACCCTTGAAGAAAGAGCAAAAAGGCGATTTCAAGACCTCGTAAAGACAAATCCCCAAATAACCCTGAAGCAGGTCATGAATGAAATGGAGAGAAGAGACCTATTGGACAGCACTAGGGGGCATTCGCCATTAAAGGTGGCCGATGATGCTGTTGTAATAGATACCACCGGTAAAAGCATAGAGGAAGTCCTTGACGAAATAATGGGCATTGTGGGGGGATAAGGGGGATGCTTTACAAATTTGCCGTTTTTATTTGCAAAAACGTCCTAAGGCTGATATACAGGGTTAAGGTGGAAGGGAACAACTCCATAGACCAGGTTAAGGGATGCATAGTTTATGCAAATCATACCTTTTATTTAGACCCCGTAGTAATGGGGAGCTTTATAAAAAGGCCGTTAAGATTCATGGCAAAGGCGGAACTGTTTAAAACAAGGCCGTTGGGAAACCTAATAAAAAGACTGGGCGCTTTTCCGGTGCGCAGGGGTGAAGCGGACCTTGGAGCGGTAAAAACCGCGCTGCGCCTGCTTAAGAATGGAGAGGTACTGGGTATGTTTCCTGAAGGCACCAGAAACAAAAGCGGCACTTTCATGGGAGCGGAGCCCGGCCTGTCCATGATTGCTACAAAGGCAAAGGTCCCTGTAATACCGGTGGCGATACTTTCAACATACAGGCTGTTCAGCCCCATTAGAATTATAATAGGACAGCCCATATACCTCGAGGAGTACTACGACAGGAAAATAAACATGGATCAGCACAAGGAAATAAGCAACAGCCTTATGAGAAGGGTTATGGATATGCTGGAAGAGGCAAAATGAGGCCAAAAATATAGTTAACCGGGAGGAAGAGGGATTGAAAATAATACTGGCAGAGCATTCGGGGACATGCTTCGGGGTTAAAAAAGCGCTGGAAGTTGCAGAAAGATTCGCAGATAGTAACTTGAACGTCTACACCCTCGGTCCTCTTATTCACAATAAACAGGTGGTAGAAAGGCTGGACAAAAAAGGAATAAGGGTGATTGATACCCTTGACTCGATAGAAGGCGGAACGGTTATTATTAGGTCCCACGGAGTACCACCGGAGATTCATGGGCAGGCAGCCGGGAAAGTGGTGGAGCTTGTGGATGCAACCTGCCCTTTTGTTAGAAAAATACAGGAAAAGGTTAAAGAATATTACGGAAAAGGATATCAAATTATAATAATAGGCGATGCCGGGCACCCTGAAGTAAAGGGTGTTAACGGATGGTGCAATTACAGCGCCATTATACTGGATAAACCCGAAGACGCAGAGAAAATCGGATATTTCGAAAAACTCTGTGTGGTTGCCCAGACAACCATAACCAGTGGACTGTGGGAAGAGATGAAGTCTGTCCTTGAGAAAAAAGGCGACGAAATTAAGTTTTTCAATACAATATGCAGTGCTACATCCATGAGACAGCAGGCGGCGGTGGAACTTGCCGGCAAGGTGGACGTTATGCTGGTAATCGGGGGGCTTCACAGTTCAAATACGCAAAAACTGTACAAGCTCTGTAAAGAAAACTGCAAGAACACCTATCATATAGAAACGGCTGATGACCTGCCGCTTGAAAATATAAAGGGGGCTGAAAGCGTAGGTATTACTGCGGGGGCTTCCACACCAGATTGGATTATTAAGGAGGTAATTGACAAAATGACAGAGATGGATAAAATGAAACAGCAAGAGACAAATGAACAAACGTCCGAGGAGCAAATGTTAGAACAGGCACAGGGCGTTGAGGAAACAACGGGTAGCTTGGAGGGTAATGGACCGGAGGAAGCAACTGCGGAAGGGGTTGCTGCTGAAGATGCGGCTGTTGAAGAGGCTTCTGCTGAAGAAAAGCCTTCGGAAGAGGAAACACCTGAGAAAGATACGACAATGAAAGAGATAGAAAATACGCTTGTAACGGTAAGAGTGGGTAAAGTGGTGAAGGGGCAGGTAATCCAGGTCGGGGAAAACGATGTAATAGTAAATATAGGTTATAAAGCCGACGGGATTATACCCAGGGATGAGCTCAACAACGATCCTACTCTTAAACCTTCAGATTTAGTCAAGGAAGGAGAAGAGATTGAGGTATTCGTTAAAAAAATAGATGAAAAAGAG
Source organism: Clostridiales bacterium (assembly GCA_012728565.1). Taxonomy (GTDB): domain Bacteria; phylum Bacillota; class Clostridia; order Ch29; family Ch29; genus JAAYEV01. The sequence goes on from JAAYEV010000015.1 coordinate 2,963, forward strand.
GGCAGCGTACTGCTGTCAAAGAAGAAAGTGGATATTGAAAAGGCATGGAAAGTGCTTAAAGAAAAGCACCAAACAGGAGAACCGTTAAATGTCAAGGTTCTGGAAGAAGTAAAGGGAGGGCTTATTGCAATAGCCGAAGGCATCAGGGGTTTTATACCCGCCTCCCATATAGATATAGGTTACGTGGAAGTGCTGCAGGACTTTGTAGGACAGGAATTACCCATGAAGGTTATAGAATTCAACAGGAGCAAGGGTAAAGTAATATTTTCCCGAAAAGCACTGCTGGAGGAGCAGAAGGAGAAAAAGAAAAAAGAGATACTGGAAAACTTGAAGGCCGGAGACCGGATAGAAGGCGAAGTAAAAAGGATAACGGACTTTGGAGCCTTTGTTGACGTGGGTGGTATAGACGGACTGGTTCATATTTCCGAGATGTCATGGAGTAGGATAGACCATCCTTCGGAAGTACTGGAAACGGGCCAGAGGGTGGAAGTGGAGGTTCTGGGCGTAGAGCCGGAAAACGAAAGGATATCCCTAAGCCTTAAAAAGACAAAACCCCATCCATGGGATAATATCCAGGAAAGGTACAAGGCAGGAGATATCGTAACCGGAAAAGTAGTAAGGCTTGTGGACTTTGGGGCCTTTGTGGAACTTGAACCCGGCGTGGAGGGACTGGTCCATGTATCCCAAATAGCCTATACTCACGTTGAAAAGCCGCAGGATGTACTGGAAGAAGGCCAAATGGTGGAAGTAAAGGTGCTGGATGTCAAGCCCGACGAAAGAAGGATCAGTCTTAGCATTAAGGAAACCACCGAAAAACCCCGTCGGGAATTCAGCAAGGAAAAGCCGCAAGCCCAGCAGGTACACTCGGAAGACCATCCGCCCATTACCATAGGAGAACTGGTCGGGGATATATTCAAGGAAGAAGAGTAAAAAAATGCCTCAGTGAATGAGGCATTTTTTTACCGTTGGGGGCCGATGAATAAAACAATCAATAAATACATAATGATAAAAAACAGAGGATAAGCAAATAAAATGGGAATTTCCTACCGAAACCCAAGGCTAGTTATGAATAATCAAAAATTACGCCTTATTACGACAATTATAGTATTGACTTTTCAAGATTATCTGCTAGAATTTTATATATTGGAGGAAAACATATACCTATATAAATCAACGGCCGGAAGGAGGAATGATATTATGAATGCACTGGGACGCCATATACTGGCGGAGATTTACGGTTGTGACAGCGCTACGTTGAACGACAGGGATTTTATTGAAAAATCCATGGTGGACGCTGCTCTTGCTGCTGGGGCTGAAGTTAGAGAGGTAGCTTTTCATAAATTCAGTCCACAGGGAGTAAGCGGTGTAGTGGTGATATCCGAATCGCACCTGACCATTCATACCTGGCCGGAGCTTGGTTATGCCGCTGTAGACGTTTTTACCTGTGGAGACACGGTTAATCCGTGGGATGCATGCAATTACCTTACAGATAGGTTTAAAGCGAGGCACATGACCGCAACCGAGGTTAAAAGAGGTATTTTCGATGAGCCGGTCAAGGTGGCGAACCTATAAAAAAGTTAAGGGGATGAAAGCCTTCTATATTCAAGATGGTAAGTACTAAGTGCGTGTTTTGTATAAGGATAAAACGCGCACTTTTAATTTTTTTTTGAAAAGAAATGTATAATTTTTATCGGGACGGCAAAAATATAAATGACCTCACAAAATACATTGAGACCCCCTTTACATTCTTTTACCGTGATATCTAATATCACGGTTTTTTTTAGGCAAATTTTGTGGTAAAATATATAAAATCGGCGACAAAGCGCTAGTTTTGGAAATGTAAAGGGGAAGTCATGGACGATTACAGCCTGTTTACACAATTGGTTTATAAGAAAAGCGGTATCGACCTGTCGGCGTACAAGGAAAAACAAATGAAAAGAAGGATTGGGTCCCTGGCGGCAAGAAGGGGTTTTACAAAGCTCACCGATTATTTCGAATGCCTTGACAGGGATGAGATACTCTATTACGAATTCATCAACTATATCACAATAAACGTTTCGGAATTTTTCAGGAATCCCGGCCAGTGGAGAGTACTGAAGCAAGAGATAATACCGGCTTTACTTGAAGAAAAAAAGACCCTGAAGATATGGAGCTGTGCCTGTTCCACCGGTGAGGAGCCCTATTCGCTGGTGATGTTACTTACCGATTTTCTAAGGCTGGAAGAAATAAGGGTATTGGCTACAGATATAGACGAAGAGGCAATGAGAAAAGCAAGGGAGGGCGTTTACAGTGAAAACAGCTTGAAGAATTTGCCCCCGGAGCTAGCAAACAGATTTTTTGACTTCAGTGCCGGCAAGTACAGGATTTCAGACCAAGTCAAAAGAAGGGTGGAGTTTAAAAAGCTGGACCTTTTAAAGGACCCCTTTCCGTCCCTTTGCGACCTTATTGTTTGCCGAAATGTACTTATATATTTTACTGAACATGCAAAACAGAAGTTATATAGCAAGTTCAGCAGTGCACTGGCAGAAAGCGGGGTCCTTTTCGTTGGCAGTACCGAACAAATAGTGCAGCCGCAGATGTACAACCTAAAACCCATAAGAGCCTTTTTCTATCATAAAAACAGTTAAAGCTCCCAAGCAAATCTTGCTGGGAGCTTTTTTGGTGACCCATCCGCGACTCGAACGCGGGACACCCTGATTAAAAGTCAGGTGCTCTACCGACTGAGCTAATGGGTCAAGTTATGGCTGGGGCGGTAGGATTTGAACCCACGAATGCCAGAGTCAGAGTCTGGTGCCTTACCGCTTGGCGACGCCCCAATACTATGGTGGAGGGAGATGGATTCGAACCATCGAAGTCTCCGACAACAGATTTACAGTCTGCCCCCTTTGGCCACTTGGGTATCCCTCCATTTTTCCTGGTGCCCAGGGGCGGAATCGAACCACCGACACGAGGATTTTCAGTCCTCTGCTCTACCTACTGAGCTACCTGGGCATTTGGGATGTGAGAAGTGAGACGAGAGATGTGGGATTTAAGTATTGCTATTAAGCACTACCCTC
>JAAYEV010000136.1 GCA_012728565.1 Clostridiales bacterium
CCTTGATGCAGCCGGTGTTGAGAACCGCAAACAGGCCAGGTCGAAGTACGGTGCCAAAAGGCCCAAAAAGAAATAATTGAATAATAATTGTGTCGCTGTGCATTTTATATAGAGTACAGAGCACAACGGCGGGCCATTATGCCGTCGAGTACCGATGAATGATTTTCAATTATTAAGGAGGGAAGCAGTGTGCCAAGAAAAGGAAGTGTTCCCAAGAGGGAACTGTTACCCGATCCAATATATAACGACAGGGTGGTTACAAAGCTCATCAACTACGTTATGCTGGACGGGAAAAGAGGAGTCGCCCAGAAAATCGTATACGACGCCTTTGAAATAATAAACAAAAAAACCGGAAGAGATGCCCTGGAAGTGTTCCGGGAAGCCCTTGACAACATCATGCCGGTGCTGGAGGTCAAGGCAAGAAGGGTTGGAGGGGCCACCTACCAGGTGCCCATGGAGGTGCGCCAAGACAGGCGCCTGGCCTTGGGGCTGAGATGGCTGGTTAATTATGCCCGGAACCGCGGGGAAAAGACCATGAAGGAAAGGCTGGCGGCGGAGATACTTGATGCCTTGAACAATACCGGAGCCAGCGTTAAGAAGAAAGAAGACACCCATAAGATGGCGGAAGCCAACAGGGCTTTTGCTCATTACAGGTGGTAAAAACCGTTGAGCTGTCAAGGAGAAAACAGCCGGCTTAAGGCCGGCCGAAAGGAGTACTAAGGTGCCTAGAGAATTTCCCATAGAAAAAATAAGAAACATCGGAATAATGGCACATATTGATGCAGGGAAAACCACGACTACCGAGCGTATCCTGTTTTACACCGGGCGGCTGCACAGGATGGGAGAAGTGCATGACGGCGCCGCCGCTATGGACTGGATGGAGCAGGAACAGGAGCGGGGGATTACCATTACTTCCGCTGCTACTACTGCATACTGGAAGGGCCATAGAATAAACATCATCGATACGCCAGGGCATGTGGATTTCACTGTTGAGGTGGAAAGGTCCCTGCGTGTCCTTGATGGTTCGGTAGCGGTTTTTTGCGCAAAGGGCGGAGTGGAGCCCCAGTCCGAGACAGTATGGCGCCAGGCGGACAAGTATAATGTTCCGAGGATTGCATATGTAAACAAAATGGACATAACCGGGGCCGATTTCTTCAATGTGATGGAAATGATGAGAAAAAGGCTGGGGGCAAACCCGGTGGCGGTACAGCTGCCCATTGGCAAGGAGGACGGTTTCAAGGGCATTGTGGACCTGATTGCCATGAAGGCCGTGTACTACATGGACGACCTGGGCACAAAGAGCGAGGAAAAGCCCATCCCCGAGGACATGGCGGAATTGGCCGAGGAACACAGGAACCGCATGCTTGAAGCCGTGGCCGACTTTGATGACAGCCTTTTGGAAAAATACCTTGAGGGAGAGGATATCCCCAGGGAAGACATAGTAAGGGCTCTTCGGGCAGCGACGTTGAATGTTAAGATAATCCCTGTATTGTGCGGGTCCTCGTACAGGAACAAGGGGGTTCAGCTGCTGCTGGACGCCATAGTGGCTTACCTGCCATCGCCGGCGGATGTGGAGGCAATCAAGGGAATGCTGCCCGACGGTGACGAGTGCGAGGAAAGACATCCCTCCGACGATGAGCCCTTTTCGGCGCTGGCTTTCAAAATTATGACCGACCCCTACGTGGGCAAGCTTACCTTTTTCAGGGTGTATTCGGGAACCCTCAAAACCGGGTCCTATGTTTATAATGCGACAAAGGATAAAAAGGAAAGAATAGGCAGGATACTGATGATGCATGCCAATGACCGGCAGGAAATACCCGAAGTGTATGCCGGAGACATAGCTGCCGCGGTAGGTTTCAGGGAAACAACCACCGGGGATACTCTGACCGATGCCGGGCATCCGCTGATTCTGGAATCCATGGTATTCCCGGAGCCGGTCATTTCGGTTGCCATTGAGCCCAAGACAAAGGCGGGCCAGGAGAAAATGTCCATTGCACTGCAAAAACTATCGGAGGAGGATCCCACCTTCAAAACCTATACCGACCCGGAAACGGGGCAGACCATTATTTCAGGGATGGGGGAACTGCATCTTGAGATAATAGTGGAAAGGCTTCTTAGGGAATTCAAGGTGGAGGCCAATGTAGGAAAGCCCCAGGTATCCTTTAAGGAGACCATAACCAAGAAGGTCAAGGCCGAAGGCAAGTTCATACGGCAGACAGGAGGCCGGGGCCAGTACGGCCACGTGGTTATAGAACTGGAGCCCTTGGAGCCGGGCGGCGGGTTCGAATTTGAGAACAGAGTGGTTGGAGGTGCGGTGCCCAAGGAGTATATACCGGCGGTGGAGGCGGGCATCAGGGAAGCCATGGAGAATGGCGTGCTGGGCGGATACAAGGTGTTGGATGTCAAAGTCACCGTTGTGGACGGCTCGTTCCACGAGGTGGACTCCTCTGAAATGGCCTTCAAGATAGCCGGTTCCATCGCGTTCAAGGAAGCCGCCAGAAAGGCCGGTCCGGTGCTGCTGGAGCCCATTATGAAAATTGAAGTGGTGGTTTCGGAGGATTACATGGGGGACGTTATGTCGGATATAAGCGGCAGAAGGGGCAGGATAGAAGGAATAGAGCCCAGGGTGGGCACCCAACTGATAAAGGGTTATGTACCCCTCGCCGAGATGTTTGGTTATGCCACCGACCTAAGGTCCAAGACACAGGGCAGAGGCACCTATACCATGCATTTCAGCCATTATGAGACGGTGCCCCAAAGTATTAAGGAGCAAATTTTAAAATAATATAACAAGGGGAATAGCTGCGCGGCTGCGGGCTGTCCCCTGCAAAACTTTTTGTAGAAAGGAGAACAAAGGAATGGGAAAGGCGAAATATGAGAGGACCAAACCGCATGTAAATGTAGGTACCATTGGCCACATAGACCATGGCAAGACAACGCTGACGGCAGCAATAACGTATGTACTGTCTAAGAGGGGCGGAGCAACAGCGACGGCGTACGACCAGATAGACAAGGCTCCGGAGGAGAAGGAAAGGGGCATAACCATATCCACGTCCCACGTTGAATATGAAACGGAAAAGAGGCACTATGCCCACGTAGACTGTCCCGGTCACGCTGACTATGTAAAG
>JAAYEV010000137.1 GCA_012728565.1 Clostridiales bacterium
ACCTTGAACAGTACAAAGGCGTATGGGTTTTCGTGGAAAACCGGAAAAAAAGGATTGCCAATGTGGCGCTGGAACTATTGGGCGAAGGCAGGAAGCTGGCGGAACAGTTGGGGCAGGAGCTGGCGGCGGTTCTTATTGGGTTTGATGTTGAAGAACTGGCAAAGGAATGCTTTGCCTACGGCGCCGACAGGGTTTACCTTGTGGAAGGGCATGCCTTTGCCTACTATTCAACCGGACCCTATACCGCGGCCTTTTCGCAGCTTATCGAAAAATATAAGCCAAACATTGTGCTTTTCGGAGCCACCCATGACGGCAGGGACTTTGCCGCAAGGGTTGCGGTAAGAATCTATACCGGCCTTACCGCCGACTGCACCGAGCTTTCGATAGACCCGGAGACCGGGCTTCTGTGCCAGACCCGGCCGGCCTTCGGGGGGAACGTCATGGCCACCATACTGACGCCCAACCACAGGCCGCAGATGGCTACCGTACGGCCAAACGTAATGAAAAGGCGGGAGCCGGACTACCGGAGAAGCGGCGAGATTGTAAGATTTAATGCCAAAATAACCGACGGGGACCTGTTCTACCGCATAAAAGAAGTGGTGGAGCACACTGCAAAGACGGTAAACCTTGAAGAAGCGGATATCATAGTCTCGGGAGGCAGGGGCATAGGCGGGCCGGAGCATTACCACCTGATTGAGGAACTGGCGGAGGTGCTGGGCGGCGCCGCCGGCGCGTCCCGCGCGGTGGTGGATGCCGGATGGGTTCCCCATTACCGCCAGGTGGGCCAGACCGGGAAGACGGTGGCTCCCAAGCTTTATATCGCCTGCGGAATTTCGGGGGCGATACAGCATCTGGCAGGGATGCAGACCTCCGACTTTATTGTGGCGATAAACAAGGACCCGGAGGCGCCCATATTCAAGGTGGCAAACATAGGTATTTGTGCCGACCTGCACAAGGCGGTACCCTACCTGACAGAACGCTTCAAGGAATTGCTCAAGTAGGGGACATTCTTCCGGTATCGGAGATACCCCCTCCCTGACGGTAGAACATAGTTTTTTAGGGGAGGAGTGTTCCCATTCCTATAATGAAAGGAGGTGCCCGGACTGACCGGGATTATTATGAAAAACCCTGTAATTGTAAGTGCGGTTAGGACTGCGGGAGGCAAATTCGGCGGGAAACTGGCCGGCGTTGAGGCGCCGGAACTGGGTGCCCTCGTGGTGAACGAGGCAGTTAAAAGGGCGGGCATACCGCCGGAGGCGGTTGATGAACTTATTTTCGGCTGCGGCTGGCAGGCAGGTATAGGGCCGAATGTGGCAAGACTATCGGCGGTTAAGGGGGGACTGCCTCATGGTACGCCGGCCTACACGGTAAACCTAAGATGCGGCTCCAGCCTTAAGGCGGCGATAATAGGGGCAGTAGCCATAAAGGCGGGCGAAGCGGAAGTGCTGGTTGTGGGCGGCACCGAATCCTCCTCCAATGTTCCCTACGTTTTAAAGGAGGCCCGCTGGGGACAGAGGATGGGGGACAGCAAGGCCTATGACGTATTGCACAAGGACGGCTTCATGTGCCCGCTGGCGGGCATGCTCATGGGAAATACCGCCGAGCTCCTGGCGGAAAAGTACGGCATTTCCAGGGAGGAGCAGGACTCCTTTGCGCTGGACAGCCACCTTAAGGCCCTCAAGGCTGTGGAAGAGGGCAAATTTAAAGAAGAGATACTGCCGGTTGAGGTGAAGGTGGGCAAGGCAACCGAAGTTTTTGACAGTGAGGAAATACCAAGGAGAGAAATATCCCTTGAAAAGATGGCAAAGCTTCCACCGGTGTTTAAGAAGGATGGCACCATTACCGCCGGAAACAGCTGCGCGCTGTGCGACGCGGCATCTGCGATTGTAATGATGTCGGAGGAAAGGGCAAAGGAAATGGGCATAAAGCCCATGGCGGCCATACGCGGGTACGCAACGGCGGGTGTGGACCCCAAATACATGGGGATAGGCCCGGTGGAGGCGGTACCCATTGCGCTTAAAAAAGCCGGAATGACCCTTTCCGACATTGACCTTATCGAGCTAAACGAAGCCTTTGCGGCCCAGTACCTGGCGGTGGAAAGGGAACTGAAATGGGACAGGGACAAGGTAAACGTCCACGGCGGTGCCATTGCCCTGGGCCATCCGGTAGGCGCAACCGGTGCCAAGATACTCACCACGCTCCTTTATGCGCTTAGAACTTACGACAAACAGGTGGGCTTGGTAAGCCTGTGTGTGGGCGGCGGCCAGGGCGTGGCCATTATCGTAGAGCGATTGTAATCATAGGTAATCATAGGGACGGTTCTTTTGATTACAGGTCTCAGATTAATAGCCGTCAGTTTGTATTTCGCGGCTGGCAGGGCGCATTTGGCAAGCGGCAGCGAAGCGCTTGCCAGGCTCTGACCGCTGATTAAAGGGGAGGATGGTAAATGGATATCAAAAAGGTCTTGGTAATGGGCGCCGGCACCATGGGAAGCGGTATAGCCCAGCTGGTGGCCCAGAATGGTATTCAGGCGGTACTGGTGGACCTAAGGGACGATATACTGCAGGGTGCTCTGACCAAGGTGGAAAAGGGCATGAAAAAAAGGGTGGAAAAGGGCAAGATGACCGAAGAGCAGGTGCGGGATATTATGTCAAGGATTTCGGTTACCACCGATATGGGGACCGCTGTGGCGGGCTGCGATTTTGTAATCGAAGCGGTACTGGAGGATGTAAAGCTAAAGCAGGAGGTGTTCTCCAAGCTGGACGCCCTGGCGGGTGAAGGTGTAATCCTTGCAACCAATACTACCGCCTGCTCCATTTCCGAGATCGCTTCGGCGGTCAAAAACCCCGAAAGGGTTATAGGAATGCACTTTTTTAACCCGCCGGTGGTAATGAAGCTGGTGGAGATTATGCCGGCGCTTCAGACCGCGCCGGAAACGGTTGAAAGGACCCGCGCCTTTGCGGAAGTCCTGGGCAAGGAGCCGGTGGTCACGGTAAAGGAAGGAATAGCAGGAATTGCCTCCAGGGTGCTTGCGGCCCTGCTGAACGAAGCGGTGTGGGTGCTGGAGGAGGGCATAGGCACCGCCCAGGACATAGACAGGGCGATGAAGCTGGGCGCCAACCAGCCAATGGGGCCGCTGGAGCTTATAGACCTTATTGGTGTTGACATACACCTTGCCAAGACCGAAACGCTTTACAGCAAGCTGGGGGACGCAAGGTACCGGCCCTGCTATTTGCTTAAAAAGATGGTTGCGGCGGGGTACCTCGGCCGGAAGGCCGGAAAGGGATTCTACGATTACAGCCAGGACCCCCCGGTTCCGACGCGCCTGTAGTTCAACATTTTTGATGGAGGTGCAAACAGATGAATTTTGATTATACACCCGAACAGGAAGCAGTAAAGGGAATGATGGAGGAGTTTACCTCCAAGGAGATTACGCCCTACGCCGCCCAGTGGGACAAGGAAGAGCTATTCCCCTGGGACGCGGTAAAGAAAATGGGTCAGCTGGGCATCTTTGGTACGGCCCTTCCGGAGCAGTACGGCGGCAGCGGTCTTGATAACATATGCCATGCCATTGTGGCGGAGGAACTGGGCAAGGGCTGCTCGTCCATTAGGGGCATTTATTCGGTACAGGTGTCACTGGTGGCCAAAACCATAGCGGCCTTTGGAAATGAAGAACAAAAAGAGAGGTACCTGCCGGGAATGGCCGCCGGAAGCATCCTGGGCTGCTTTGGCCTGACCGAGCCCAATTCCGGCAGCGATGCCGCGTCAATGTCCACCACCGCGGTGGAGGACGGCGATTACTACATATTAAACGGCAGCAAGATGTGGATTACCAATGCCGGGGTAGCCGATGTCGCCCTTATATTTGCCAAGACCGGCAAGAACGCCGGGTCAAGGGGTATTACCGCCTTCCTGGTAGACAGAGATACCCCCGGTTTCTCCACCCGGGACATTCATGATAAACTGGGTCTTAGGGCTTCCAACACCGGCGAGATAATACTGGACAATGTAAGGGTGCCCAAGTCCAACGTGCTGGGTGAGGTGGGCAAAGGCTTTAAAATTGCCATGGCAACCCTTGACAACGGACGCTATACCGTGGCTGCCGGATGCGTGGGAAGCGCCCAGGCGGCGTTGGACCATGCCAAGAAATATGCCAAGGAAAGAATCCAGTTCGGAAAACCCATAGCCGCCCACCAACTGGTGCAGCAGCTGATATCAGACATGGCGGTGGACATAGAGTGCGGCAGGCTGCTGGTATACAGGGCGGGACACGTAAAAAACAAGGGTTTAAGGTCCACCAGGGAAGTCAGCATGGCAAAGTACTACTGCAGCGAGATGGTGAACAGGGTGGCTTACAAAGCCATCCAGGTGTTCGGTGGGTACGGGTTCTCCGGGGAATACCCGGTGGAAAGGATATACCGCGACGCGCGAATCAACACGCTGTACGAGGGTACATCCCAAATACAGCAGCTGATCATCGGCAACCTTGAGCTTGGCGTGCAGGCCTTTGTATAACAAGGAGGTGTGCTTGGTGTTTGAATTGCTGATATACGAGAAGGAAGCTCCCTTGGCATTTATAACGATAAACCGTCCCCAGGCGATGAACGCCCTTTCCAACGCGCTGGTGGAGGAACTGGACAGGGCCCTGGACCGGGTCGAGGGCGACCCCGAGATAAGGGCTTTGATAATAACCGGCGCCGGTGAAAAGGCCTTTATGGCGGGGGCGGACATAGGCGAACTGAAGGACCGGGATTTTTTGCTTGCCCGGCAGCAGACCAGGCGGCGCCAACAGGTTTTTAACCGGATTGCCGAAATGAACATACCGGTTATTGCCGCGGTAAACGGTTTCGCGCTGGGGGCGGGGCTGGAACTGGCCGCCGCCTGCACGCTCCGGGTGGCCTGTGAGGAGGCCCGGTTAGGTTCACCGGAGGTTAACCTCGGTATAATACCTGGGGACGGTGCGACCCAGCGCCTGCCCAGGCTTATAGGCTTTGGAAGGGCGATGGAGATGGTGCTGACCGGCGACTTCGTGGATGCGGACAGGGCGTATAATATCGGGCTTGTAAACAGGGTGGTGCCCCGGGAGGAATTAATGGAGACCGCCAAAAAGCTTGCTTTAAAGATTGCCTCTAAGGCACCGCTGGCGGTCCAGTGCGCCAAGGAGGCAGTAAACCGCTCCATGGAGGTAGGGATCTATGAGGGCCTGGCCCATGAATCCTATCTCCACGCCTACACCTGTGCCACCGAGGACAAAAAGGAAGGGGTAGCGGCTTTCCTGGAAAAAAGGAAGCCGACCTTTACCGGCAAGTGAATAAAGGGAAACGGCTCTGCTATGCTTGCCGCGCAAGACCTGCGGCGCCTTTATCCTGTGTCATGCGGGAGGGTGAGGGACCCGAGATATTTGGGCTCGGCCCTCTTTTTTTTATTGACTGTTTTTCACCGGGGTGATATAATTGATATTGAAAATCATTATCAATTAACACATAATCAATGTGCTCAGAATGGCGGGGGTGGAAGAGACTGTGACACTGGATATGGCAAAACCCGGACAGGAATATATAGTAAGGGGTATATACGGCGGATGCAGGCTTAAAACAATGCTGCAGGAAAGAGGCCTCACCGAAGGAGTAACCATAAAGGTTATTAAAGGCGGGCAGGGAG
>JAAYEV010000138.1 GCA_012728565.1 Clostridiales bacterium
CGGTATCCAGAGGTCTTCTGCCACACCGAAGTATGCAAATACCACCACTTCACCGTCGGGCAAGGTGCTGCCGGGCAAGATGCAGTATCGGAAGGACCTGGCAGGGGTGCTGGCTGCCCACGAGATACCCTACGTGGCACAAAGCGCCATAACACAGAACATGAAGGACCTGTATGAGAAGGCGGAAAAGGCCATATACACTCCGGGACCGGCTTTCCTGAACGTTCTGGCGCCCTGCCCAAGGGGTTGGAGATATGACACGCCGAAGCTTCTGGAAATTTCCAAGCTTGCGGTGGATACATGCGTATGGCCGCTTTACGAGGTTGTAAACGGCGAATGGAGGCTTAGCTACAAACCCAAGGAAAAACTTCCGGTGGAAGAATGGTTAAAACCCCAGGGTAGGTTCAAGCATTTGTTTGAAAAGCATAATGCCCATCTTATCGAGGACCTTCAGAGGGAAGTGGATACCAGATGGGAAAAATTGCTTAAGCTTTGCGGGGAAGCTTAAGGCGTGAACTTTGAAAGGCTGTGCCGCCTTGGGCACAGCCTTTTTTAAATCCGAACGGATATGCAAATGCCCCCGCTCATATGCGGCATGTTTTTATGATGTTATTGTAATTTAAAAATATTGAGTTTGAATTTTTTAAAATAGGGGAAAGAATAGAATGTCACCCGGATGTCGGCATAAGTATCGCTGAATTGGCAAGGTGAACAATACATACAATCAAAAAAATGGAGGTAATCATATGGGAGAGAAAAGTTTAAAAAGCCTGATGGAGGCCTTTGCGGGGGAATCCCAGGCCAACAGGAAATATCTTGCCTACGCGGAGCAGGCGGAAAAGGAGGGTTATAAAGCCGCTGCCGCCCTTTTTAGAGCGGTGGCTGCCGCAGAGACTATACATGCCCACAGCCACTTGAGAATAGCGGGCAAAGTGGGTGATACGAGGCAAAACTTGAAGGATGCCATAGAAGGGGAAACGTACGAATTTGAGAGCATGTACCCCGAGTTTATAAAAATCGCACAGCAGGAAGGGGACAGCAAAGCTTTAAGGAGCTTTAATTTTGCAAATGAAGTTGAAAAAGTGCATGCCCAACTTTACAAGGAGGCCCTTGAAAAACTGGACAAAGACCAGGAGCCCGTTAAATACATGGTATGCCCCACCTGCGGATATACAGCGGTTCAGGCTCCGGACAAATGCCCTGTTTGCGGCGTCCCCGGCGGCAAATTCATGGAAATAGAATAGAGGGTTAAAATAGGGAAGGGAGTCGGCGCTCACTTCCCTTTATCATTTATATTAATATTGGACAGAATAAGTACAACAGGCAGCGGAGTTGATAGAATTATCAATTTTAGGTATAATAGCTTGTGGTTAACAAAAAAAGGAGGAAGTCGCGATGAATGATACAAGACTGAAAATTTTGGACCGCCAGGAAAAGGGCTCCAGCGGAGCAAAGAGAACCCGGAACGAGGGTTTTGTCCCCGGCGTTTTGTATGGCAAGGATAACCAGGGTCAACCTGTAAAAGTTGAAGCTTCAGCCATAAGAAGAATAATAAGCCGGATGGGAAGCAGCGCTATTTTTGATGCCGAATACAACGGCAAACCCAGGCTGATTATGCTAAAAGAGGTCCAGAGCGAGCCGGTGGGCGGAAACGTGCTGCACGTGGACCTGTTTGAGATAAGTGCCGACGAGACGGTTACCACCACTGTGCCCTTGGTCGCCGTCGGCGCCGAAGGTATTACAGGAGGCGGTGTCCTGCAACAGATGATGAGCGAAGTACAGGTAAGCTGCCTGCCCAGGGCTGTTCCCAAGGCCATTGAATTTGATGTTTCGGGAATGCATCCCGGACAGGCCCTGTACGTTTCGGACCTCAAAGTGGGAGATGAAATAGAGATTTTGACCCCGCCGGATGAAATGGTGGCAAACATTATTGAGCCCAGGACCGGGGTGGAAGAAGCAGAGGAAACCGAGGAAGCGGAAGAGGCCGGCGAGGCGGAAACCACTGCTGAAGAATAATGCTTTACCAATAATGTCTCCGCAACCGGAGGCATTATTGGTCGGGGGGACTGGAAATGCTGGGATGGGAACAGTTGGAGGCGCTGTGTGGCAGATGCAGCAGGTGCCGCCTGCGTGCCGGGCGTAATAAAATGGTATTCGGCAGAGGAAGCAGGACCGCCGACCTGATGCTTATTGGCGAGGGGCCGGGCCGGGACGAGGATGCCACCGGGATACCCTTTGTAGGCAAAGCGGGGCAGCTGCTGGACCGGATATTGGAGGCCGCAGGAATTGAGGCAAATGACGTTTATATAGGGAACATAGTGAAGTGCAGACCTCCCGGCAACCGGATTCCCGCCCCCGATGAAGCAAGTGCTTGCCTGCCCTACTTGAGGAACCAGGTTTACCTTGTTAAACCAAAAATAATTGTATGCCTCGGTGCCACCGCGGCAAAATATATAATAGGCGAAGATATAAGGATAACCAGGGACAGGGGCAAATGGCACGAAAGGAAGGGTTACTGGCTTATGGCCACCTACCACCCTGCTGCACTGCTCCGGGACCAAGAGAAAAAACGACCTGCCTGGGAGGACTTCAAGAACATTTCGGCGAAGCTTGCGGAATTGAAGGTAGCTGAGGGAGAGTGACTGGCGGTGGGGAAGACGGCAAACGGCATTGCACAGTTAAGGAAAAAGTATGGGGACCTGTTGGCGAAATACAGCCCGGTGGTGATGGGGGAAGGCAAAGAAGGGGCTCATATATTTATGATAGGGGAAGCCCCGGGGAAATGGGAAATTGAAAAGGGCCGGCCCTTTGTCGGGCAGGCGGGCAAAAACCTTGATGAATTCTTGGAGCTGCTGGAACTTGAAAGAAAGGACGTATACATAACGAACGCGGTTAAGTTCCGTCCCGTTAAAAAAAATCCACGCACCGGCAGGCTGTCCAACAGGGCTCCTACCGTGAAGGAAATCGAACTGTTCCGCCCTCTCTTAATGGATGAACTGGACCTGGTGGACCCTTCGATAATCGTAACAC
>JAAYEV010000139.1 GCA_012728565.1 Clostridiales bacterium
GAAGCCCAGCCGGAATCAATCTTTGGCAGCATACCGGATGAGGAGTCCTTTATTGAAGGGGCGACCCACTGGTATACGGTAACCGACGGAAGCTTTACAGGAAACCTTGGCGGAGAAGCGTTTTAAATAAAAAAAGGAGGTGTGTTCATGATCAAAAGAGCAGTTTTACTTGTTCTATGCTTAATACTGTTACTTCCGGGGCTGGCGTATGCCGAGGAGGAGCACCCCGCCAGCCTGGAAAAGCCGGCCAGCCTGTCTGTCCGATCCAATGAATCCGGTGATTTGCTGCTTAGGCTCACACACCCGCAAAGTATAATGAAGCAGATGGAAGAGGACGAGTACTATTTTTTTTATGAGTTTGACTGGAAGATTAACGACGGCCCGTGGAAGTTTAACAAAAGCTGGGATAGGCGCGGCAATATATCATTATTTGAATATTACGAGACCACGTTCGACTTATGGCCTGTCTGCGGTATTATAAACACTATAGCACATGACGATAGAAACTCCATAGACATTCCGATTTTCCCGTATGTTTTTGAATTGGATGCCTTTGATTTTCAGAATAATACCTACTCTTTCCGCTTCAGGTATGTCTATGAATATCCTGACGGGGATGGGTACAGCCATATTGTATCCCCATGGTCGGATGTGGCATCCATCGGTAAGGCATCAGCCGCTCAGATTCCGGACAGCCTGGAAGCGCCGCGAAATCTTGCCGGCGAACTAAGAAAGTACGAAAACGGCCAGCCCTATTTCCATTTCACCTGCGATATCCCGGAAAGCGTTGAGGAAGCCAACAAACTGGTCAAGGTATGGAACGCCCTGGACTGGAAGATTGGTAGCGGCAGTTGGGCCACCGAAAGCGGGGAACTATTGTTTGAAGAGGGCAGCTATACTCTGTTCGATAAAATGGACATAGACCCCATCGACGAAGGCGGTTGGGGCGAAATAAACATTGAGGAGAACACCTATTATTTCCGCATGTTTTTTAAACTTCAAAAGCCCGATGGAACAATAGTACGCTCACCCTTCTCCAACGTAGTTGAAATAGGCACCCCGGCCTTTTACAGCGGCGCCAGCAGCTGGGCGGAGCCCGAGCTTGACAAGGCTGCCGAGTACGGGCTTATCCCCGATATCCTTAAGGGTGCGGACATGACAAAGCCCATCACGAGGGAGGAGTTCGCCGAGCTTGCAGTGCTGCTTTACGAAAAGGCAAGCGGCAAAACAGCCGTCCCGGTTTCCCCCAATCCCTTCACCGATACAAATAACCCGCAGATACTGAAGGCTTTTGCAACGGGGATCACGGCCGGGACCTCCGCCACCACCTTCTCTCCCAACGTGTTAATAAACAGGGAGCAGTGTGCAACCATGCTTTACAGGACAATAAAAGCCATAGCCCCGGATGCCGACTATAGTATTGCAGGAGTTGCCGATTTCCCGGATCAGAAGGATATTTCCGACTGGGCGGTGGAAGGCACCAAGTACATGTTCAAGCTTGGCATAATAAAAGGCGATTCAAACGGAAACTTTATGCCAAAGGCCATCACCACCGCACAGCAGGCTGCGGGCTACGGGATGGCTACCAGGGAAGCGGCGGTGCTTATGACGGTGAGGACCTACGAGAAAATGGACGATATCTCCGCCACCAAGTCGGTTTCGGATACCGGCGGCGATGGTGATGCCACATCTCTGCCGGAGGGGTACCCGTCAGACATCATTCCTTTATACAAGAACGGTAAAATTGTATCGGTTGAGAGAAAGACCTTTGATACGGGGGATGTGGGCTACGCAATTACCATCGATTACGTAGGCGAAAAAACCAGCGAAGTTAACGGGCATTACGCCGGCTTAATGATGCAAGCAGATAACTACGACGGAATAATAGGAGTAAAATCACATCATTATGGCAACTTGGGCGGGTACAGGATCGAGATTGATTTCACCCAGCATTTTCCGGACCAGTACAGCTGCACTGTAGTAATTGCCTATTACAAAACCAACTGAGGGCGGCTTAACAGCGGTTTAGCAGCAGTAATGAGAGTATAAGAGGTATACAAACAGCAGGGTAAAGCATCAATACGGGAGGCAGACAGGAAGGGAAGGGCCCCGTCTGCCTTTCCGTATTTTAATTCTTTGGTGTTAACATACTCTGGAAGGGAAAAGGGTGACAGTGGATATACCTAATCCCAGCTGAAGGCGACAGCAGGTTCAATCAGAAAGCTCGATACGGCGTAAGAAATGACGGTTCCAATTGCTGCAGGGATATGAAATATCTTTATAAGGAGGATGGAAAATGGTAAAGGTAAAAACAAGTATTAGGCCGGGAAGATTTGGCAAAATGTTGGAAAAACCCGAGCCCGTGGACCCTGCCCGGTTTGGCGACTCGGTAGCCTATGAGACCGACTGGGAGCCGTTAAATGCAATAGGCGACAGCTTCCGCAGCTACAAACTGTTAAGGGTGGGCCCGGACAGGATGGAATTTCGCCGGGAAATGAGGGCTGTAGCCTTGTCCGCTATTTTGCCGCTGGCAGGAATACTGATACTTTTCTTTGCTTTTTCCGGCAAATTTAATGCTTTCGCCATGCTCTTGGGTCTTGGTTTTATACTGCTTGGGGCATACCTGGTATATTCGCAACTGGCACCTATAGCGTTTGACAAGTCCAACGGAATGTTTTCAAAGGGAAGAGTCAAGCCCGACAAGGTACCGGATATTGAAAACCCCAAAAAAGAGGCAGAACTTAAAAACATTCATGCGCTGCAGCTTCTATATAAACCCGTATTCCAAGGGAAAAAACAATACTACAGTTATGACCTGAACCTTGTTTTAAAGAACGGAAAACGCATTTTTGTCCTTAGCCATGCTGATAAAAATGCTATGAAGGAAGACGCAAGGGCCCTTTCGGAGTTCTTGGGAAAACCGCTCTGGGACGCAGCTGAATAGAATAACCCCTCCTGCATAGGGAGCATCCGCACAGTCGCAAAAGAAGCGCGGATGCTTCTTTTTTTTGGCTTTATGGAGGTTTTTAACACATTATGGTGAAATACTATATGGGAAGTGGGATGTAGAGAGGAAGTGTTTTGGCTTGGAAAAACCCAGGATGATAGTTATCGATGGAAACAGCCTTATAAACAGGGCTTTTTATGCATTGCCCCC
>JAAYEV010000140.1 GCA_012728565.1 Clostridiales bacterium
ATGGGACGGGGGTTGTGATTAAATTCGCAGCCTCCGTCCCATTGATTTGCCCTTGATAAAAGGGCCGGCATTAAGATATGATAAAAACATCCGGAGATTAGAGAGGAGAGCATAAATGGTTGTGCTGTTTAGCCGTATATATTCGGAAAGGCTGGGCTGTGACAGGTATGAAATGGAACTAAAGGAACCGGTTAAGCTGATAAAACTGCTGGAACACCTTGAAGAGGTATTCCCGGACCTTAAAAATCAATCCAAGGGCGAGGTGGCGGATAGGTATGCCTCGCACTACCTTTGCATAGGCAATGGCAGGATACTGCGCCCCGGGGATACCATAACCAACCGGGACACCATCGAGATTGTACCTCCAATTATGGGGGGATAGGGAGGGACCATTATGAAAGGCGGTTACTGGCGGAAAATTTTGCGTATTAATCTAAGCGACGGACGGGTTTGGGAGCAAACCCCCGATGAGGACCTGTACAGGAAATATATCGGGGGCAGCGGTATTGGAGCAAGGTTTTTGTATGACTTGACCGACGGGAATACCGACCCCCTGGGGCCGGAAAACCCGCTAATATTTATGACCGGCCCCTTTGCGGGAACGCCGGTGCCCACGTCCGGCAGGCACCAGGTAATAGCAAAGTCACCGCTTACCGGCATATACGGCGAAGGTGACGCCGGGGGCACCTGGGGACCGGGTCTAAAAAGGTGCGGGTATGACGGGATAATAATAGAGGGCACCTCCGATAAACCGGTGTATGTACTGGTTAGCGAAGGAAGGGTACGGATACTGGATGCCGGAGACCTGTGGGGCCGGGACACCTACGAGACCGACCAGAAGCTTAAGGAGATTCATGGAGAGAACATTGTCGTATCAAGTATCGGTCCGTCGGGGGAAAAGCTTATAAAGCTTTCGGCTATAATGCATGACGGCAGCGATGCCAGGGCGGTGGGCAGAACCGGTCTTGGCGCGGTTATGGGCTCAAAGAAGCTTAAAGCCGTGGTGGTGTCCGGCAATAAAAAAGTCCCGGTTGCTGACCCTGAGGGATTAAGGAACAGCATAAAAGAGCTAGTACCGACAATGGTTCAAAAAACCTTGGGCATGAAACAGCACGGCACGGCAGTGGGTACGGTGGCTACCGAAAGGATAGGGGATTTTCCTCTCAAAAACTGGGCCGGCTCGGTATGGGACAAGGTGGAGAACATTTCAGGTCAGCGCATGACCGAGACAATACTGACCGGAAGATATTTCTGTGGAAGCTGTGTAATAGGCTGCGGCAGGGAAGTGGAGATTAAGGAAGGTCCCTACAGGATGAAAGGGGCGGGGCCCGAGTACGAAGCCCTGGGCATGCTGGGGGGAATGTGCCTTGTTGACAACTTGGAGGCCATAGCCTATGGTGGGGAACTGTGCAACAGGTACGGCCTGGACGTGATATCCACCGGCGGCGCCATAGCCTTTGGAATGGAGCTTTACGAGCAGGGTATTATTGATAAAAAGGACACCGGCGGGCTGGACCTTGAATGGGGAAGCGCTGAAGCCATGATAGAAATGGTGCATCAAATAGGTAAAGGAGAAGGCCTGGGCAGACTTCTGGGCCATGGAGTAAGGGAAGCTGCAAGGAGAATAGGCGGCAGGGCCCCGGCTTTTGCTATTCATACCAAGGGGCTGGAGTTTCCCGCCCACGACCCCAGGGCCTTCAACAGTATTGCGCTGGGGTATGCCACCTCAAACCGCGGCGCATGCCACCTGCAGGCGGCAAGCCATATGTTCGAAAAGACGGCGGTAATGCCTGAACTGGGTATCCCCGAGCCCAAGGAGCGGTTCAGGACGGATGACCAGGGCGAATTCGTGAAAGTCTGCCAGGACCTGATGTGCATACTGGATTCGCTGAAGGTTTGCAAGTTCACCCTCTACGGAGGGCTGCGAACAACCCATGTCCGCGAATGGCTTAAATGCGTGACGGGTTGGGATATGGACCTGGAAGAGCTTATGGCTGCAGGGGAGAGGATATTCAACCTGAAGCGAATGTACAACGTAAAATGCGGGATAAGCCGGAAGGACGATACTGTTCCCGAGAGAATTTTAAAACAGCCCAGGACCGAAGGTGGCGCAAAGGACAACCTCCCGCCGCTGGAGAGCATGCTGGAAGAGTACTACCCGGCCAGGGGATGGGACAGTGACGGGGTGCCCCTAAGGGAGACCATTGAGAAGCTGGGCCTTGAATGGGATTTGTAGCAGAAAAAATAAAAGCCAATAAACAAGAGGACGGGGGCTGTGATTGCAGATCACAACCCCCAC
>JAAYEV010000141.1 GCA_012728565.1 Clostridiales bacterium
TGGATATCCCAGTTCCCGCACAGTGTCTGCGGCACATAGGTCATACTTGATGTAAAGCTCAACTGCTTTTATTCGATCTTCATATGAATACATGGACTACCTCCTGACTTATTCAAGTCCAGGTTTTCGTCCGCACCCCCAATTCGCCGGTTGAAAACTTACCCAATCGCTGGGCGGGCTAGACCTCACAGAATACCCGGTTTGTTTTGCCTGTTAAGAAAATATTGCCAACAAAGAGGCTTAACAAATCAAAAACACAGAATTATTTACATATCCCAGGGGATACCAACTGTAAAACGAAAACAGCCCGGGGCATGCCCGGACCTACTCCTCATCGCGGCTGTAGGGTACAGGTATGTACTGGACCGTGGGCCTGCGCTGTATCGGCTGGGGATAAAAGTCCATCAGGTGGTATATCTCCTCCGGCAGCTCTCCGCACACTTTAATGCCCATCTCCTGCAGTTTTTCGCAGGTTATCGGATAATCATGGGTCCAGCGTCCCTCGGTTAGACTTTTGGCCAGTTTTTCTGCCTGTTCCGGTGGCATCCTGTCCTTTAAGATATCCAAGACAAGGTCATGGACCTGTTTGACAGCCTTTTGGGCCATGTCCGCCAAAATCAAGGTTTCATCATCTATTTTGTTTACTTCCTTCTGGGAGACAATCTTCAAAATTGAGGCAGCGGGGTATTTGCCTAGCTGGGGGTCGACCGGGCCCATAACGGCATTAATATCCATTACTATCTCATCGGCAGCAAGGGCCAACAGGGTTCCGCCGGACATCGCATAATGGGGTATAAATACCGTGACCTTGGCAGGGTGCTTGCGGATGGCATGGGCGATTTGCTCGGCTGCCAGCACCAAGCCCCCCGGCGTGTGCAGCAGAATATCGATGGGCATATCCGGCGGTGTCAGGCGGATAGCTCTCAGCACCTGCTCCGAATCTTCAATGCTTATGTACCGGGTTATTGGAATGTTAAAAAAACTGATAGCCTCTTGACGATGTATAATGGTGATAAGCCTGGAGCCTCGTTTTATTTCAAACTGCCGGATTCTCTTTATACGGCTTGATTCCAGGTTTCTTTGTTTCCATGCGGGTAACAAGGCAGAGACAAGAAAGAACAACCATATAAGTGTTGCAAAGTTCACTTTAGTATCTCCTCCCAATAAATGATATGATACCAGGTACGCACCGGATTTTTCAGCAGCTTTCTAATTTAATTTAATATCCTTCAAAAGATAGATAAAACCTGCTGCCGAATGCAAGGTGCTGTTTGAAATTGTGTGCGACCTGATATGCCGTTCCACATTATGGTACTGCTCTTTTTAAACTACCAGGTCATATTGAAATTATACCTTGTTTATCGTTCATATAAACATTTTAATCAAAAATGATAGCGTTTAGATGTTATAGTACTTTAAGGGTGAAGTACTCCCCTGTTTACCTTTTGATTTAACCATCCCTTACCGACTTAAGAAACTGGGGACCTCAAGTCCTTGTCCATCCGGTTCGGCTTCTCATTAACCAGTAATGACCTGTTAGCAAGGAGAAGTCGATGATCGATGTCACGAAATTAAAAAATATCTAAAAATATGGTACCATATAGTAGATAATGCTAATATCCCCAAAGGGGAGCTGATGGACATGAGCAAAGCAATAGCAAATGAAATACGAAAACTGCTTAAGATAAAAAGTACAGATTCAGATGAACGACTGCAAAAATACAAAAGATACAGTGATGCGTATACACCGGTAATGTTTGGACTGTTTATTCTGCCTTGTGCATTATCGGCATATGGAGTTATGCTTCCTCAGCTCGCTTTATTGATTTTTTATGTGAATATGGATATAGCCTTTGCATTAAGCTTTAATGTTAGATTGTATATGATTGATGAAGCATTAAAAAAAGATGTTATAGACACAGACGCGATAAAACAACAATTATCAAACTTTAAGGCTAAGAATGTATATAAGGCGAAAAAAGTGTGGGGTGTATTATGTTGGGTTTACGCCTGCTTCTTCTTTGTGTCCCAATTGCTGCTGTTGTTTTGCTTGGCGTTTTTCATTTTGGATGGCTACAGTATAAATGGAGTAGTATCGTGTATTCTACTTATGTACATTAATCAAACTTTATATAACGGTATCAAAGTAAGAAGCAGGGTCTATAAAGTGCTTGTGCTGTTAGAGGAATACGATAACAGGGGTATGGGGGTTTATGAGGGCGAATAAATTATGTACAATTGCTCGTTTGAAACCCGCCGGGCGCGCCGGTAAAACAAGGCTGCAGCAAGGCGGTTTTTTATTTGCGCTGTATAAATTGTTTGCATCATAAAACCTATTATGGCAGATAATGTGTTATAATCTAGAATGGAGATTTCGTTAAAACAACGGGAGGGGTTTTATATGAAAAGAATACTGATTACCGGTGCTCTGGGTCAGATTGGAACAGAGCTAACAGCGTATCTAAGGAAGCAGTACGGCAAAGATAATGTTATCGCAAGCAGCAGAAGAAAGCGCGGCGATGAAAGCTTTTTTGAAACGGGTCCCTTTGAAATACTGGATGTTAATGACGCCCAGGGCATTGCCGATATCTGTAAAAAATACAAAATAAACCAGATCATTCATCTTGCTGCTATCCTTTCGGCAAAAGCGGAAGAAAATCCTCAGCAGGCTTACAATATCAACATGAATGGTACATACAATGTACTTGAAGTAGCAAGAGAAGCAGGCATAGCGGTATTTACGCCTAGCTCCATAGCTGCATTCGGGGCCGGTACCCCTGCTGATAATACACCTCAGGATACTATCCAAAGACCTAATACGATGTATGGAGTGACCAAGGTTGCCGGTGAATTACTCTGCGATTACTACTATTTGAAATATGGAGTAGATACAAGAGGGGTAAGATTCCCGGGGATTATTTCCTATGAAACTCTCCCAGGCGGCGGGACCACCGATTACGCGGTTCATATTTTTTACGAAGCATTAAAGAACAAAAAATATTCATGCTTTATCAAAGCCGGGACGTTTATGGATATGATGTATATGCCGGACGCCTTGAAGGCGATTCATGACCTGATGGAAGCAAACCCTGAAAAACTGAAGCACAGGAATGCGTTCAATGTCACTGCGATGAGCTTTGAACCGGAAATGTTGGCGGCGGAAATCAGAAAACATATTCCCGGATTTGAAATGTCATACGACGTGGACCCGGTGAGGCAGTCCATAGCAGACAGTTGGCCAAACAGCCTGGATGATAGCTGTGCTAGGGAGGAATGGGGATGGTGCCCCAAATATGACCTTTCATCCATGACGGCCGACATGCTGCAAAAACTGGCCGAAAAGTTAAAGATAAAACAATGAAAAGGTAAAAACGCAGTTACTTCGGTTGTTGGTCATAAGCATTACTATCCCAATGAATATCCGATATTGACCTGCTTAATGGCCCTTTAACGCCGATGCCGGAATCATGGTGAGCTTTCATGCGGGCATTGCTTCGGTGGATGGAAAGAGTACAGCCATCTCACCGAAAAGTTTGCCCGCATATATTTTGTAAGTTTAGAATTTATCACTTTAGCAATACTATTTTCCCATGACGGCGGGAAAGTTTCATGCAGCCGCAAGAGAAAAGGAAAACAGCTGCTTGAGGAATGGCTATAACGCCAATAAATAACGGGGGAAAAACGATGCGGCCTTCCAAATATATAGTATAGCCGGGCAGCAGCCTGCTGAATAGGTGACATAGACCCGAGAATGCTGTAATATGAGGTATAGGGTCTATGTTCTTGAGGGGGGCTGCTATTAGATATCAAATGGAATAATTGATAACAATAA
>JAAYEV010000142.1 GCA_012728565.1 Clostridiales bacterium
CCGGTCCAGCTTGTTGAAATGCCTGCCGGTGGTTCGGCACCTGTGCCCGGCTATGCAGTAGTTGCCAGCCTCACCGGGGCCGGCGGTACCCTCAAGGCTTGATACCGATATAAGCAGGTTTTTCTCGGTAGCACCCTTTAGGATTGGCATGTTCAGGTTTATTTTGTCTATCTTGAGTATGCCTTCCATGTTCTGCTCTATGTATTTTATACGCCAGTCCTCCGAAGAGCCGGCTTCACCGCTGCCGGCACCGATATCGCCCGGTATGTCTTCCACCTGCTCCGGGTCCTGTTCCAGAACCGCCAAGCTCTGCTGCCAGGCCTCCAAAAGCTGCGCCTGCTTTCGGTCGTAGTAATACTCTTTTAGCTTCGGGTACGCGATAAACCCAATACCTGCTATTATCAGAATAACTGCTACTGCCCTTTTCATCATTATGCCCCCATGTTTTTAAGAGAAAAGCCGAGGGGAAACTCCCCTCAGCTCTTGCTTTTGTTCCTTAACAGCCCAATTCCTGCCACGATGGCACAGGCCCCCGCCAGGTAATACGGGTAGGGCAGTCCCTCACCGGTTTTCGGCATGCCCGGCAGTGGCAAGTCCTCTACCGTTACCGGCTCCTCTACCGTTATCGGCTCTTCCGGAGGGACGAATATATCGGGCTCTTCAACGGTAATCTCTTCTTCGTCTCCGCCTCTGTCCCTTCTTCTGCTACCACCGCCACCACCGCCTCCGCCATCGTCAGAGGTTTGGGTGGTAAATACCCACTGCACCTTCATGGAGGCTCCCTGGTACTCGTTGCCACTGTCCTCAGGGAAATCCGCGTAGAAGTCCATTATCTTTTCATCTTGGTGTTCCATACCGCCAAGGCTTATATTGCCTTCTTCGTGGGCATCCCCGAAGGTGCCGCTGAAAATTTCCTTGTCCCCATCCTTTATAGTAAGGAACATACCTTCCGCTAGGGGCTTTCCGTCCGGAGGTGTGTCCTCATCAACTATCACGGTGCGGATGTAAACGGTGACGGGACTTGTATTGGTGTTGGTAAGCTTAAGCCGGGAGTGTTTTTGGTCCCCCGGGCCAAGGTTACCGGTGTCCTCGGGGTCAAGCGGCGAAGCTATAATTAGGCCGTTGCTCTCTCCCTCTATTTTATAACCCGTTCCCCCCAAAACCTTAGCGGGTGCCATCCCCAGCACAAGGAGGGAAACAAACAGAATTGTCACTATTAACTTTATTGGCTTTGCAAGTTTTTGTGTCATATATTCTACCCTCCTTTGGGGGAGCCTAGGTCTTTTGGACTAATACTTTCTTCATGTGTGCCGCTCACTAGCGGCACACATGAAGAAGCGGCACGTCATTACGGTTTTTTAGTATCCCCATTTAAAAACAGCATATAGCGTTACAGTCTCTCCATCACTAGCAGTCTCATTGATATAGTTATAGTAATAAGTCCTCTCCTGTCGCTCGCCTCTACCAAGAAATTTACCTTTGCCGTTTGCTTCGGTATACCATCCAACGAAACTGTACCCTATACTAGGTGTTGCTTTAAGGGTCACTTCCTTCCCAACTTCTTTACCGGAACCTCCCCCTTCTACAGTTCCGCACATTACATCATCAAGATATTGGCCGAACCAAAACTTCTGCGTTTCCAGTTGTAATGTGTATTTAGCCGGTTCCTCTGGTTCCTCTGGTTCCTCTGGTTCCTCTGGTTCCTCTACCTCACCGTCCCAGCACTTGGTATCCTGGATGTGCCCAAGATATTCAGCGGCATCTCCTCCAGGCTCATAGCTTTCTCCTGTAACAGCATCCCAGGCATTGCCCCATACTTCTAACGGTGCATCATTGGAGGCCTGGACTGCTTCAACTATACCGCTTAATTTAAACCATTTGCCCTGGTAATCATTACCAGTTAATTCACCGTCAAAGTATACAACGAGTTCAAGCTTAACGGATTCCGGCTCTTCTCCTTCTTCAAGGCCATAGGTCCCGGCTACGGGTCCACCGACATAATACAGCCAGATGCCATCTTCATCTTCGTACATTACCCAGTCGCTGCCGGGAGCCGGTGCGTAGAAGAAGTTGTCTGTATCCAGCCCGCCTTCCCATTCTTCTTCCAGTTTCACCCTAAGCTCGGCTGCTTTTGTACCTTCGTTGATAATAGTCCATTCAACCCTGCCGCAATCCCCGGGGTTAACGTTGTCAAAGAATTTGCCCGGTGCGGGCTTAGGTTCCAGCTCTTCTGCACTAACCACAACCGTACCAGCCGTAAATTCGGCTGCCGTTACATCTGCCTCAGCCGTAAACCACGCCATTGTTGCGCCGCCTATCAGGGCGATTGCCAATCCTATTGCCAGTACACTCATCAAAATTTTCGTTTTCATTCTTTTTTAACCTCCGATTCTTTTTTTTGATTTTTTTAAGTAATCGGCGGCCAGGCTGCCATCCCGTTTTTGGGAAGGCCCTATAGCTTTGCGTCCCTGCCTTTCGGCAGGTTTGCCTTTATCCACAAAGTAAGATCCCCCTTTTTATTGCAAAACCTCTGTTATCCCGCGTTTTCCCCCTTTCACTTCTTTAATAATAGCCAAACGGCTAAAATTGAAATCAAAGTTCTTCTGCCTTTTGTTCTGCCACGGTGTTTTCGGGCCATACCCGGCCGGGTGGCAGATTTGCTGCCTGTATGGCTTCCACCTTGAGGTATAACTCTCCCGTGCCCCACCAGGACCCGTCCACCGTAAACTCCAAATCAAACTCCACCCTACCGCCGCTTTCTACTGGTTGATCGTAATAAAAGTACCCATCGTCTCTTTCCTCCCAGCCGTCACTCACCTTGCTCGAGACTATGCCGGGTTCTTTTACCCTGTAACTGACCGAAGCACTGTCACTGTTGATGGCGGTATCTATTTCATCGATATATTCATCATTAAGCTTTGCCCTGAGAAGCACAGCCGTACTGCCGGTGTTTTTTATTTCCCACCTGGCTTTTGCAGTATCTCTGCCCGATTGGATAGTTATGTTTTCCTGCCTAGCCTCTGATACCTTGTCTACTTCTATCCCCATTTCCGCCATCTGGAAGTCTGCCATGGGAGGCAATAGTATATCATCACTAAAGTAAGCTGCTACAGCTCCCCCCACCAGCAAGCTCATTATGAATATTAAAACAAATCCCGCAAAGATACGCCTTTCCATTATGCTTCATCCTTCCCCGCAACCTGTTTGGCTGCTGTGGATTTATTTTCATGTTCATTGACTTTGGAAACATTCTTATACAGTTTATAGCTTTCGTTTATTATAAGAAGCACTCCCGGTACCACTATCAGAACCAGCATTCCCCGCTTTGTCTGCCCGAAGTCCATAAGGTACCCCATGTAAGGAACGGCCAGCGCAACCCTGCCTACCAAATTTTCGCCCGGTACCGGGTTGGGGTCGTTCACGTCGTTGGCATCGCCCTTGGTGACAAACTCCAGGTCCTTCCCGCTGCCTATTATCTCCACCACCCTGTGGGTGGTAAGAAAACTGCTGTCCCCCAATCCCCTGTACGTGATTATGTCCCCTTCTTTTATCTCTTCCGGCTCCACCGGTTTCACAAAGACCATGCTCCCGGCATCGAAGGCTGGGGCCATGCTGCCGCTTAGCACTATATACATGTGGTAGCCCGCTATTCTTGGCGGCCCTCCGGACACCTTGTTTTGTATCACCGAAAACACCATCACTATTACCAAGAGTATAACTAGACCGAACAAACCGTTGCCTATTATCTTCATGGCCTTGCCTGCTTTCTTGGCCGAACTGCCCAGGTTCTTGTTACCGTCGTTTGTTGCTTCCATTGACCGTATGCCTCCTAATTAATGCCTGGTTCTGTTTCACCTTTATTGTCTCCAGGGGGTATTACATCGCCGCCCTGGTCATCGCCGCCTTTGTCAACTTCGTCGCCGTCATCATTATCGTCTTCATCATTGTCGTCTTCATCTGCTTCGTCATCTTCGTCATCGTAACCGTCGTCGCCATCGTCGTCATGTTCGCCTTCGTCGTCTTCATCTACTTCATCGTCTTCGTCGTCTTCGCCGTCTTCATCGACTTCGCCGTCATCGTCAGCAGTGTCATCGTCATCGTCGTCATCATCTATCTCGTCATCTTCGTCGACCTTATCATCATCGCCATCGTCGTCAGCAACGTCATCATCAGCAGCGTCATCGTCATCGTCATCATCTATCTCGTCATCTTCGTTGACCTTATCATCATCGCCATCGTCATCAGCAACGTCATCATCAGCATCGTCATCGTCATCGTCGGATGTAAACAATTCCTCCTCCGGAGGAGGTGTCTCATCAACTTCCTCTTCCGGTGGCACTTCATCGAGCGCTTCTTCCAGCGGTTCTTCCTCCGGTTCAATCAATTCAACGTCCAGCGTGCCTATTATATTCTCATCGCTGCGCAGCACTGCCGTGATGGTGATGGTCCCCGGTGCTGCATCACTTGTTACGGTGAGCTTTCCATTTTGGTCTATTGCCACTCCGGAACCTTCCACGCTCCAGGTTGCCTCTTCCCCTTCTACCTCATTGCCTTCGGTATCCAGCACCCTAAAGCTGTACTTGTAAATGCTCTCTCCCTCGAGTGGTATTTCAATTTCTCCAGGACCGTGAATCCTGATACGGTCAATTTCCGCAACCACTTCGGCGATTATTTCCACTATGTCATCGGCGGAGAATGTGAACCTCATCCCGTCTTCCGCCCTTATGCCTTCCCCTGTAACAATGAACTTCGAGCTGCAGCCCGGTTCCATGCCATCCAGCCATCTTTCCACCGTGCTGCCGTCAAATTCCACGACTAATGTATCGCCTTCTATCCTTGCCGTTTCGGCTATTACCTCTGCTGTACGGTTGTTATACCGAAGCTCTATCGTCCTAATAATGATATCTTCTACAAAAAACCCGCTATCCTCGGGGAGCCGTATACGCGCAACAACCGAATTCAGCCTTGGATGCACATTTTCCCGTGTGTCCCCATCCTGGATACCTTGCACTCCTTCAATTAATCCCGCGCCCATTAAACCAGACTTTGATACCGGCATTTCGACCTGGTCCAGTTCATACCTCACCACTGCCGAAACCTCTGGAACTAAACTTTTTATCGTAAGAACCAACGGGTCTGCACTGGTTTTACTGGAAGTGAAATAGGCACCGGTGTACCTTGCGCTGCCGGGATATACCAAAAGCGCGGCGGATACCGCTGTAATAGCGGTCACCTTTGCCGTGCCTTTTACTGCCATCTCAATAGTTCTGGCAGCCGGTTTTTTATACTTATTGTTGTGGGACCTTATTCTTTTCATAAAAGCTCCCCTCTTTCTATACATGAAGGTCTTTATTCAAAACCCCGTATTACAGCGCTCCACTGTGACCTTTACCGTTTTCAACGTCTTCCTCGCCCAGGTCCCAGGACCTGAGCCTTCCCGTTTCATGCCTGCTGTGATAAAGTCCTTCCTGGATGAGATGCAGCATTTCCATGTAGCTTCGAAAAGGTACTGATTTTCCCTCTTCTATCCAGCGTATATAGCCCTGGATGCTGAAGTTTTCCGCATAAACCACCTTTATAAGGAAAGTAGGGCTGGTTCCTGGTATCGCGCTTGTTACCTTTCCCATTGCCGGTGTGTTCTGCATGATATCCCCCCTCAACAGGAGCCATTGTGTCCTACCTTGTCTTTAATTGTAGCAGCAAGGAATTATATTTGACGTTCAGGCCGATTACCGCCTGCGCACACGAAAGTCACTTTTTGCGCACAATTGAATTACAACTCAATTACAAAAGCCCCCGGGTGGGGTTCCGTACTAACGTGAACTCCCCGGGGGCTTGCATTTCCTCTACTTTCCTATTATGCAAAGAAGGGTTTTTTATCGGCTGCTATGGGCTTAAAGGAAATGTCTACTGAAAGACCTTCTTCGCCTATTTTGTCGTTAAACCTTTTCCTAATCCGCCTGCTTATCAAATCAAGGGCATCCCTCTGAACATCGGTAAGCATTACAATCATCTGGTGCCGGTTCCACTGTGTAAATACGTCTCCCCTGCGCAGGGATTCTTTCAGCACCGTTTTCAATGTTTCGGTAGCCCCGTTAAGTTTATCCTGCGAAACCTCTGGACTTTCGGTGGTAACGGTGACAAGACCCAGGCATTCCTTGTTCTGTGCCCTAAGGCTCCTTCGCTCCTCAAGGTTGTATATGGTGCGGAAATACTCCAGGTCGCAGAACAGTGCCCCTTCCATGTCGTCATCAAAGGAAAAATTCCTGGCAAGCACTGATATGTCGGTGCTGTGGATGTCCCTGCCCCCCGCCACTATCCTTCTGTACATGCCCTTAAGGACGGGTGACGGCGTTACCGACATCTCCCTGTACATCCTTCCGGTTATGTAGTTGTAATGGCTGAGGGCGTGTTTGTATTCACCCAGCTCAAGAAGCGCTTCCAGGAAGAAAACGTGCAGGGCCTCTTCGAAAGGCTCGTAGGACACGGCATGTTCGAAGTATTCAACGATTTCCCGGCTGCGGCCCTTTGTTTTCAAAAGCTCAAACAGACTTATAAGCGAATGCACATAAAGCCGGTGGTACCGGTTTCTTATGGTAAATACCCATTCCCTGTCCGAAATGTCCGCAAGGTACTGGCCCCTGTACAGGCGAATGGCTTCCTTGTATTTTTCTATCGCCTGGTCGGGGTCCTTATTCCTTGCCCTGTCGGCAGCTTTTATGTTATCCTCAAACAGTGCGGCATCAATCAAGCAGTTTTTCCCGATATTTAGTACATAAAAACCGTTTTGAAAGGATATACCCAGGTGGTTTTCACCGCCGCCTTCGCCATCACTTTTAAGTCCCATGTCATCCAGCATTTTTCTCAGCCTGAACACCTGGGTTCTAAGGGCATTCTTGGGATCGGCAATATCCGAATCGCTCCACAGGTTTTCGGCTATATACTCCGGTGTAAGCTTCTTATCCCTGTAGGTAATGAAATATTTCAGCAGCTCCAGGCGCTTATTTGCCCTGCTGCCATCCATCATAAGGGACCTGCCGGATTCTACAATATCAAAATCCCCCAGTGTCAAAACCTCAACACCCATTAAGCATACCCCCAATTGCCTTACTCAAGTACCCATTTTATCATATTTTACTAGAGATTTCATAAAGTTTCAATACGTGGCACTAATAACATTGGCAAATTTGCCAAAAAACTGCAATTTCGCCGCTGAAGCATGTCTTAGAGTATAATTTTAGTTGGCAAAACGATAAAAAAACAGGAAGAAGGTAAAAACCCTCTTCCCTGCATGCAAGTTAACCTGTAGAATTGATTTTGTACAAACAAAACGACAGGGGGCTTGCATGGTGAAAACAATGATATCAGAAAACGGACTAAACTTCAACGATTTAGAAAAAGAAATTTTCAGGATAGGATGCGAATATGCGGCAAATCTAATGGAGCAGGTATTAAGCAACATGGATGAACACATAAAAAACACGAGGGATAAGAAGAAATTCCGGCATAAGGGA
>JAAYEV010000143.1 GCA_012728565.1 Clostridiales bacterium
CATGTGGATACCAATGGCCGCAATAGCTAAAAATGGCGCAGTTTCGTTGGTATACGCAGTATCATCCATAATTATACAACAATGCATAATCTGCCCAGACAGCTCATTTCGAAGATGATGAAAATCTATGAATGAGTGAGATATTTAAAGAAAAACGAAGATGTAATAGGGAGGTGGAGATATCGGTACCGGGATGGGCTGCATTCCAGCTGCCCTCTTCCAATAGATGAAGTTTTCCATCGGACAGAGCAAATACCCTGCCGTCGCTTGCAACCTGTACCTTTTCCACACTGCTCTTTACAAACCCGAGCTGCTTCCATTTCCAAGGGGTATCATCCTGGGGATTGCCGGGCGGGTTATCCGCCGGGGGTGTATCCGCCTGGCATGCTGCCAGGGAGGCTATGAGCATAAGTCCTACAAATACGAATATCATTTTTTTGTTCATCATATTATTCACCTCCCATTAATTCTACCATCTCGGATATTGTAACAAACCGGTATCCCCTGTCCCTTAGGTTCTCAATAATCCCCGGAAGGGCCTCTATTGTTGCATCCCTTCCGGTATGCATGGTCACTATGGCCCCGGGGTGCACCCACTGGGTTACCACCCTCTTAATGTGCTTCGCATTGTTTTGCGGGTCGGCATCGGTGGAGTTCAGTGACCACAACACCGTTTGCATCCCTGTGTTCTGCGCTATCCTGACCATGTTGTCGTTATAGTATCCGCCCGGGGGCCTAAAAAAGGGCGCGCTTTGGCCGCCGTATTTTTCGGTGAAAAGCCGGGTGGATATAAGCTGTGCCCTAATCTCGTCATCGGTAAGGGTGTGGTTGTTATAATGGTCCCAGGTGTGGTTTGCGGCCTGGTGGCCCCGATTAACAAGCTCTTTAAGAACATCGGCGTTATGTTCTATGCTGTTGCCAATTATAAAAAAAGTGGCTTTGACATTGCATTGGTCCAGCACGTCCAGTAGGGGATATACCTTGTCCCCAAGGTAATCGTCAAAGGTAAGGGCAACCACCTTTTCTTCCGGCCCTTTTTCGATAACCGGCAGCAGCGGACCGGTGTCGGGTGTAAATTCCCTGAACTCAAAATCTGTTCCACCGGTATCCACGAACTCTTTAAGGTGTTCAAGGGTGGCGTAGGCACTGCCGTCAACAAGCACCGTGTTTATTCTGCTGCCGTCTATATAGGAGTGTCCTTCCATTGCGTCATACCTGAATACCCTTCCGAAGGATAAGGCGAAAATACGACTGGGTATAAGTTTTTCCCCCTGGTACTGTACTGCATTATCGGTCATTTTCATGCCGTCTATATAAAAAGAGAACCTGGGCAGCTTCCTTGAGTCCATCGATTGGTGAGTATTGCCGCCCTTGTCAATCTCTATGTTTCCCCCGTGGATTTTTACTTTGTCAAGGCTCAACAGGTTTTCCAGCCTGTCCAGCGGGACATAACCCTTTCCAAAAAAATTGACAATATCCACAAAGGCTTCCTGGTCGTCCTTAACCAGTTGAATCATGCCCAAATCGGGTACCCAGTTGACAATCCAGTTGAGGCTGTCGCTGATGCTCCTTATGGGGACATATATAATTCCATCCCAGTCATACCCGATATCTACGAATATACCGTTTACGAATATATGGTATTTTTTACTCAGTCTTTCCTGGGCAAACTTATTCCCTTTTTCTATTTCACTCTGGGTCTTTGATTCGTACCAGTTGAAACGGGTGCCGCTGAGGACCTCTCCCGCTTCGTTAAATAGCCTCCGCGCGGTTATAAATCCGGCGCAGGCAGTGATGGCTATAAGAAGGATGATTATGGTCTTTTTCATGTCTAATCCCCCGGTATGTCAATGGTTTTATCCATACTAGCCCAATTCTATCTTTTTACAACAATGAGTGTCAATGGGATTATAAACCTCGTATCATTCCGCCAGGTCCAGGATGAACTTTTCCCGGGGGAGAAGCCGGCCAATGCTGTCCAGGGTTATAATAAAATTCTTTGCCTCCTCGTCAAACAGTGGGAAGGTCACTAGCTGCGGGTCTTCCCAGTCATAACGCATGGACCCCTGTTTATTGTCTCCGGCGTCAACAAGAACAAAATGGGGCATTACCGTATCCGGCCTCTCGGGGCCCTCAATTGAAAATTTCAGGTAAAGCCTGCCTTCTTCCAACCAGGCCTTATCTATAGCGACGTGGCCGCCGGGGAACCGGATTTCATCACCGGGGATTAGTTCATTCCCCTCTTCGAAGTCCAGGTAAACCTCTGGCGAGTCCTCAATTCGTTCATAGAGGAATAGCGGAGGCAGCATAAGCTCCAGGTTTTCCGCCTCCTGTTTTACCGGCGCAAACTTCAAAGCAGCTTCCACCTGGCAGGGGAACTGCGTGGTGGAATACTCTCCTTTCTGCGCCTCCACTTCCTGCCTCGAAGTCATGTCATAAAGGGCGGGACGGCTTGCGGGCGGGTTCCCGGCACGGTAGTTTATGCCGTGACTTGCCGCATACCCGGACATCAGGCCCCCGGGTGGGGGTGCCGCCATGCCTGGAGGCGGTGGGGTGTCCGGCACCTCCACAATCGATGTGGGGAAGTAGGCTCCGCCCCGTCCTATGCCAAGGCCGGCTACCGAGCCGTCCACCGGCCAGTTGAAGTATATTTTGAACTCTGTTTCGCTGACGCCCAGAACGGCTTTTTCCAGCGTTATATCAAGGGCGGGAAGTTTTTTCTTCTGGTTTGGGTACACAATTTTTGTGTGCTGTACCGTTCTTACAACATCCACCGGGAAGGTGAACTCTGCCTGCTGTTCCTTTGCTTTACCCATTTCATCAAAAGCCAACGATACGGTTACTTGCTGGGCTTCCAATCCTATGGGTTCAAACTCCAGCATAAAGTACCTGCCCTTCCAACCCCTGGCGCTTTTGAACTGGTACTCATGTCCGGCCTGGTCTGTCATGCCGGCCATGGGTATGCTTTTCATTTCACCCGAAAGGCTTAAAAACAGCACGCTTCGGGTGCCGTCAAACAGCCCCTTTTCCAGCGTTGCCTGGAGCCCGTTCAACGCCCTGGTCTGGTTTATCTCGGTAAATAGGTCCAGCTCCTTCGCGAAACGGTAATCGGGGTCGTTCATGCCAACGTGTTTTCCGGCGGTATAGGAGGCATAGGCCAGGCCGCTTGCGCATAAAACCATCACAAGTACCGCTGCGGCTGCCGTCTTTCTGAACCTGACCAGGAATCTGCTTACTTTTTCCGGAGCATGTGCCGCCGAGGGTACCGGGTCTTTCAGGGGTCGGGTAAATTCCTCCCAATCGCGGGCACAACTGCCGCAGCCGGCCAGGTGTTCCCTAACAAAACCGGCGGTTTCCTCGCTAAGCAGGTTTTCGTTATATAAAGGTATTAGGTCTTGGACAAGGTCGCATTCTTTAAGTTTCATACGTCATCGTCCTCCTGTTCCCGGCATATTTCTCCCAGCCGTTTTTTTGCCCTGAAAAAGCTTACCCGCGCCCAGTTTGCCGTTTGGTTAAAGACACCGGCAATTTCATCGTAGGACAGTCCTTCGAATTCCCTTAGTATTATGATGGTCCTGTCCTTTTCGGAGATTTGTGCCAGCCCGTTTTTTATCCTCTCCCTTTCTTCCTTCAACAAAAGAGCTTCTGCCGACGGGTCCGGCGGTCCCGGTGCGGGCCGGTTTTCCGGAAGCGGTCCCTCCCGTATTAATGCCCTGCGTTTTCCCTTTTCGCGGACTGACTTTAAGTAAACGTTACGGGCGATGGAAAAAAGCCAGGTTTTATGGGATGATTCTCCCCTGAACCGGAAAAGGGACAGGCAGGCCTGGTAAAAGGTCTCCTGGGTCATGTCGGCTGCCTCTTCTTTATTTCCGGTCATGCGCAAAAAGTAACCGAAAACCGATTCTTTATATAATTCATAAAGCTGAACTATTCTCTCCATGGCTTCCCTCCACCTTATACATTCGGCGGAAAGAAGCCAAATCCTATAGGATTTAGTTTCTAATTTTTAATTTTCCATAGGACCTTGCAAGCTCAGCCCTTGCTTTAGAAATAAGGTCGGCTGTCTCGAAATCGGATTTATCCAGAACAACTGAAATCTGGTGATAGGAGCAGCCCATAATATCGCGGAGTATAACAGCGCATCTAAGGTCCGGGGGCAGGGTCAGCAAAGCCTGCTGGAAAGGGTCATTCCCCTTCGGGTCAGGACACCCGCAGTATTTCGAAAAGGTTTGCCAGGTCAGCTTCAGCAAATGGAGTTTGTCCTGCTCAGACCGGTGGTTTAGAAATACTTTTTCCGTTAATACTCCGGCGGTATCCTCATTTCCCGACAGCCGGTAAGAAAAATTGTACACGGTTTTTATATGTAAGGAATACAAGTCTTCGGGTTTTGTTTTATTGTTCTGCAAGAAAGTCATTATTTCATCCTCCCCGGCAAGGTAATGCTTTTCTGTCACTACATGTTTAGTAACAAAAAGCCCGGATTCATTACAACTGAACCCGGGTTTTTGAATACTTTTTTTGAAGCCTATGGCTTTACTCATCAAAGGCGGCGCTTCCCGCGGCCAGGGTCTGCATCCCCGCCACGTAATAGGCTATGCGTATGGCCTGCTTTATCTCCTCCTCGGTGGCGCCCTCCGCCCTTGCCTGTTTTGCCAGCGAAGCCACGCCACCGGCGGCTCCCTTGAATGCGTCAATGGCAAGGGTAATTAGTATGGCGGTTTTTCTGTCGAGCCCGTCTTCCGGGTAGGCTATTTCCCGGACCTCCGCGACCTTGTCATACAACTCGCGGTCGGATACTGCAAACTTTTCAACAAAGGGCGGCAATTGGCCTGCCATATGTATCACTCTCCTCATCGTTTTATTATAGTCAAAAGTATTTTGAACTTTTTCCCGACTTCCAGCCCGTGTACTACAAGAAAGCATCCAGCATTGTTTTTAGTTTCCCCACGTATCATTTATGTATAATTCTGTACCGTCACAATATATAGATGATGTGTCTTACCAATTACTCGTGCGTTTCTTCGAAGGCTGCGCCGTCGGGCACATTTGCATATGATGGAATTTCTGATGATTCTTTAGCGTTAAAAATCAAAGTGTTATCCTTGATTTTAAACATATATTTGTATTCGCCATCATCTGTTTTAAGAATCAAATTACCGTCATCAATTTCATAAGAGCCAATAGCATAATAACTGCTCAACAGGGAATAAGTGAAGGTAAATCTATTGCCATCTTCCAGCGACACTGTGGGTTTTGCAGGCTC
>JAAYEV010000144.1 GCA_012728565.1 Clostridiales bacterium
GCCCCATGGGCTGTGCAACGCCATACTGCTACCCTATGTCATGGAATACAACCTGCCGGAAGTGGTGTACAAATACGCCAGGATAGCCCGGGCCATGGGGGTGGAGCACAAAGACGACAAACAGGCGGCGGTACTCGGTATTGAGAGGATTAAGGACCTTTCGAAGGAGATAGGGCTGCCGGGCTTTGGAAGCCTTGGCGTAAAGGAAGAGGACCTGGAAACGCTGGCCGAAATGTCCGCCAAGAACATCTCCACCGACAGCAATCCCAGGAAAATAGACAAAGAGGGGTACCTGGAGCTCTTTAGGAAGGCTTACGGTGACCGGTGACCCGTCCGTAAATAGGCGGCCTATGGTGTGAAATAGGCTGCCTACGATACTCGGTGACCTGCCCGTAAATAGGTCGCACCGGTGAACGTTACCGGGCCTTGCACATTTCGCGGGATAAGAAAGGGACAAAGAACCGTCCCTTGTCCCTTTCCCATGTCCCTTTTTCGTTTTCGGCTAAATAACCCAGGACAAGACATTGTCCTCCCGGGTGAACTTTCGCTTTACCACCCTTGCGGGGCACCCGACGGCGGTGCAGTTATCCGGTATAGAATCAAGCACCACCGAGCCCGCACCGATTTTCACGTTATTACCAATGGTTATGGGCCCCAGCACCTTGGCTCCCGCGCCTATAATGGTATTGCTGCCCACCGTGGGGTGGCGTTTTCCTTTGTCTTTACCGGTACCGCCAAGCGTGACCCCGTGGTACAGGACAACGTCGTCCCCTATTTCCGCCGTCTCACCAATCACTATCCCCATTCCGTGGTCTATAAAAAGCCTTCTGCCTATCCTAGCACCGGGGTGAATCTCTATCCCGGTAAGAAACCTGTTTATATTCGAAACAATCCTGGCTAATAGGAACAGCCCGGCTTTGTATAGCCGGTGGGCAAACCGGTGCATTATCAATGCATGAAGCCCCGGGTAGCACAGGAGCACTTCCAATACGGACCTGGCCGCGGGGTCGTTCTTGAACACGGCCTGGATATCTTCCCTTAACTGCTTGAACATGACTTTTCCCCCCTTTAATAAAGGTTCATGCTTAAATATCTTTCCCCGGTATCCGGGGCTATGGCCAGCACCCGTTTCCCGGCGCCCAGTTCCTTGGCCACCTGGAGAGCGGCCCGGACCGCGGCCCCCGACGAGATGCCCACCAGCAGCCCTTCTTTAGAGGCCATGCCCCTCGCGGTTTCCCTGGCATCATGGTCGGTCACCCTTATGATGCGGTCAACTATTCCCCTATCCAAGACATCCGGCACAAAGCCCGCGCCTATGCCCTGTATGCCATGGGTTCCCGCCCTGCCCTCCGAAAGGACCGGTGAACCGTCGGGTTCCACGGCAACTACTTGGATGCCGGGGACCGTTTCCTTCAGCACCCTGCCCACGCCGGTTATTGTGCCCCCGGTACCCACGCCGGCAACAAAGGCATCAACTTTCGTTCCCAACTGCGCCAGTATTTCCGAGGCGGTAAACCTGCTGTGGGCTTCAGGGTTTGCGGGGTTTTTAAACTGCTGGGGCATGAAATAGTTCGGGTTTTGCTCGACCAGTTCAAGGGCTTTGTCCACCGCACCTTTCATGCCGTGTTCGCCGGGGGTAAGCAAGAACTCCGCCCCGTAAGCCCTCATAAGCTTGCGCCTTTCTTCGCTCATGGTATCCGGCATCACAAGCAGCAATTTGTAGCCCCTGGCGGCGGCCACCATGGCAAGGCCTATCCCGGTGTTGCCGCTGGTGGGTTCCACTATTACCGTATCCTTGTTAATAATGTTTTGTTTTTCAGCTGCCAGCACCATGTTGAGCGCGATCCTGTCCTTTATGCTGCCGCCGGGGTTGAAGGATTCCAGCTTAACCAGGACCTCCGCGTCCTTTTTGCCCGGCAGCCTGTTAAGCCTGACTATGGGCGTACTGCCTATAAGCTGGGTTACATCTGCGAATACTTCCACTAATATCTCCTCCCATTATTTGATGAAACAAGGTGGCGCATATAAGCGGAAAACAATCAAAAAAACTTTCACCCCCAAAGAGGCGAAAGTTTTGGTTTCGCGGTTCCACTCTTGTTTATAACTCAAGTTCAGGCACAATACTATGCCCTAACGCTGTAACGGGCGTTCCCGGTAAGGCCTATACCGCGTTTCGGCCCACGGCTCCGGAGCGCACTTCAACCGGTCTTTCCGTAAAGACGCTTTCAGCCGTGGCGTCTTCTCTCTGAACGGTCCCTCCGGTCTACTTTACTCCTTCACTGCCTTTAATTCCTAGTAAAACTGTCGGAATACTATAGTATTATTCTAACCCAGCTAATTGTGAATGTCAACACCTGATTTTTACAATTCTCCCTTGAGGCCTATCTCCTCGGCCACTTTCTGCATACCCTTGATGGTGTGGTCAATCACCTCGGTAAGGTCCATCCCCAGCATATCCACGCCCTTCTGGATAATGCCGCGGTCCACACCGGCTGCGAAGCGGCTGTCCTTCCACTTTTTCTTTACCGATTTGGGCGTCAGGTCCAGTATGCTTTTGCTGGGCCGCATAAGGGCGGTGGCGTTTATAAGCCCTGTCAGCTCGTCTATTGCATAAAGCACCTTCTCCATACGCTCCACCGGTTCCACGTCGCTGCAGATGCCCCAGCCGTGGCTTTGTATTGCCCGTATGTAGTCCTCCGGCCAGTTTCTTTCGGTAAGGATTTCCCTAACCTTCCGGCAGTGCTCCTCGGGATACCTTTCATAGTCGAGGTCGTGCACAAGCCCTACTATTCTCCATTTTTCAACGTCGCTTTCATTAAAAAGCTCCGCGAAATGAACCATCACCGCCTCAACGGCCAGCGCGTGGCGTATCAGGCTCTCGCTCTTGTTGAATTCTTTCAAAAGCGCAAAGGCTTCTTCCCTGGTCGGTACCACTGTACCCATAGTATTACCTCCTTAATGTTTGGCAGCAAATTCTCGTGTCCGTGCTGTTTGTTCTATATTGTAATGAACATGGGACGGGGAGTCAAGCAGCATTGCGGTATCCGGCATTGCGATACCAGGTACGCCCCCAGCATCGCGGTAACGGATACTCCTCGGATATTGCCGAACAGAAGAATAAGACCCCTACTTGAGGGTCTTATTTTTATACTTGTGTTCCATTTCATCGATTATGTTCAGGTTTTC
This sequence comes from Clostridiales bacterium, assembly GCA_012728565.1. Lineage (GTDB taxonomy): Bacteria > Bacillota > Clostridia > Ch29 > Ch29 > JAAYEV01. The sequence continues at coordinate 3,187 of JAAYEV010000144.1, forward strand.
ATCAACCTGTTTTTTGAGGTTTCCGGTCAAAACGAGCACGGCCATTGCAACGACTGCTGCGAGTAAAATGTATATCAATTGCCCCATCTCAAGCAACCCTCCATGGATGTTTGTTACCATTATAACACAGCCTGTGCGGTATTAGCGTGAATAATTATGTAGGAAAAAGTGTCGTCGACCGCCAGTAAAGAAAAAATCCCCGGAGACCGACGACACTTTCACAATTGGTGTAGTGCAAGCAATAACCGGCCTTTGAAACAATATGGAGTTTTCAGGAAGGAGATTTGGTATAGAAGTAGAATAATAAAATGTAGACACCAAGCGAACTTTTTGAGTATCTAGCCTACCTATAAGGAATTGAAACACACCCTTATATGTTCTGCAAGAACACCAGCACCAAGTATCTAGCCTACCTATAAGGAATTGAAACCGCACAAATGCCGGGGTGAGGTTTACTGCAACTTTGTTGGTATCTAGCC
>JAAYEV010000145.1 GCA_012728565.1 Clostridiales bacterium
GGTAGGAAACCTTGACCACGAGAACATCACCATAGGTAAGGCCGGCAGGAAGAGAAACCTTGGAATTAGGCCTACCGTCAGGGGTTCCGCCATGAACCCGGTTGACCACCCGCACGGCGGCGGTGAGGGCAAGGCCCCGGTAGGAAGACCGACACCGGTTACACCGTGGGGCAAACCCACAATCGGATACAAGACAAGGAAGAAGAACAAGGACAGCGACAAGTTTATCGTTAAGCGTCGTAAGAAGTAAGAAGAGAAGGGAGGAAATATTGTTCATGGGAAGGTCACTGAAAAAAGGACCCTATGTCCATCCTAAACTTTTGAAGAGAATAGAAGAGATGAACAAAAAGAACGAGAAAAAGGTCCTGAAGACCTGGTCGAGGGCATCTACCATATTCCCGCAAATGGTGGGCCATACCATAGCGGTGCACGATGGAAGAAAACATGTCCCCGTTTATATAACCGAAGAAATGGTGGGTCACAAGCTGGGCGAATTCGCGCCAACCAGAACCTTTAGGGGGCACGGTTCCCATACCGAAAGGTCAACGGCACTCAAGTAGAGGGAAGGAGGGTTTAACGATGGAAGCAAAAGCTCATGCAAGATATATCAGAATATCACCCCGAAAGGTCGAGGTTGTATTGGACCAGGTAAGGGGTAAAAGCATAGATGAAGCTTTGGCCATACTGCGGTATATGCCCCAAAAGGGTGCAAGAATAACCGAGAAACTGATACAGTCGGCGGCGGCCAACGCGGAAAACAATCACGATATGGTAAGGGATAACCTGTACGTTGCACAAATCTATGCCAACCAGGGGCCGACAATGAAGAGGTACAAGGCCAGGGCCCAGGGCAGGGCAAACCTTATACGCAAAAGAAGCACCCATATATCTGTGGTGCTTCGCGAAAAACAGTAAAAAGGAGGGAAAGCTAAGTGGGCCAAAAAGTCAATCCCCACGGGCTCAGGGTCGGGATAATAAAAGACTGGAGTTCAAAGTGGTATTCGGGTAAAAGGGATTTTTCAAGCCTTTTGATAGAGGATAAGAAAATAAGAAAATACGCAAAGGATAAGTTCTATACTTCCGGGGTTTCCAAAGTGGAAATCGAGCGGGCAGCAAACCGGGTTAAGGTTACCATATACACCGCCAAGCCGGGAATGGTAATAGGCAAAGGCGGTGCGGGAGTGGATGACCTTAAGAAAGAACTGGAGGTCATGACGGGGAAAAATGTATTCATCAATATAATAGAAATAAAGGTCCCCGAACTGGATGCACAGCTGGTTGCGGAAAACATCGCTTCCCAGCTTGAAAAAAGGGTTTCCTTCAGAAGGGCCATGAAACAGTCAATACAGCGAACAATGCGTGCGGGTGCCAAGGGTATCAAAACAATGGTGTCCGGAAGGCTGGGAGGAGCGGAAATAGCCAGGAGCGAAAGATACAGCGAAGGCACAATACCGCTGCAGACGCTGAGGGCCGACATAGATTACGGTTTTGCAGAGGCGGATACCACCTACGGCAAAATCGGCGTGAAGGTATGGATATACAAGGGGGAAATCCTGGGTAAAACCAAGAGCGAAAACTAGGGACTTGTAAGGGAGGAGGAAGGCCAAATGTTGATACCCAAAAGGGTCAAGCGCCGAAAGGTTCAGAGGGGCAGAATGAAAGGAAAAGCAACCCGAGGCAACGCAATATCGTACGGTCAATACGGTCTGCAGGCTATCGAACCGGGATGGATTACTTCAAACCAGATTGAGGCTGCAAGGGTAGCCATGACCAGGTATATAAAAAGAGGCGGAAAGGTCTGGATAAAAATATTTCCCGACAAACCCGTTACACAAAAACCCGCGGAGACCAGGATGGGCTCGGGTAAAGGGTCGCCGGAATACTGGGTGGCGGTGGTTAAGCCCGGAAGAGTCATGTTTGAAATATCCGGTGTAAGCGAAGAAGTAGCCAGGGAAGCAATGCGCCTTGCCATGCATAAACTGCCTATCAAATGTAAATTTGTAAAACGCGATGACGTGGGTGGTGAAGCAAATGAAAGCTAAAGAGGTTAGGGAAATGACCGAACAGGAATTGGAAAAAAAGGCCAGGGAGCTTAAGGGGGAGCTTTTCAACCTCAGGTTTCAACTTGCTACGGGACAGTTGGATAACCCCATGAGAATAAAACAGGTAAGAAAATCCATTGCAAGGATAAAAACCGTTTTAAGGGAAAGGGAACTTAAGAAGGTTAAAGCGTAACACCTTTTCAGGGAAGGAGGAAATGGGTCTATGATACGGGGCAACAGGAAAGTTAGGATTGGCAAAGTGGTAAGCGACAAGATGGACAAAACAATAGTAGTGGCGGTGGAAACCCTGGTAAGACACCCGCTGTACGGCAAATCCATAAAACGGACAAAGAAATTTAAGGCCCACGACGAGAACAATGAATGCTCGGTAGGGGACAGGGTAAAAATCATGGAGACAAGACCCCTGAGCAGGGAAAAACGTTGGAGGCTTGTTGAAATAATCGAAAAGGCACGATAACTCACTATGTTTGCCGGAAGGAGGTATTTCCGATGATACAATCTGAATCCCGTCTTAGGGTGGCGGACAATTCCGGAGCCAAGGAACTGCTTTGCATAAAGGTCCTTGGGGGTTCGAGAAAAAGGTACGCCAATGTGGGCGATATTATAGTTGCCACCGTTAAAGATGCAACGCCCGGCGGTGTTGTGAAGAAGGGGGACGTTGTAAAAGCGGTGGTGGTTAGGACCACAAGGGGAGTTAAGAGGATTGACGGAAGCGTTATAAAATTTGACGAGAACGCTGCGGTTATTATAAGAGAAGACAAACAACCCAGGGGGACAAGGATATTTGGTCCCGTTGCCAGGGAGCTTAGGGAAAAGGATTTCATGAAAATTATCTCTCTTGCACCTGAAGTTCTTTAACGAAGGAGGTGGCTGTTTTGAAAGGCAAAGCAAAAATGCATGTAAAAAAAGGGGATACGGTTGAACTGATTTCCGGAAAAGACAAGGGAAAAAGAGGCAAAGTCCTGACAGCCTTTCCAAAGGACAATCGTGTCATAGTTGAGGGAGTAAATATGCTGACAAAGCATGTAAAGCCCACCAGGGAATTGCAGCAGGGGGGTATAATTCGCCAGGAGGGTCCGGTACATGTATCAAATGTACTGCTGTACTGCCCCAAATGTAAAAGGGGAAGAAGGACCGGTAGAAAGATATTAAAGGACGGCACCAAGGTGAGATATTGCAAGGCCTGTGGTGAAACTCTTGATAAATAAAGAGTAGGGGAAAGGAGGTAGCAGGATGTCAAGACTTTTGGACAAGTACCATAATGAAGCAGTACCTGCTCTTATGGAGAAATTCGGATACAAGAATATAATGGAAGTCCCGAAGGTGGAAAAGGTAATCATCAATATGAGGGTCGGTGAAGCCAAGGAAAATGCCAAGGCCTTGGAAGCGGCGGTAAACGACTTGACGGTAATAAGCGGGCAGAAACCGGTTATTACCAGGGCGAAAAAATCCGTGGCCGCTTTTAAGATACGTACCGGAATGCCGATAGGCTGCAAGGTGACCCTTAGAGGACAAAGAATGTACGATTTTCTGGATAAGCTTTTCAATATAGCTCTTCCCAGGGTGAGGGACTTTAGGGGCGTATCGCCGGATGCCTTCGACGGAAGGGGAAACTTTGCACTGGGTATTAAAGAGCAGCTTATATTCCCGGAAATCGATTACGATAAGATTGAAAAAATAAGGGGTATGGACGTAATTATAGTGACAACCGGCAAAACCGATGAGGAAGCGCGGGAACTCTTAAGGATACTGGGAGTGCCCTTTAGAAAATAATGAGGAGGTAGAAATGGGTGGCTAAGAAATCAATGATAGCCAAGCAGAGAAGAAAGCCAAAGTACAGCACCAGGGCTTACAATAGATGCAAGGTATGCGGAAGACCCCATGCATACCTTAGAAAATTCGGGATATGCCGCATTTGTTTCAGGGAATTCGCATACAGGGGAGAGATCCCGGGTGTTAAGAAGGCCAGCTGGTAGGGCTTTATAACGGAAGGAGGTAGAGAATATGGTTATGACTGACCCCATTGCCGATATGCTTACCCGTATAAGAAACGCGACCACTGTTAAACACAGCCAGGTGGAGATACCGGCATCCAATGTAAAAAAGGCTATTGCCAAAATACTGCTTGAAGAAGGTTTTATAAAAGGGTACGAAGTCAAAGAGGACGGAAAGCAGGGGATAATAAAAATTGAACTGAAATATGCCCAGGGGCAGGAAAAGGTTATAAGCGGCCTAAAGAGAATCTCCAAGCCGGGCCTGAGGGTGTATGTCAATAAGGACCAAATACCAAAAGTACTAGGGGGACTTGGTATTGCGATAATATCCACTTCAAAGGGTATTATGACCGATGCCCAGGCGAGAAAGGAAAACGTCGGAGGAGAGGTTATCTGCTATATTTGGTAGTATACAGGAGGTGTTACAATGTCCAGGATTGGTAAGTTACCCATAGAGATACCCGGCGGGGTTGAAGTGACCATAGGCGAAGGGAATCTCGTTTCGGTAAAAGGGCCGCTGGGTAAACTAGAGAACAAAATGCACAAAGACATGATAATAACGAAGGAAGGCAACAGCATACTGGTTAAAAGGCCTTCTGACGATAAATTCCACAAGTCCCTTCACGGGCTGACCAGGTCGCTTATCGCCAACATGGTGGAGGGCGTTACAAAGGGCTACCAGAAGGTACTTGAAATCAACGGGGTAGGATATAGGGCGCAAAAGCAGGGTAAAAAGCTTGTTTTAAGCGTTGGATACTCCCACCCGGTAGAGATGACAGACCCGGAGGGTATCACCGTTGAGGTGGAAGGAACAAACAAGGTTTTGGTAAAGGGTATTGACAAGCAAAAGGTGGGGAATTATGCCGCGAAAATCAGGAGCGTAAGGGAGCCTGAACCTTACAAGGGTAAGGGTATTAAATACGATTACGAGCGTATTAGACGCAAGGTTGGCAAGACCGGCAAATAGGTAAGAAGGGAGAGAGCTATCTTGTTTAAGAAGATGATAAGAAACGAGGCTCGGCAGAAGAGGCACAGGGTGGTCAGAAACAAAATCCACGGCAGTGCCGAAAGACCCCGCCTGAACGTATATAGAAGTCTTAACCATATCTACGCCCAGCTTATTGACGATGATGCCGGCGTTACGCTGCTGGCTGCTTCCACGCTGGATAAGGAAATAAGGGCGGAAGTGGAAAAAAGCTGTAACCTGGATGCGGCGAAGGTGGTAGGCAAAGTTATAGCCCGCAGGGCGCTGGAAAAAGGGATAAAGGACGTTGTCTTCGACAGGGGCGGATACAAATATCACGGAAAGGTTAAAGCCCTGGCGGACGCTGCCAGGGAGACCGGCCTGAACTTCTAGGATAAGGAGGGAGATAGATGCAAAACAAAGAAAAACATGCCGAACAGTCAAAGCCGGACCTTGTGGAAAAGGTTGTCTATATAGGAAGGGTTGCCAAGGTTGTTAAGGGCGGAAGAAATTTCAGGTTCAGCGCATTGGTGGTTGTGGGCGACCAAAACGGAAACGTCGGCGTAGGGTCCGGGAAAGCGGTGGAAGTACCCGAGGCCATCAGGAAGGCCATAGAAGAGGCCAAAAGGTATATGATAAAGGTTCCGATGGTGGGCACCACAATACCCCATGAGGTGATAGGCCGGTTTGGAGCGGGCAAAGTGATACTTATGCCGGCCAAGGAAGGTACCGGAATAATCGCAGGGGGCCCGGTCAGGGCGGTGCTTGAATGTGCCGGCGTCAGAGATATAAGGGCCAAATCCCTCGGTTCCAACAATCCCAGAAACATGGTTAACGCTACCATGGAAGGCATCAGGAGATTAAAAACCGCAGAGCAGGTTGCCAGGTTGAGGGGAAAAACTGTGGAAGAGATCCTGGGTTAGGAGGGAGTAAGTTTTGGCTAAGTTAAGGATTAAACTTATTAGAAGTGTAATCGGCAGCAAGAAGGACCAAAAAGCGACGGTAGAAGCTCTTGGCCTTAAGAAGATATCCCAGGTGGTGGAGAAAAACGATACGCCCGAGATAAGGGGCATGATAAACAAGGTAAGACACCTGGTGGAAGTGGAAGAAGTTAACTAAAGGAGGTGTCATCATGAAGTTGCATGAGCTTAAACCTGCACAGGGCGCAAAAAAGAAGGCAAAAAGGGTAGGCAGAGGCATGAGTTCCGGGCACGGCAAGACTGCCGGCAGGGGACATAAAGGACAAAAAGCCCGTTCAGGCGGCGGCGTGAGACCGGGTTTTGAGGGAGGCCAGATGCCGCTGCAGAGGAGGATACCAAAGCGAGGGTTTACAAATATTTTCAAAAAGGAATATTCAGTGGTAAATTTGGATAGGCTCAATATGTTCGAAGAAGGCTCGGTGATAACGCCGGAACGGTTGGTACAGGAAGGCGTAATCAAAGGAGCCGGCCGGCGGGTAAAAGTGCTGGGGGACGGGGAGATTGACAGGGCTCTTACGGTGAGGGCGCACAAATTCAGCAAAGCGGCCGCGGAGCGTATAGAGGCTGCGGGGGGAAAGGCTGAGGTGATATAGGGTGATACAGACGCTGAGGAACGCATGGAAGATACCGGATTTGAGAAGAAGGATTCTCTTTACCACAGCTATGCTGATAGTTTTCAGGGTAGGCGCTTTTATTCCGGTGCCGGGAATAAACATTGCGGTTATCCAGGAGATAGTCCAAAAAGGAGGACTGCTGGGCTTCTTTGACGTGGTATCGGGAGGGGCTTTCAGCAATTTCACAATATTTGCTCTCAGCATCACTCCCTATATAACCGCATCCATCATTATGCAGCTTCTGACCATTGCCATTCCCAAGCTGGAGGAAATGGCAAAAGAGGGAGAAGAGGGGCGCAAAAAAATCGCGCAGTACACGAGATACGGCACGGTGGTGCTTGCCCTAATACAGAGTATAGGCTTAAGCCTTGGTATGCGGGGCGCCCTTTACAGCGCTACCCCCATAAATATAACAATAGTCGCCTTGACCCTTACAGCAGGAACGGCATTCCTCATGTGGCTGGGTGAGCAGATTACCGACAAGGGTATAGGGAACGGGATTTCGCTTTTAATATTTGCAGGCATTATTTCCAGGCTTCCCGACGGTATCATTACCATATACCAGTACTACAGGGTGGGTACCACGAACATAGTGGAACTGGTACTGTTTGCCATCGGAGCGGTGCTGATTATTGCCGGCGTTGTGGCCATACAGGAAGGACAGAGGAGGATACCGGTCCAGTACGCAAAAAGGGTTGTGGGAAGGAAAATGTACGGCGGACAAAGCACCCATATACCTATAAAGGTTAACCAGGCAGGGGTTATACCGGTGATATTCGCTTCATCGCTTTTGGCCTTCCCTCAAACCATAGGGGCATTCTTCCCGGAGAGCGGGTTCAACAGGTTTATGGAAAGGTATTTCGCGTGGGGCGGGTTTACCCATACCCTGTTCACTGCGCTTCTAATAGTGTTCTTTACCTATTTTTACACGGCTGTGACCTTTAACCCGATGGAAGTGGCCAACAACCTGAGAAAGTACGGCGGGTTTATACCGGGGATAAGGCCGGGTAAGCCGACCAGTGACTATATCAGCAAAGTATTAAACAGGATTACACTGGTGGGAGCATTCTTCCTGGTTGTGATAGTGGTTATACCGGTAATGCTTATGAGATTTACCGGCCTCAAGATATACTTTGGCGGAACAGCCCTGCTGATAGTGGTGGGCGTGGCCTTGGAGACCATGAAGCAGATAGAGGCACAAATGCTCATGAGGCACTACCAGGGATTTCTTAAATAGGAGATGATGGTGATGCGTTTGGTAATTATGGGGCCGCCGGGGGCCGGCAAGGGGACCCAGGCAGCCATGATAGCAGACAGGTACTCAATACCGCATGTATCCACCGGGGATATTTTCCGTAAAAACCTGAAGGAAGGTACCCCGCTGGGACTGAAGGTAAAGGAGTATATGAACAAGGGGCTCCTGGTGCCGGACGAAACGGTGGTTGAGATAGTAAAGGATCGCTTGAGCGAAGAGGACTGCAGGAAAGGCTTCTTGCTCGACGGGTTTCCCAGGACTGTTGCCCAGGCCGACGCATTGGACCAGGTGCTGGAAGAAATGAATATGGAACTTGACCATGTTATTAACATAGATGTGGCAAAGGAAGTACTGGTAGAAAGAGCGGTGGGCAGGAGGGTATGTAAAAAATGCGGGTCTACCTATCATGTGAAGTATAACAGCCCGTCCCGCCCCGGACTGTGCGATGAGTGCGGCGGTGAACTTATCCAGAGGGATGACGATAAAGAAGAAACGGTGACAAAAAGGATAGAGGTGTACCTTGAACAGACCAAGCCCCTTATCAACTACTATTCTGAAAAAGGACTGCTGTTGAGTATTGACGGCGGGCAGGATATAGCAAAGGTTGGAGAGCAAATCGTAAAGGCTCTTGAGATATAGGCAAACAGTTTTCCAAGCTGCTGCCGAGGACCGGACCACGGCCGCTTGACAGCGGCATGTCGCTTAAACGAAAGTAAAGCATGAAACCGGTGACAGCCCCCGGATACTTGCTCAAACCTAAAGGAAGGTTGACGGAGGTGAATGGGGTATGGAAAATGGGGGAATAGCCCTGGGCCAGGTAGTTAGGTCCAAAGCTGGCAGGGACAGGGATAAAGTTTTTGTGGTGGTGGGTTTTGAAGGCGAACAGTACCTGCGTATAGCCGACGGCGACCTGCGTAAGGTTGACAAGCCCAAGAAAAAGAAGATAAAACACCTGGCAAAGACCGGTATAGTGCTGCAGGAAATAGCTGAAAAGCTTAAGAGCGGAAAAAAGGTCACCAACGCGGAGCTGAGAAAGAGCCTTGAAAACCTTGGGAGTTGATAGGATTCGGTGAATGGAGGTATGAACACCTTATGGCGAAGAAGGATGTTATAGAAGTGGAAGGCAAAGTTACGGAGGCGCTGCCAAACGCAATGTTTCACGTAGAGCTGGAGAACGGGCACAGGATTTTGGCCCATGTTTCCGGAAAACTAAGGATGCACTATATAAGGATTTTACCCGGCGACCGGGTAACGGTAGAACTGTCTCCCTACGACCTTACACGGGGTAGGATTGTATGGCGAGGCAAAAGCTAAGGAGGTATTATTAATGAAGGTAAAACCGTCCGTTAAGCCGATATGCGAAAAATGCAAAATAATCAAGAGAAAAGGCAGAGTAATGGTAATCTGCGAAAATCCCAAGCATAAACAAAAACAGGGATAATGGAATACGGGAGGTGTGGTTATTAGATGGCGAGGATTGCTGGTATTGACTTACCCAGGGACAAGAGAATAGAAATCGGGCTTACTTATATATACGGCATCGGCAGGGCAAGGTCGCAAAAAATACTTGAGCAGGCGGGAGTGAACCCCGATACAAGGGTAAAGGACCTGACCGAAGCGGAAATAAGCAGGCTGAGGGAAGTAATTGACAAGCAGTACAAGGTGGAAGGGGACCTGAGAAGAGAGGTCAGCATGAACATTAAACGCCTGATAGACATCGGGTCCTACAGGGGACTGCGCCACAGGAGAGGCCTGCCGGTGCGGGGACAGACCACCAAGAATAATGCAAGAACCAGAAAGGGTCCGAAACGAACCGTAGGCGTAAGACGCAAGAAATAAGGCATAACCCTATGTGAAGGAGGTAAAATGAATGGCAGCAAGGCCAAGAAGGAGAACAAAAAGACGCGAAAAGAAAAACATCGAGCGCGGTCAGGCTCATATCAAGTCAACTTTTAACAATACAATTGTAACTTTGACCGATCTGCACGGCAATGCATTATCCTGGGCAAGTGCCGGAAAACTGGGGTTCAAGGGCTCTAGGAAGTCTACTCCCTTTGCCGCGCAGATGGCGGCGGAGGCGGCGGCCAAGGACGCTATGGAGCACGGCTTAAGGAGCGTGGAGGTTTATGTAAAAGGCCCCGGTTCCGGGCGAGAAGCGGCCATAAGGGCGCTCCAGGCTGCCGGATTGGAAGTCAACCTTATAAAGGACCTTACCCCGGTGCCCCATAACGGGTGCAGGCCGCCAAAAAGAAGACGGGTTTAACAAATAGCGGGAGGTGTATGAAACTTATGGCTAGATATACAGGGCCGGTATGCAGGCTGTGCCGCAGGGAAGGCATGAAACTTTACCTTAAGGGTGACAGGTGTTATTCGGATAAATGCGCCATCGACCGGAGGTCCTATGTGCCCGGACAGCATGGTCAGGGCAGGAAAAAGGTCTCGGGTTACGGGATACAGCTTAGGGAGAAACAAAAAGCAAAGAGATATTACGGGGTAATGGAAAGCCAGTTCAGGAAATACTTTAATATGGCAGAGAGAATGAAGGGCGTAACCGGCGAAAACCTGCTTTCGATACTGGAATCCAGGCTGGACAACTTGGTTTACAGGATTGGACTTGCAGAATCCAGGAAAGAAGCCAGGCAGCTTGTAAGGCACGGGCATTTCTTGGTTAATGGCAAAAAGGTCGACATACCGTCCTACCTGGTGAAGGTTGGGGATGTTGTGGAAGTAAAGGAGAGCAGCAGGAGCAGCGAAAAATTTAAAGGACTGGTTGAGAATAACCAAAGGGTTGCCCCCGATTGGCTGGAAGTTGACATGGAAAAGATGAGAGCGAGAGTTGTCGGCGTGCCGAAGAAAGAGCATATAGATATACCGATTGAAGAACACCTTATAGTAGAGCTTTACTCCAGATAACCAATATATCTAAAATCGGTTGCCCTCGGTAAGATTTAATAGAGTTGTTCAAGGAGGGTTAATTAATGATAGAGATTGAAAAGCCCAAAGTGGAAATAGTTGAAACGAGCAGCGACAAAACTTACGGGAAATTCGTGGTGGAGCCGCTGGAAAGGGGTTACGGGATAACCCTGGGCAATTCCTTAAGGAGGGTGCTTCTTTCCTCGCTGCCGGGAGCTGCCGTGACGTCCGTTAAAATAGACGGAGTGCTCCATGAATTTTCCACGATACCGGGCGTCAAGGAAGACGTTACTGAAATAGTGTTAAACCTGAAGTCCTTAAGCGTAAAACTTGACGGTGATGAGCCTAGGCTTGTCAGGATAGAGGCGGAAGGCGAGAGGGAGATAAAGGCCGGCGACATTATACACGGGCCGGACGTGGAAATATTAAATCCCGATTTGCATATAGCAACCCTCAGCGCCGATGCCAGGCTTTATATGGAAATCACCCTTGAAAAGGGAAGAGGGTATGTGCCTGCCGAGAAAAACAAGGAACAGGGCCAGCCCATAGGGATAATACCCGTGGATTCCATATTCACCCCGGTGGTAAAGGCCAATTTCAGGGTTGAGAACACCAGGGTAGGACAGGTCACCGACTATGACAAACTGACGCTGGAAGTATGGACCGACGGCAGCATCGCCCCGGACGAGGCGGTGTCGCTGGGCGCAAAAATATTGAACGAGCACCTGAACCTTTTTGTTACCCTTACCGATCAGGTCAGGGACGTTGAAATAATGGTGGAAAAGGAAGAGGACAAAAAGGAAAAGGTACTTGAAATGACCATTGAGGAACTGGACCTTTCGGTTAGGTCTTACAACTGCCTGAAAAGGGCGGGCATAAACACGGTGGAGGAGCTCACCCAAAAGACCGAGGAAGATATGATGAAAGTACGAAACCTTGGCAAGAAGTCTCTGGAAGAGGTTCAGTCCAAGCTTGCCGAATTGAATCTTAGTCTGAAGAAAAGCGAAGAGTAGCCAGGCAGGGAGGGAGATTTATGGCGTCAAAAAGAAGACTGGGTCGGCCAACCGACCAAAGAATGTTAATGCTTAGGAACCTGGTAACCAGCCTTTTGGACAAGGGCAGGATAGTGACCACAGTTACCCGGGCAAAGGAAGCCAGGAGCCTTGCTGAAGAAATGATCACGCTGGCGAAAAAGGGAGACCTTCACTCCAGGCGTAGGGCGCTGGCCTTTGTTACCGATGAAACGGTGGTAAAGAATTTGTTCGATAAAATAGGCCCCAAATACGCCGACAGGGAAGGCGGATACACTCGAATAGTAAAGATAGGCCCCAGGAGGGGAGACGCTGCGGAAATGGTAATCCTTGAGCTGGTCTAGCCGGTCCCTGTGGGAGAAAGAGGGACGCAGGGACAGGGACAAACAGGACAGGTCTCCTGTCCCGGTTGGCGGGCCGGCGGAATACCTCCGCTTAAAAACAGAGTGGTGTCCTTAATTCATGTTTAAGAGGGGTTAAAATGGAATATCAGGTAATAATGGAAGGCCTTTGTTTCCGTTACAGTGACCAGGAGGAAATGGTTTTAAGGGACATCAACCTGAAGGTGAAAAAGGGCGAATTCGTAGTTATAATAGGACACAACGGCTCAGGGAAATCAACTCTGGCAAAGCATATTAACGCTTTGCTTGTTCCCTCTTTGGGGAAGGTGGAAGTAATGGGTATGGATACCCGGGACCCGGCAAAGGCCTGGGAGATAAGGCAGAGGGTGGGCATGGTGTTCCAGAACCCGGACAACCAATTGGTTGCCGCCATTGTTGAAGAAGACGTCGCCTTTGGCCCGGAAAACCAGGGGGTACCTACCGCCGAGATAAGAAAAAGGGTGGATGAAGCCCTAAGGGAGGTTGGTTTATACGAATACAGGACCCATGGTCCCCATCTCCTCTCCGGCGGACAGAAACAAAGGGTGGCAATTGCCGGGGTGCTGGCCATGCGGCCGGACTGCATAGTCCTGGACGAGGCCACCGCCATGCTGGACCCCAGGGGCAGGCAGGAATTTATGGAAGTGGTGCGGCGGCTCAACAAACAAGAAGGAAAGACCATTATCCATATTACCCATTACATGGAGGAAGCAGTGCAAGCGGACAGGGTTTTGGTAATGGACCAGGGAAGGATTGTGCTGGAAGGTACCCCGGGGGAGGTTTTTTCAAAGGCGGGCCGGCTTAAAGAACTGGGACTGGATGTCCCGGCGCTGACAGAGCTTGCTCTTAAGCTTAGAAAAAAAGGGGTGCAGCTGCCGGAGATTTTGACTGAGGATGAAATGGTGGTAGAGCTATGTCGATTGAAGTCTCAAACCTAACATATACCTATATGCCCGGGACCCCGTACGAGAAGACGGCCCTTAAGCAGGTTAACCTCCGCATTGAAGAGGGGCATTTTGTCGGTATAATAGGACACACCGGCTCCGGGAAGTCCACGTTGATACAGCACTTGAACGGGCTTTTGAAACCCCGGGAGGGCAAGATAGTGGTGGACGGCAGCGACATCTGGGAAAAGGGATATAAAAGAAGCCTGGCCCGGCAGAAGGTGGGGCTGGTATTCCAATATCCCGAGTATCAGCTTTTTGAAGAGACGGTGTTCAAGGATGTGGCCTTCGGGCCCCGCAACATGGGTCTTGGTGAGAAAGAAATTTTTAACAGGGTCCGGTTTGCAATGAATATGGTAGGGTTGGACTTCGAAGCGTTGAAGGATGCAAGTCCCTTTGGACTGTCCGGCGGCCAGAAGCGAAGGATTGCCATTGCCGGCATCTTAGCCATGAAGCCGAAATACCTTGTGCTGGACGAGCCCACGGCAGGCCTTGACCCTAGGGGAAGAAAGGAAATACTGGGACATCTTCGCGACCTTAACAAAAAACAGGGGATTACCATAATACTGGTTTCCCACAACATGGACGAGGTCGCATGGCTGGCTGACAGGATTGTTGTAATGGACAGGGGAAGAATCAGCCGAAGCGGCACCCCCCGGGAAGTGTTTAGTGACGGGAAGTATCTCCTGGAACAGGGGCTTGCCCTTCCCGCCATGTCATCGCTTCTGTTGCGGCTTAAAGAGAAGGGATGGGATGTGGACGGCAGCGCTTTCACGGTGGAGGACGCCGCCCGGGAAATTTTGAAGAACCTAAGGTGTGGTAACTATGCTTAAGGATATAACAATCGGCCAGTATTTTCCGGGGAGCTCGGTAATCCA
>JAAYEV010000146.1 GCA_012728565.1 Clostridiales bacterium
GGAAGAGCCGGAAGCACCGCAGGCGGAAGAGCCAATGGTACCGGCGGACCAGAACCTTTCCGGTTTAAACGCCCAGGAAAGGGAAATGGTTGAGTATGTGAACCAGGAAAGGGCCAAAGCGGGTCTTGCACCGCTGCAGGTGGACCTGGACCTGGCAAGGGTGGCCAGAATCAAGTCCCAGGATATGGTGGACAACGGTTATTTTGACCACAATTCGCCTACCTACGGTTCACCCTTTGAAATGATGAGGAGTTTTGGCATAAGCTACAGGGCTGCCGGTGAAAACATCGCGAAGAACCGTTCGGTAATAGGGGCCCACACAGCGCTTATGAACTCAGAAGGTCATAGGGCGAATATATTAAATCCCAACTTTACCCACATGGGTATTGGCATAGTGGAAAATGGCGGTATGGTCACAGTAACACAGATGTTTATCGCAAAATAAAAGGGAAACTCCCGGCGTATTCACGCCGGGAGTTTTTTATCAATCTTCTTCCACAGATCGTAAGCGCCTGATGTCCTCCAGTTGCGGCGGGAACAGCGGAAGACCGAAGAATTCTGTACAGATTGCTTCGGCGAATTCCTCGCAGGGAGGTATGAAACAGAAGCCGAATGCGGGTATCAGAAGTTCGACTTCTGCAATTACCTTTAGGATAATTGTTACGCAAAGGTCCAGTTTGAACCTGAAATCGTTTAAGAATCTGCCGTCTGCACAAGTGGCGCCTACCGTTGCTTCAATTTCGAAAGGAATGATGGAATCATCCGGCACAAAAAGTACTACGTCCTTGGGAACGGTTATGGTAGCAGTTCCTGTGCCCCTTACGCCATTGGCGTCAACAAATTCGACGACTATAGGTATCTCGATGTCCGCCCTTACCCTTGCTAAATTATCACGGTCTTTGTCGTGTTTTTTGTCACGCCTCTTGATCTTGTCAACTCTTAGGTTTTTAACTACCCCCCTGGTTTTTGCATTCCTGCACCGGATAAAGTTCAGCGGTTTCGTAAAGGGCCCGCCGGTTGGACATATTACCACTTTCTCGTCTTCAAGAACCAACTGCTGAAGGCATGCATCGTATACCTTCTTTACCTGGACGCAAACCCTCTCCCTTATTCCAAGGGTATCCTGACCTGCGGCCACAAGTCCGGGGCAGTTCTTGTTTTCCCTACTGGCTGCCGTATAGAAAGACATATATTCAACTCCTTTCTTGCATATTAGGCAATAACTCTATTGCAGTAGTAATATATGAAGTTGGAATGTATTTGGTGCATTACAGGTTCATGTTTCTTCTAATTGAACATGGTCGGCATATATTACTATGGGGGTGAAAATATGATAAATGCCGCATTGGAGAAAAAACTGGTCATAGACAGCAGGAGAAACGTATGGGTGTTTTATAGTGATCCTTCGGGAAAAGTATGCTGCAGCGTTAAGCGAAGCCGCGGGGAGACAGCGGCGGAACACTTGAATTTGAATGAAACGGTGGAAGAATATGATATAATGATGGATGAAAGGGACAACATTCACTTGGTGGCCCTGACCTCGGGACAAAGGATAGTCTATATGCGCCGCGGTGAACAGGAATGGGAAAGGTATGTCTTATACAGTTTTGCGGGGGAGCCCGTGTCCTTGTCCAACCTAAAGACGATATCGGCGGCGGGCAGCCTGCACCTTTTCTACGTGTATGCGGAGGATAGGGGCGGCTCCGCGCTGTTCCACCACCAGTGGACAGGAAACCAGTGGAAGGGCTATAGGGTATTCGACATACCGGCTGCAGCCGGAAGGGTTTGCTATGATGCGGACACAAGCGGCGGCGAGGCGCTGCGGATAGCGGTCACGGAGGGGCAAGTCCTCTCGCTGTGGGAATTTGACGGTGCCAATTGGATGCAGTCGGTTAGGAACGAAAGCGGTGTATGGGAAAAAACCGAAACCCTCCTGATGCAAAAGGGCCGTATCCTGGCCAAAACCGGCAGGGGAGTATACTTCGTCCAAAAGGCCGAGGACCTAGACAAGCTGCAGCCGGAGGAGATTATAGAAGAAAGGCACGTGGATGAAGGGCCGGTGCTGGTGGACAGGAGAAACACGCTGTACATAGCCTGGGGAAAGGGAGGGAGCCTGGGCTACAGGGCTTCCTACGACGGGGGCGCCAGCTGGGGGAGGGTAAAGTATTATCACCATGTCCGGGATGACAAGCTGGAGGTGTACGGGTTTTCCAACAACTATTCCCTGCTTGTAAACGCAAAAAAACTTATTGCAACTTCCCCGCCGGAAATACATATACCTTTTCTGCACCGGTCGGTGGAAAGGATAAGGTTCCCGCAGGACCTTTTTTATGAAACGCCGGGCGAAGGTCCAATCCCCGGTGGGGAATACCGGGGGAACATTGGCGGAGGACATATAAATGTTACGGATAAACCGTTAAGTGTCGGTGACAGAGCCGGCGGGAACAGGCCTGCAGGAGCCGGCGGGAAAATGATTTCGGACCGGGACCCCCGGGATGATGGCAAAGCTTCTTGCGAGACGGAGGACTGCAGCCAGGACCGAGCAAAGGCCGGGCTTTCGGAGGAAACCGGGGCGCAAATACAGAGACTTTGGGCGGAGATTGAAAGGATTAGACAGGGAATGGAGACGGATATCCGGGAGAGACTGGACAGGTTGGAGGCGGAAATTGCTAAGCTTAAGGACAGGCAAAAGAACGCCGTGAAGGGCGAAACCCCTTTGGCAGGACGGGGAAGTGTAATAACCCAGGACATGATAAACAGGTATCTTAGGAAAAGATAACGGCGAAAAATTAAAAGAATCGGGGGTAGTACGCTGTGTTTTTAGGGCAGCACAGTATTGCAAAACTTATAGACCATACCCTGCTTAAGGCCGATGCGGACCGAAAAAGCATCGAAAGGCTGTGCCGTGAAGCCATTGAGGAAGGTTTTTTTTCGGTATGTGTTAACCCCTTCTGGGTTAAAACAGCGGCAGACCTTTTGAAGGGAAAAGACGTAAAGGTATGCACCGTAATAGGGTTTCCGCTAGGGGCGGATACGCCGGAAGTTAAGGTATACCAGGGAAGTGCCGCCCTGGACCGGGGGGCCCGGGAGCTTGACATGGTGGTCAACATAGGGGCGGTTAAAAGCGGTGAATACAGTGTGGTGGAAAGGGAGATTAAGGAGGTTAAGAAGGCAGCGGGCGATAGCATTGTGAAGGTAATAATAGAGACATGTTTTTTAAATGACAGTGAAAAGATTAAAGTGTGCAGGCTGGCCAAGGAATGCGGGGCGGACTTCGTAAAGACCTCCACCGGTTTCGGTACTGCCGGGGCATCGGTGGAGGATGTAAGGCTTATGAGGGAAACGGTGGGCCCCGGTGTTGGGGTCAAGGCCTCGGGAGGCATAAGGGACCTTGATACGCTGGTAAGAATGGTGGAGGCCGGGGCAAACCGTATAGGGAGCAGCAGCGGTATGAGGATTATGGAACAATTGAGAAACCAAAAACGCGAGGAGGAATTGTAATGGCGGCAAGGGAATACAATAGGAAAAGGTTGTTTATGGGGCGCCTGGCATACGGGGATGACCTGCTAAACTCGCTGACAGCCTTTGTGAAGGAGAAGGGCATTCGGACCGGCAGGGTCCAGATGATAGGCGCGGTACAGAAAGCTGTTGTCGGGTTTTATGACAGCGAAACGTATAAGTATATCAATGTTGAATTTGAAAAGCACATGGAGGTTTTAAACCTCACCGGTAACGTTTCCATAAAGGACGGCCAACCCTTTATTCATGCCCATGTGACCCTGGGCGACGAAAAGGGTCAAAGCTTTGGCGGCCATCTTATGGAGGGGACGATAGTCTTTGCGGCGGAGTTTATAGTGGAGGAGTTTGAGGGCGAGGACCTTATAAGGAAGCCCGACAAAACCACGAAGCTTACTTTGTGGGAAATCTAGTGGAATAGAGTTTACTAACGGCCGGCTATGCGAAAAGTCCCGTGTCCTTTCGCTTTACCGCCCGGCTGCGTTTTGCAGCCCGGCGCCGGGAACGAGTGGCGCCGCCCGCCCTTTGGCGGCTGCCGGTGCACTCCATAAAAAACAGAACCTGTAAATAAATTCTTTCAAAACTGCTGCCCTATCCAAGGGGCAGCGTTTTTTTATTTGAACCGTCATGCCAGTTTCATGTAAATATTATGAAATGTTACAATTATATTAAATTTTCAACAAATTATATGACAAAACGGCCCCCATGGTATAAAATAATTGGAGAGAATTGTATCCAGGGGGGGCTTGGTGTGAGGAAATCCAGGTTAGTGTCCATAATAGTTGCAATTACAATAGTATTGTTACATAGTACCGCTGTATATGCCGACCTGGCGGAGGAGCAAAAAAAGCTGGAGAAGGTACAACAGGAAATGAAAAAGACCGAAAGCCAGCTTAAGAATGTTCAGCAGCAGAAAAACGACCTGATAAAAGAATTGGAAAGGCTGAACAACCAGTTAAACGAAGCCGAGAACCAACTGGGCAAAGTGGAAAGGGACCTGGAAGCTACCAGGAAGGAGCTGGAGAGGGTTACCGAGGAGTTGGAGCAGGCAAAAAAAGAGCTGGAAAAGAGGGACAAGCTCTATAAACAGAGACTGAGAACCATGTACAAGAACAGCGGGTACGGCTACCTGGAGGTTTTGCTTAATGCCGAGAACTTTTCGGACTTTATTTCACGGTTCTACCTGGTAAGCAAGGTGGCGGCCTATGACATTTCCATATTGGAAGAGCTGAAGGAACAGCGCGATTTGGTCCAGGCCAAACAAGACGAAGTTAAGGAAAAGGAAATAAGAATGCTCTCCCTGAAGAACGACCTCCTTGCGAAGAAACAGGAAATCAAGACCGTAACTGCCAGCAGGAACAACGCCCTTGCAAAAGTAAAGAGCGAGGAAAAACAGCTGGACCTGATGCTGGCGGAACTGGAGAAAACCTCCAAACAGATAACCCAGACAATCCTGAGCCTGTCACAGGGCGGAAAGTTCATAGGGGGCAAGTTCGTGTGGCCTGCACCGGGATACACCAGGATTACGTCGGAATTCGGATGGAGGATACATCCCATATATAAAACAAGGAAATATCATTCAGGACTGGATATAGGTGTGCCCTGGGGCAAAAAGGTAGTAGCGGCGGGAGCCGGGAAGGTGATATATGCCGACACCTACGGTGGATACGGGAAAACGGTAATAATAGACCACGGGGGCGGAATTACAACCCTGTACGCGCATAATTCAAGCCTCAGAGTAAAGGTAGGGGACGTGGTCACAGCCGGAACCACCATAGCCCTGTCGGGCAGTACCGGGGTATCCACAGGACCGCACCTGCACTTTGAAGTAAGGAAAAACGGGGAAGTGGTCAATCCCAGGCCGTGGCTCGGAATATAGCCCCGGGATGTAGACAAAGCAAAATCAGGCTCCCGGAGCCTTGCGAGTTTGGATAACTAATACTTCTTTGGGAAAAACCTGTACAACTATGCAGGTTTTTCTTTTTTCGTATTAGTGGTATACTTAACATATATTCGGGAGGGATGGGATTGGATAATATGGAGAAATATCAAAAAGCCGTGGAATTCATAAGGAAAAGGATAAAAATTAAACCGGAAATCGGTATGGTGCTTGGGTCCGGGCTGGGTCAAATGGCGGATTACATAGAGGACGCAGAGGTCATAGACTATTCGGATATACCGGGATTTCCGGTGTCGACGGTGGAAGGCCATGCAGGGCGCCTGGTGGCGGGGACCCTTATGGGGCGGCAGGTGATTGCCATGCAGGGCCGGTTCCATTACTACGAAGGCTATTCTATGGGCGAAGTGGTATTCCCGGTGAGGGTAATGAGGCTGCTGGGAGTGGAAAAATTGGTGGTTACCAACGCGGCCGGCGGAATCAACAGGGAGTTTAAGCCCGGCGACCTGATGGTTATAACCGACCACATAAACCTTATGGGATATAACCCGCTTATTGGCAAAAACCTGGATGAAATGGGGGAAAGGTTTCCCGGCATGACGAATGCTTATGATAAAGGGCTTGTGGAGACAGCAACCGAGTGCGCACGCCGCCTTGGTATCGATATAAAACAGGGAGTCTACTGCGGTGTTACCGGTCCCAGCTACGAGACACCGGCTGAAATCCGTATGCTGGGAACCATTGGCGGCGATGCGGTGGGAATGTCCACGGTGCCGGAAGTTATAGCCGCGGTACACTGCGGGTTGAAGGTGCTGGGAATCTCTTGCATTACCAATATGGCGGCGGGGATACT
The DNA here is from genome assembly GCA_012728565.1 of Clostridiales bacterium. Classification (GTDB taxonomy): domain Bacteria; phylum Bacillota; class Clostridia; order Ch29; family Ch29; genus JAAYEV01. The sequence continues at coordinate 6,267 of JAAYEV010000146.1, forward strand.
GCACCATGCACCCAACCACCGGGAGGTCCTGGAGGTGGGTAAAAAGGCGCAGCAGAAGTTCGTGATGCTGCTTAAGGAGATATTAAAGGAAATCTGAAGGGACCGCGACATGCGGTCTTTTTTTTATGGTTATATTTTGCCTGAAAATGGATATAAAAAAGAATAGGGTTGCATTATGTGTTAAGATTTGGTATATTATGTACTTGTGTTGGTTAAAGTTACCATAACCAGGAGGAGGAAATGATGAAAGAACTTATAAGAACAATACTGCCCGCCTTGGTAATAGCAGCAGCGGCAGTATCGTTCGCAGGAGGCCAGGGGCACGGAGAAACGGTGCAGCAGGACTTATACCTTGACATGCCTGCGGTTTCCCCGATACAGGTTCCCAGGATGCTGCCGGCGTCAGCACGACCCCAAGCCCAGGCATTCAGGGGGCCGGTTAAAATAAACGAAAGGGACCTTTACCTGTTGGCAAAAATAATCGAGTGCGAAGCCCGCTACGAGCCCTACGAGGGGAAGGTGGCGGTTGGTGCTGTAGTTTTGAACAGGGTTATGAGTGATAGGTTTCCGAATACCATAGGGGGTGTAATATTTCAAAAAGGACAGTTTCAGCCGGTTACCGACGGTGGCTGGAACAGCAAAGAACCTTCGGAGCAGTCATACAGAGCGGCGA
>JAAYEV010000147.1 GCA_012728565.1 Clostridiales bacterium
AAAATGGCGAACTGGAAATGGAATAGGGCAGCGTAGGAGCTGCTTTTTATTACTTTTTGGACTAAACTTATTCCAAAAAGATTAAAAACCAAAATGGCCTTGCGGTTTTAAGAACCTCAAGACCATTTTGTCTACAAACTGTGGCGGGGACTTATGTCCCCGCTTTCTTACAGCAGCAAATCCTCCAATGCTTCCATGTCTAGTATAGTGATTGTTTTCCTGTCAAAGTCAACCAGCCCGTCATGTTTCATAGATATCAATTCCCTTGATAGGGAAGGCCTTGGGATACCGAACTGCTCGGCCATTTCCCTCCTGGAAACGGGCATCTTAAGTTTTGGGTTTTTCTGTTTTTTGTACTCCTCGGCCAGATAGTTTGCGATTTTTTGCCGTATGGTCTGGTAGGACAAGCTTTTGAGCTTTTCGTTTAGCATGAGTATCTTGTTGGAAAGAATGCCCATGAAATTGTATAGGAATTTCGAGTTTGAGGCGCACAGCCGGAGTATATCCGCCTCGGACAGGTATAACACCCTTGAGCTGCCCGATGAGACGATGGTGGCGGGGTATATCTTTTTCCGCGAAAATATGATTGCCTCCCCGAATATGTCTCCCCTTAAAAGGCGGCTTATGACTATGGCTCTCCCGGAAGGGTAGATTTTCTGCACTTCAATTATTCCTTCCAATACGATACCCACACTGGAGGCGTCATCCCCCTCCAGGGCAATTACCTGGTCCCTTGAATAGGCGGAAACCCTGTAACCGGTTCCAGCAAGCAGCCTTGACAGGTCCTCGTTCCCAAAACCTTTGAATAAAGTGCTTTCCCGAAGCGTTTCAATTAATTCGTTCATACCCGATCCACTCCAGTACAGTATTATTGAACTGCGCTGAATTATTTATTCACATGACGGATGAGTATAAGCAGCTCCAGTAAAAAAACCCGCAGTGCGGGTTTTTTTTGAAAGGGCTAGTAGTTATTCATCCTGGAATAACAATCTTTGCAGTATACCGGCCTGTCGCTGGTCGGTTTGAAGGGTACTTCGGCCGTCTTCCCGCACTTTGCGCATACCGCCTGGTACATCTGCCTTTCCCTGCCATGGCCGCGTCCTCCCCTGTGGGCAGCCTTCCTTGCGGCTCGGCATTCGGGACAACGGGCAGGCTCGTTTTCAAAACCTTTTTCGGCGTAAAACTCCTGTTCCGAGACACTGAATACGAAATCCCTTCCGCATTCCCTACAGTTCAAAGTCTTGTCCTGGTACATGAAAAAACCTCCTCATTACTTTGCCCATTATCTTTATTTTGATCGGATTAATCTCCGGGCGATAACAGGCAGCGAGAAGGAACGATAATCCGGACTTCTAAAAATATGGGCTTTTCTATTAGTATATATTATTATTCAAACAATGTACACACTTTTTCCTGTAACGCGGCATGTCGGGCTGTAGCATAAAGCAGGCTGAAAAAGCGCCGCTTTGGTTATAATTGTTTAGAAAACCGCCGGTATGGCAAGAATAATTGCTGATGTGGTTTACAGCCGGGGTTAATCGGCTTATTAAAAAGCATTAAGCGGAAGAGGTGGCGGAGGATGCCGAAAGTGGGGATACCGAGGGCACTTTTGTATTACAATTATTTTCCGCTGTGGAAGGTCTTCTTTGAAGAGCTGGGGGCCGAGGTGGTATTGTCCGGCCTCACCAATAAAAAAATACTGGACGACGGGGTCAACTGCTGTGTTGACGATGCATGCCTGCCCATGAAGGTGTTCCACGGGCATGCGGTCCATTTGAAGGACAGGGTTGACTATTTATTTGTGCCAAGGCTCATAAGCGTTGAAAAAAATGAGTATATATGCCCAAAATTCTGCGGCCTTCCCGATATGGTTATAAACTCTATAGAGGGTCTGCCGAAGGTGATAGATTGTACCATCAATCTAAGGGATGGTAATAAGAGCTTGAGAAAGGCTGTTCTTGAGGTGGGCGGGCTTTTTACCGGCAGCTTAAGCAGGATTTACAATGCATACCAAAAAGCCTCCGCCGAACTTGCAGACTACGAGAGGCTGATGTTAAATGGTGCCACGCCCCTTGAGGCTCTTAACGGAAACGGCCCGCCACCGGCGGACTACCAGTATTCTATAGGCCTTATAGGGCATCCTTACAATATATATGACAACTATGTTAGCATGAGTATCATTGAAAAACTGAGGGGAAGAGGAATAAACGTATTGACCCAGGACATGGTATGCAAAGAGGAGTTGGACCGGATCGCAGAGGGGTTTACAAAGCCGATGTTTTGGAGCTTTGGAAAAAAAATAATGGCTGCCTCCTCTTATTTAATAGACCAAAGAAATGTAAGGGGCATTATCTACCTGGTAGCTTTCGGCTGCGGCCTGGATGCATTGGTAGGGGACCTGGTGGAGCGCAGGATACGCAAAAAAGGGGTACCGTTTTGCATGATTACCATAGACGAGCATACCGGTGAAGCAGGGGTGGATACAAGGCTGGAAGCCTTTATCGATATGCTTGAATGGAGGGATACCCAAAAATGCTTGTAACCTTTCCGCACATGGGAAATGCCTATATAGCGATGAAATCGGTCCTTGAGGACCTGGGGGTGGATGTGTTGGTGCCGCCGCCCTGCACAAAAAGAACCCTGGAGCTTGGTGCAAAGCATTCCCCGGAACTGGCCTGCCTACCGCTGAAGCTTAATATAGGCAATTATATTGAAAGCCTGGAAAAGGGCGCCGAGGTGATAGTGATGGCGGGCGGGTGCGGCCCCTGCCGGTTCGGTTATTATGCCGAGGTGCAAAGGGAAATACTCCGGGACCTCGGGTATAGTTTTAAAATGGTGGTTTTGGAAAGACCCCAGGGTAATGTAAGGGATTTTGTAAAAAAACTCTCCATGATAACGGGCGGAAAGAGCATCATGCAGGTGCTGGCCTCAATAAAGAGGGCAACCCGGGTGGCAGTCATGATGGATGAACTGGAAAAACTGTGCTGGCAAGTCCGGCCGCGGGAAAGGGTTAGCGGTACCGTCAGCCGCCTTATGCAGGAATTTCATTCAAAGGCCTACAAGGCAAGGGGCTCAAGGCAGCTTTCTGCGCTGATAGGGGAATATAAAAACAAGGTTTCCCGCGTGGCGGTTCAAGAAGGAAAAGAAGTGCTCAGGATAGGCATAGTAGGGGAAATATATACCGTGATAGAACCCTATGTCAACCTAAGCATAGCCGAAAAGTTGGGCTGCCTTGGAGCGGAGGTTGACAAATCCATTACCGTCAGCTATTGGGTAATCAACCACCTAATCAAAGAGGCCCTGCATTTATATAACAAGCGGGACCTAAACGAAGCCTCTTATCCTTACATGAGAAGTTTCGTAGGCGGCCACGGCCAGGAAAGCGTGGCAAATACAGTGCTGTATAAGCGAAAAGGTTACGACGGCGTCATACACCTTCTCCCCTTTACCTGCATGCCGGAGATTGTTGCCCGCAGTGCCTTGCCGGAGGTAAGCCGTCAATACGACATCCCGGTTATGACACTGGTGCTGGATGAATTGACGGGGGAGGCAGGATATATGACAAGGTTGGAAGGTTTTATTGATTTAATTAGGAGGAAAAAGGAGCTGGATAAGGCTTATGAAGAAGTATTACCTGGGAATTGACGTGGGGTCGGTGAGTACAAACCTTGTACTTTTGGATGACCAAGGAAGCCTGGTGTACAGGGATTATTTAAAAACGATGGGGCAGCCGATAAAAGTGGTGCAGGAAGGGTTGAAGATTCTAAAGGAAAGAATGGGGGATGTTAGTATAGCAGGCGCGGGCACCACCGGAAGTGGAAGAAAACTTGCCGGCATAATGGTGGGGGCCGACGTGGTCAAGAACGAGATAACCACCCATGCGGTGGCGGCGCTGGATACCAATCCGGCGGTGAACACCATTCTTGAAATCGGCGGCCAGGATTCCAAGATAATAATCCTTAGGGATGGAATAGTATCGGATTTTGCCATGAACACGGTATGTGCAGCGGGTACCGGGTCGTTTTTGGACCGGCAGGCTGCAAGACTGCAGATACCCATAGAGGAATTCGGCGACCTGGCCCTGAAGTCAACGACGGAGGTAAGGGTAGCGGGCCGGTGTGCGGTGTTTGCAGAGTCCGATATGATACATAAACAGCAGCTGGGTCACAGGGTTGAAGACATAGTGTACGGACTGTGCCAGGCCCTGGTTCGCAATTACCTGAACAACCTGGGCAAGGGCAAGGATATAAAGCCGCCGGTAATGTTCCAGGGCGGCGTTGCAGCCAACAGGGGTATAAGGGAGGCCTTTAGAAGGGAATTGGGTATGGAAATAGAAGTGCCTACCCATTATGATGTAATGGGGGCGATCGGGGCGGCCCTGATTGCCAGGGAGGCGGTAAAAAGCAGGGGCATAACCAGTTTCAAGGGACTTGACGTGTCGCAGTGTCGGTTCGGGGTAAGGCCGATTGACTGCGGCGGTTGTGCCAACATGTGCGAGATAGTTGAAATAATAAGGGACGGTGTTGGGATAGCCTGCTGGGGAGACCGGTGCGGTAAATGGAGCAGCAGAGTTGGCAAATATGCTTAACCTTCAACCTTCCGTAAAGGAAGGTGTTTTTGTGTCTTTATAGAATTACTGTTATTATTGAAGGGAGCAAACCAAAGGAGGATGAGAGATGGAGGTTATAGACTTAAGAAGTGATACGGTAACAAAACCCACCGAAGAGATGCGGCAGGCAATGTACAGGGCGGAAGTGGGGGATGACGTATACCGCGACGACCCTACCGTAAACAGGTTGGAAGAGCTGGCAGCCCGGGAGATGGGAAAAGAGGCGGCCCTTTTCGTGGCCAGCGGCACCATGGCAAACCAGGTTGCGGTTATGGCGCACACCAAAAGGGGAGACGAGATAATACTGGGGGAAAAGAGCCACATATATGTCAACGAAGTGGGCGGTATTGCATACCTGGCGGGAGTACAGGCTGCCCTGGTGACTGAAACCGAAGGGGTGATGGATGCCCGGGTGGTGGAACAAAAAATTAGACAAGAGAATATCCATTACCCGAATACTTCACTGATATGTGTTGAGAACACCCATAACATGGCCGGGGGGAGGGTGGTGCCCCTTGCGGCGATGAAGGAAATACACGATGTGGGCAAACGACACGGTATCCCGGTACACCTGGACGGTGCGCGCATATACAATGCAGCAGCCTACCTTGGCGTGGAAGCAAAGGAGATTGCCAAGTACTGCGATTCGGTAAACGTGTGCTTGTCAAAGGGACTGTGCGCACCGGTGGGGTCGGTGCTGGCGGGAAGCCGGGAGTTCATTGAAAGGGCAAGAAAGTTCAGAAAGATGCTGGGCGGCGGTATGAGGCAGGCGGGAATACTTGCGGCCGCAGGGATAGTTGCGATAGAAAAGATGAGCAAAAGGCTTAAAGAGGACCATGAAAATGCACTGCTCCTTGCCAAGGGGCTTAACTCCCTGGAGGGTGTATCGGTGGACGTTGGCAGGGTGCAGACAAACCTTATCATGGTTGACTTTGCCGGTACCGGTCTAAACGGAATGCAGGTAGCCGAAAGGCTTAAACAGAATGGAATACTGATAAACGGGTCCAGCTCGCCGGTGGTGCGTTTTGCAGTCCACTATTACATTACACCGGATGATGTGAAGCGTACTGTTGAAGTGGTGAGCAAAATAATAAAGAATTGACAATAGTCACCAAAAATCTACCAAGCCAATAATATATTGTAATAAACTATTGGGGAGTGTTTGGCTTGGCAGAGCGTTACTTTTTTGTGTTCAACTCCAGGAACCAGGCTGTATATATGGAAGAACTGCTGAGGGAGAGGGGATACAGCGTGGAGTTGAGACCTACCCCTTCCAAGATTGCAAAAAGCTGCAATACATCGCTGGTTGCCCTTGGTAGTTCCAAGGAGATAGACAATATACGAAGACAAATTCAGAAATACAAAATGTCGGTTAGGGGAGTTTACAGGGAAATACAAACGGGTTATTTCACCGACTATGCAAAAATCTACTGAACAGCAAGGGGCTGTGCAAATAGACACAGCCCCTTTAGCTTATATGCTATTGTTGTAAAAAACCGCCGTTATCACCGGCAAGGGCACGCAGTACCGGTGTCCTTCACCCAGTCTATTTGCTTATAAACATCTCGGTATAGTAATTGCCCGATATTCCAACCCCTACATGTGTGAAGCCGGGGGTTAGTATATTTTTCCTGTGTCCCTCCGAGTTCATAAACCCGTTATGGGCACTTTCCACACTGTACGTTCTTGCTATGTTTTCCGCCGCACTCCTGTAGGTTATCCCGAAGTCCTTCATCATCTGGAAGGGAGAGCCGTAGGTGGGGGATGTATGGGAGAAATAGTTGTTTGCCCTCATATCCTCCGATTTTATCCTTGCCACCCTGGAAAGGTTGTAATCGATTGCCAAGGGCTTGAGCCCAGCCTTTATCCTCTCGCTGTTTATGAGGTTTATAAGCTTTTGTTCATCGGCTGTTAACTGATGAGTGCCGGGCTGCTGCGGAACCTCAGGTTTTGGAACGGGCTGCTTCGGTTCTTCCGGCTTAGGATCGGGTTGTGCCGGTGGTTGATGGGGTTGTGCCGGCTGCAGAGGTTCTTCAGGCTGCTGCGGCTGCTGTGGCTGTTGAGGTTCCTGCGGCTGCCCGTCCGAAGGTGGGTTCCAGCCAAAATACCTGTCTATAAAAACCTTGTAGTAACCCACGCTTTGGTCTGCGGTTTTGTACACGTAATATATTCTTTGTGTACCTGTATTAACGGGCTTTAGTTTTCCGCCAATAATTGATACAAGGCCCTTGTATGTAACCGTAGTTTGGGCATTGGAGACTTTCTGCCCGTCAGCAAGGTAAAGACCCGCTCCCAGGGCGCTTTGCGCGAATAACACACTGGACATCAGGGTTAATACCAACAATACCATCAAAGATTTTCTCTTCAAACTATCACCTCTTTGATTTTTTTATTTGCAGGATGTGTTCTTAGAACTTGCAGCCTAACGCGGGATACTTCTATTAAATAATAACGGATTGGTAGACATAATGCAAACCATATACCAAATACTGCAAATGTATTATATTCCAGCAATGGAGCCAGTTACATGTCACGAGGACACCGGTTCTATGGGTAACATAATGTATAAAGCTCTCATAGATTATACTGAAAATTGTAAAGGCAAGGGTTAGGACTTAACAGGAGTTGATTATATGAAAGGCCTAATATTGTGCGGCGGCAAGGGGACAAGGCTGCGGCCCTTCACGTTTACCGGCGCCAAGCATTTCTTGCCGGTGGCCAATAAGCCGGTAATATATTACATTATCGAATCTTTGAAAAGGGCGGGAATTGAGGATATATGCGTGGTGGTGGGAGACAGGGAGGAGGAATTCCAACACAGGTTGGGGGATGGAAGCAGCTGGGGTGTATCAATAAGCTATATAAGACAGCATGCTCCGCTGGGGTTGGCCCACGGCTTAAAGGTAAGTGAACATCACCTAAAAGGAGAAACCTTTGTTATCATACTTGGAGACAACCTGATAATGCATCCGGTCGAGGACTTGGTGCGCCATCATATGGATACCGGTGCTCGCAGCACAATTTTGCTCTCGAGGGTAGAGGACCCAAGGCGGTTTGGGATTGCGCTTATTGATAATGGAAAAATAACAGGGCTGGTTGAAAAGCCTAAGGAGCCTGTCGGAAATCACGCCATTGTGGGGATGTACGTGTTTGACAGCAGTATTTTTGATGTCATAGACAGGATTAAGCCGTCCCCCCGGGGGGAACTGGAGCTTACCGATGCGATTATGGAATTGATAAGGGATGGTCTCCCGGTGAGCTACCTTATTACCAAGGGCTGGTGGAGCGATGTGGGAAGGCCCAAGGACCTTCTACGGGCCAACAGGAGGATTCTGGCAGACCTTGTAGGGGATGTCAAAGGACATGTGGATGCAAACAGCACAGTAGGCAAAAAAGTTGTTATTGGAGAAGGCACGGTAGTAATGGATTCGGTTATTGAGGACTTTGTCACCATTGGCAGCAATGTAGTCCTGAAAAAGTGCCGTATCGGGTCCTACACATCGGTGGGAGACGGAAGCAGCGTGATGGGGACCGATATAAGAAACAGTATAATAATGGAGGACTGTATTCTGGAGAACGTGGGCTGTGCCGTAGACATGAGTATAATCGGCCAGGGCAGTGCCGTAAAAAAGAACAAGTACCCCGATAGGATAAGCCTGTGGATAGGACGGGACAGCAAAATTTACGGGGTATGATTTTTTCAGGAATAATCCCGAGTAAAGCAGTAGAAAATAAAACCAAAAGTATTGACAACGAAATACCGCTGTGATATTGTAAAGCTAGTAATCCCTACTAAAAAAGTCGGGATTAAGGGGGGAGCATGTTTTGATACTGTCGACTAGGGGTAGATATGGAGTAAGGGCAGCCTTCGAACTTGCCCTGCAATACGGTAAAGGGCCCATTCCATTAAAGAGCGTTGCCGAGAGACAAAACCTGTCCGATCCTTACCTTGAGCAGCTTATGGCGGTTCTCAGAAAGGACGGTTTAGTGAGTAGTGTAAGGGGGGCCCAGGGAGGATATATGCTGTCGCGGCATCCATCAAAAATAAGCGTAGGAGATATACTAAGGTCTCTGGAGGGCCCCCTTGCGCCGGCCGAATGCGTGCTGGACGACCAGGACAAGGAATGCATAAAGGCGGACTACTGCGTTACCAGAATACTGTGGGAGAAGATAAGGGACAGCATTAACAATGTTATAGATTCAATCAGCCTGCAGGATATGGTGGACGATTATGAAAGGATAGCTAAGGACTTTACAAAGGAAGAGAGGGAAAACCATGGAAAAGCGAAGAATCTATGTTGACAATTCCGCTACCACACCGATACACCCACAGGTACTGGAAGAAATGATGCCCTATTTAACCGAAAGCTACGGCAACCCTTCCAGCATCCATTTCTTTGGGAGGGAAGCCAGAAAGGCTATGGATAAGGCCAGGGAAAGGGTTGCCCTTGGGTTGGGGGCAAAAACGGAGGAGATATACTTTACCGGCAGCGGCACCGAGGCGGACAACTGGGCGGTGAAGGGAGTCGCCTTTGCTAACAAGAAAAAGGGGAATCATATAATTACTACTAAAATTGAGCACCACGCAATACTCCATACCTGTGAATACTTGGAAAAGCAAGGGTTTGACGTAACCTACCTGGACGTTGACGAGTATGGCCTAGTAAACCCGGATGACGTTGAAAATGCCATAAATGACAGGACAATATTAATCTCGGTGATGTTTGCAAACAATGAAATAGGCACCATACAGCCGATTGAAGAAATAGGCAAAATAGCAAAGAAAAGGGCCGTATACTTCCACACCGATGCGGTACAAGCCATGGGCAACGTGGACATTAACGTGGATAAACTTGGTGTAGACCTTTTATCCATTTCAGGTCACAAGATAATGGGACCAAAGGGAATAGGGGCTCTTTATGTAAGAAAAGGAACAAGGATTGACAACCTGATTCACGGTGGAGCCCAGGAGCGCAAAAGAAGGTCGGGGACCGAGAATGTCGCTGCGGTGGTGGGTATGGGTAAAGCTGTCCAGCTTGCCGTAGAAAACCTGGACCAGCATGTTCGTAAGATGACTTCCTTAAGGGATGCTCTGATAGACGGGATAAAGGAAAGGATACCCCATGTGAGACTAAACGGTCATCCCAGCCAAAGGCTGGCCAACAACGTGAACTTTTCCTTCGAGTTCGTTGAAGGGGAAGCGCTGCTTCTCAGCCTTGATATGGAAGGGATTGCCGCTTCCAGCGGTTCGGCCTGTACGTCCGGTTCTCTTGACCCGTCCCATGTACTGCTGGCGATAGGTCTTTCCCATGAGACAGCCCATGGGTCCCTGAGAATGAGTCTCGGGGAAATTAACACCCGGGAGGATATAGATTATATACTGGATAAACTGCCTGCGATAGTAGAAAAATTAAGGGCGCTGTCACCACTATTCAAACAATGTGAAGGGGGAAAGGTAAGTGTATAACGAAACGGTAATGGAGCACTTTACAAACCCAAGAAATGTCGGGGAGATTGAGGATGCGGATGGCGTGGGAGAAGTGGGCAGCCCCCAGTGCGGGGATATCATGAAAATATTTTTGAAAGTTGAGGATAACATAATAAAGGATATCAAGTTCAAAACCTTTGGCTGTGCCTCCGCAATTGCATCCAGCAGTATAATGACCGAAATGGTAAAGGGCAGGACAATAGAAGAAGCCCTCGCTCTTACCAACAAGGACGTGGTGGATGCGCTGGGTGGACTTCCGCCGGCAAAGGTGCACTGTTCCGTGCTGGCGGAGCAAGCAATACGGGCGGCCATAGAAGACTACAGGGCAAAAAGAGGGAAGTAAGGAACAGCGGGTGAAAACATGAACAAAAACAGGGTTGTAATGGCTATGAGCGGCGGCGTTGACAGTTCGGTGGCTGCCGCTCTGCTGCTTGAAAAGGGTTATGAGGTTATAGGGGTGACCATGCAGATTTGGCCGGATTCAGGTGCGGATTCCAAGAGGGAAGGGGGATGCTGTTCCCTTTCGGCGGTGGAGGACGCAAGAAGGGTTGCGGATCGCCTGGGCATTCCCTATTATGTTATGAACTTCAAGGACTATTTCCAGGAGAAAGTCATAGAGTATTTCGTAAAAGAGTACCTGGAAGGCAAAACCCCCAACCCGTGCATAGCATGCAACCGTTACGTCAAGTTCGAGGAGCTGATGCGCAGGGCCCACGCCCTCGACGCCTTCTATATAGCCACAGGGCACTATGCCAGAATAGAGTACGACAGCGAAAGGGGCAGGTTCCTGCTAAGAAAATCGGTTACGCCGGAGAAGGACCAGACCTACGCGCTGTATAATATGACCCAGTACCAGTTGGAGCATACCCTTATGCCGATGGGGGAGTATACAAAAGAAAAGACCCGGGAGATTGCCCGCAGGCTTGGGCTTATGGTGGCGGACAAGCCGGACAGCCAGGAGATTTGCTTTGTGGATGACAACGATTACGGGCGGTTTATAGCCGAATGGGCTTCGAGGGAAATAAAAAGCGGGAGTTTTGTCGATACCAATGGAAACGTTCTTGGAAAACACAGGGGAATAGCGAATTACACCATAGGGCAGAGAAAGGGCCTCGGGCTCGCCCTTGGTAAACCGGTTTACGTGGTAGATATAGACGCTGAAAACAACGTGGTGGTGGTAGGGGAAGAGAAAGAACTGTTCAAAGACAGGTTTCTTGTAAAGGACGTAAATTATATATCCATAGACAGGCTGCATGACCCGATGCAGGTCAAGGTAAAGATACGGTATTCGGCACAGCCGGCGGATGCCGAAATCTCCCCGCGGGATGACGGGAAAGTGGAGGTAAGGCTCAAAATCCCCCAGAGGGCTATAACTCCCGGCCAGTCGGCGGTTTTTTACCAGCAGGACCTGGTGGTGGGCGGGGGGATAATAGAAGGATTGATACAGTAATTGCCAAAAATGCACTTAATTACAGTGAATTTTTGTTTGTTTATGTTTAAAACTAATATGGAAAGCAAGAATCCGGGGAGAGGTGTTTTTGAAAAGGGTTTCGGACATAATCGGCATGACTGTTGTGGATTCAAAGGGCAGTCCCATAGGCGAAGTGGAAAGGGTAATATGCTCCAGGACCAGGGGAAGGGTACTGGGAATTACCCTTAAAAGGAAAAGGCCCGGCAGGGGCAGGGCGGTTGTGCATTACAGGGATATACTGAGCTTTGGAGACGACCTTTTGATAGTAAACGACAGGGCCCCCGGCAGGGACCTTGACATGCCGGACATAGGCCGCCCGGAGGATGGAGAGGACATTACCGGGTATTTGGTGCTTACCGCCGACGGAAGGGAAATCGGCGTGATAAAGGACACGGTTATCGGGGAAAACAGTGGTACAATCGAAGGGTACATTATTGCCGGAGACCTTTTTGAAGACCTAATAAAGGGAAGAAAACTATTAAGGCTGGACAATACTGCGGCGGTGGGAAAAGGATGCGTAGTGCTGGATACAGTTGAAATCGATAGCCTTGACAGCCCCGGGGGGCTTGAGAATTTATTGAAACTCAACAACCAAAAACAATAAGGGGAGTGATGATATGGATAATAGATTCATGCGTGGATTGATTATGGGAGGAATGATTGGAGCGGTAATTTCCATGATGATGCCGATGCCGGCACCGAGGACCAGGAGGCGGATGCAAAGGACGGGCAGGCGCCTGGCCGGAAAGGCGATGGACCTGATGCACGATGCCACCGAAATGGTAAGGTAAGCCTTAGGAAGCGACTTGGTCGCTTCCTGCCCTATTGGGAGGATATAGATTGACAGGTAAAACAAGAAAAATTCTGATTATTATTACCGCATTTCTTCTTATGTTAATACCGGCGGTTTTCATTATCCGGAACAGGGGTATACTATGGTCCATCCTAAAACCCTTTGTCATTGGAATAATTATAGCTTATATTTTCAACCCCCTGGTGGAAGCCTTGATAAAAAGAGGCCTTGGAAGAATGACGGCTGTATTGATTGTATATTCAGCGGTTCTCAGCGCTGCAGCAGGCCTTATGTCATTTCTGCTTCCGTCGGTTTACCGGGAAGCCATGAAAATGATGGATATACTTCCCAGTTACGCTTTAAGGGCCAAGGAGTACCTAGACGGAGTATACCTTAGGTTCAGCAGGTCCCTTACCCCGGAACTGAGGGAAGCCATAAGGAACAATATAGATTACATACAGGAAATCGTTATAATACAGGTAAACCGCACCGCCGATAAACTGGTAGGAATATTTAAGGGATTGGTGAACTGGATTATTGCGCTGGTGGTATCGTTTTACCTGTTAAAGGACAAGGATTATTTTCTTGATTTAATAGGATATATAATACCGGTTAGATTGAGACAGGACACCGCCAGGGTAGGCAGGGAGATTGACAGTGTACTTATGGGGTTCATCCGGGGGGAACTTTTGGTGGCTCTTGTGGTGGGCGCCTTGGCGTCGATAGGCTTTTTATTAATTGACCTCAACTTTGCGATTCTGATGGGTATAATAACCGGGCTGGGGGAAATTATTCCTTACTTCGGTCCCATCCTGGGAGGGGTGCCGGTGGTGGTAGTAGGGCTTATGGAAAGCCCTACAAAGGCGCTTTGGGCTATTGGAATTGTGTTGATAATCCAGCAGCTTGAAAGCGGGATAATCACTCCCAAAATAATGGGAGACAGCGTAGGGATGCATCCGGTGTTTATTATACTATCGCTTCTTGTAGCAGCACATTTTTTCGGACTGGTTGGGATGCTGCTGGCGGTTCCGGTGGCAGCGGTAATAAAAGTGTTGGCTATGTATGTATTTGATAAAATAGTAAATTCTGTACGATAATATTATTTGACAAGAAGGGGCAGTTTATATATAATCTTATTTAAAATTACCATAAGGGAAAAACTGTGAAGGGAAGGAGTAGTTCGATTCCGTTCCCACAGAAAGGGAGCCCCTGGCTGAAAGGCTTCCGGAACAGGGCGAATGAAGCAGTCCCGGAGTTTCAGTATCGAACCGGTTAGTAGATACTGACGGATGCATCCGTTACAAGTTACGAGTGGCCGTGCAAGGCAATTAGGGTGGTACCGCGGAAGTTTCCCCGTCCCTGACAAGAGTCAGTGGCGGGGATTTTTGTATATCACCCTGACCCGTCAAACAACATACTATACCCGGTGCCCGGAACCCGGCGCCGGGGTCAAAAGGAGGTTAACAGCATGGAACAATTGGGCCTTAACGAAATACGGGAAAGATTTTTAAGATTCTTCGAAAGTAAAGGGCACCTGAGACTGCCAAGTTTTCCCCTTGTTCCACAAAACGATAAAAGCCTGCTTCTAATAAACAGCGGCATGGCACCGCTGAAGCCGTACTTTACCGGGGCCAAGACTCCGCCCAGAAAAAGGGTGGTAACCTGCCAGAAGTGCATAAGGACACCGGATATCGAGCGGGTGGGAAAGACCGCCCGGCATGGTACCTTCTTTGAAATGCTGGGAAACTTCTCTTTCGGCGATTACTTCAAGAAGGAAGCTATTACATGGGCGTGGGAGTTTGTAACCGAAGACCTAAAGCTCCCGGAGGACCGTTTGTGGATTACCATATACCAGGACGACGACGAAGCCTTCGAAATATGGAACAAGTCGGTGGGGTTACCGGCCGAGCGGATTGTTCGAATGGGCAAGGAGGATAATTTTTGGGAAATAGGCCTTGGGCCGTGCGGGCCGTGCTCGGAGATATACTTTGACCGTGGAGAAAAGTACGGATGCGAGAGAGAGGACTGCGGAGTAGGCTGTGACTGCGATCGGTACGTGGAATTCTGGAACCTGGTATTTACCCAGTTTGACAAGGATGCGGAAGGAAACTACCATCGGCTCAAAAACCCAAATATTGATACCGGTATGGGACTTGAAAGGATGGCCGCAATTATGCAGGGTGTGGATACCATGTTCGAAGTGGACACCATCCGCCATATACTTGACTATATAGCCCGGATTACGGGAAATGAGTATGGAAGGGACCAGAAAGCTGATGTATCCATAAGGGTAATAACCGACCACATCCGGGGCGTCACCAACATGATAAGCGACGGGGTACTTCCGTCCAACGAAGGCAGGGGGTACGTTCTGAGAAGACTGCTGCGCAGGGCGGCCCGCCATGGAAAGCTGCTGGGCCTTCAGGGCAGCTTCCTGCATGATATTTCAAACAAGGTTGTAGAGGTATCCGGCGATGCCTACCCTGTGCTTAAGGAAAAAAGGGAATACATCCGGGATGTGATAAAGCTGGAGGAGGAAAGGTTCCAGGAAACCCTGGACCAGGGTTTAAATATACTGCAGGAATACATTGGCGAAATAAAGGAAACGGGCGGCAGAACGCTCCCCGGCGACAGGGCATTTAAACTGTACGACACCTTCGGATTTCCCCTCGACCTTACCCGGGATATATTGGAGGAAGAGGGCATGTCGGTGGACGAGGATGGGTTTAACAAGGAAATGGCTGCCCAGAGAGAAAGGGCTCGAGCCGCCCGAGCGGAAGCCCAAGAGGTGGGCTGGAGCGATGAGGACACTGCTCAGCTCACAGGGATACCCGCCACCCGGTTTGAGGGCTATGAAAAATTAACCCTGGAAACGAAAATTGCCGCTGTGCTTAAGGATAACAAGCCGGTGGAGCAGGCCGTTGAAGGAGACCGGGTGGCGGTAATACTGGAGGCGACTCCCTTTTACGCCGAAAGCGGCGGCCAGGTGGGGGATAAGGGCGTGATAACCGGAGACGGTTTTGTTGTGGAGGTTACCGGCTGCAAAGCGGTGCAGGGCGGGAGAACCCTTCATACCGGACTTGTTAAAACAGGGACCGTTAAGGCGGGGCTGGATGCGGTGGCCAAGGTAAATGAGGACCTAAGAAGCGATGCTGCTAGGAACCATACCGCTACGCACCTTCTGCACAGTGCCTTAAGGAAGGTGCTGGGCGGCCACGTTGAACAGGCGGGGTCGCTGGTGGAACCGGACCGATTGAGGTTTGACTTTACCCATATGGCCGCAGTGACCGAGAGGGAACTGGAACAGGTGGAGAGCCTGGTCAACGATAAAATATTGGAGTCCATTGAGGTCGAGACGTTGGTTACAGATATGGAAAGCGCAAAGAAAATGGGTGCCACCGCCCTTTTCGGCGAAAAATATGGCGACATGGTCAGGGTAGTAAAGACGGGGGACTTTAGCATGGAGCTTTGCGGTGGAACGCATGTAAAGAACACTTCCGCCATCGGGTCCTTTGTGCTGACCTCGGAAAGCGGTATAGCCGCCGGAGTAAGAAGAATTGAGGCTGTTACCGGCAGAAAGGCCCTACAGCATTTCAAAAACAGGGAAGAATTGTTGAAAGATGTGGCAGGAGTGCTTAAGACTACCCCTGAAAATGCCGCGGGGCGGGCGGCAAGCCTATTGGAGGAACTAAAGGCAAAGGAAAGGGAGATTAGTTCCCTGATGCAAAAAATGGCGGCCCAGCAGGCCGATAAGCTGGTAAGCGATGCCAAAGACATAAAGGGTCTTAAGGTAATAACCGCCCGTATTGATAACCTGGACATGGAGGCCCTTAGAAGCCTTGGTGACAAACTCAAAGACAAAATCGGCTCAGGGGTTGTGGTACTGGCATCGTTAATGGAGGGCAAAGTCAACATGGTGGCCATGGCCACCAAGGATGCCGTATCCGCCGGCGCCCATTCCGGAAATATAATAAGAGAGGCAGCCAAGGCTGCCGGAGGCGGTGGAGGGGGCAGGCCGGACATTGCCCAGGCCGGGGCAAAGGAACCGGAAAACATCGCCAGGGCCTTAGAAGTTGCGGCAGAAGTCCTGCAAACGCAGTTGAAATAAACACTCCCCAGCAAACGGCCGGATGCCTTACCGGCCGTTTGCCTTTTTTGAATACCGGCCTTAAAGCAAAACTAAAAAACAATTGCCGACTATATATTATTTATTTGTATTTAATGGACATGTATATTAATATATAATATATGGTAATAAATATTATAAAGGAGTGTTGGACATGTTAAAGGATTCCGACAAGACTATGAAGTTCAATGTTGAAAAAGAAGCACAAAACAGGGTTAAGGAAGTTCTTTCATTGGTTTACAACGCTCTTGAAGAAAAAGGATACAACTCGATAAACCAGATTGTCGGGTACATAATTTCCGGCGATCCCACCTATATAACTAGTCATAATAATGCAAGAAGCTTGATAGGCAAGGTGGAGCGGGATGAAATACTGGAAGAAATAGTTAAGGAGTACCTGAAGAACCTGTAGCAAGAACAAAGGCGGGTGTTATACTTTGTGAAATCAGGTAAAAGCATAATACTTTCCGGTGTCTTAATTTTTTTTGTGCTGGTTTCATTCAAAGCCGCCGCATATGCGAACAATAATACAGGCAAAAAAGCTGTTTTAGTTATAGTGGATCGGATATCCTTTGGGGATATGGAAGGCCTGCAGGGTTTTGGAGAGTTGATGAGGGACGGCTCGATCGCGCTGATGAACAACAGGCCGTCGGGAGCCTACAGCGCATGCAAGGGCTATGTAAGCATAGGAAGCGGGGCAAGGGCGGAGGCTTCGCCCTCATCGGTGGGAGCCCTGGAAGTGGACCATGAAACGATGGAGATGTTTTACAGCCGTACCGGTGAAAGAGTGGCTCCGGGAATGGTTGTAAACCCGTATATTAACAAGCTTGTCAGCCAGAACCTTAACGGTGAATACGGGGCGTCTGCCGGAAGCTTGGGTGACGCGCTGCGTCGGGCCGGACTTAAGACTTCCCTTTTGGGGAATGCCGACTGCGAGGATAACCAGGTGCGGTGGGCGGTGTCCATCGCCATGGACAAGAAAGGCATAGTGGATTACGGTGTGGTGGGGGGCCATATTCTTAAGGAGGACGGGGGTTTTCCCACCGGGCGGAGGACCGACTTTGCGAAGCTTATGGGTTACTTGGACCAGGCACTGCAAAGGACGGACTTTGTTGTTATTGAAACGGGGGACATGACCAGGATAGAAGAAAGCAGGGACCTGATGAACGAGGCCATGTACAGATATCACAGGAATAAAGCCCTGCTTGGGATAAGCAATTTTTTATCCGACCTTAAACAAAAAGCGGACAAGGAAGGCTGGCTGTTAATGCTAGTGGTGCCTTACCCGGCAAATGAAGAAATTGCGCGGGGGGCAAGGCTTACGCCGCTTATAGTATACGGCGGCGGATTTTCGAAGGGGCTGCTCAGCTCCGGTACTACCAGGCGGGAGGGCATCGTGGCAGCCATAGACATAGCGCCAACTGTTCTTGGCTTTTTCGGGATAGAAGCGGGATACCTTACCGGCCGCCCCCTAAGAACGGTACCAGATGGGGAAAACATAAGCAGGGTAAGGGAATTGGGCTTAAGAACGGTGAACACGTCCAACTTCAGGTACCCGATACTCTATAATTACGCAGTGTTTGTAATACTTGTTGTACTGATGGGGCTTTTTATTATACTATACCCGGCCTTCTTTAGGGGACTTCTGGTCCCGCCGGTAGAAATAGCGCTAACTTTTACGATGGTTTTTCCCGCGGTACTGCTGGTTCTGCCGATATTTAAGCTTCAAACCCTGGCAGGGAACGCTGCGGTGGCAGTATTGGCGGCTGCGGGGCTGGGTATAGTGCTGCATGGGACGATAAAAAACGTTAAAACGCTGCTTCTTGTCGTATCGGGTCTTACGGTCCTTTTAATTGTCCTTGACGTTGTAACCGGCGGAGGGCTTATTCAAAACTCGGTGCTGGGGTATGACCCCATTATAGGGGCCAGGTATTACGGTATAGGCAACGAGTACATGGGCATTGTGGCGGGCAGCGCCATTACTGCCCTTTGTTCAATGCTGGAGTTTGTAAGGGTACCTCTTTGGGCCGTAGGGGCGGTGCTTGGAATTGTTACCTTTGTAGTGGGTTACCCGGCCCTCGGCGCAAACCTTGGGGGCGCCATAACCTGTTTTATGGCCTTTACCTTCTTACTTATGCGTATTCGAGAAACCAGGATAGGTATTAAGCAGGTAACAGTTGCAGCCTTTGCATTGGTCGTGGTATTGGCAGCTTTCTTGCTGGCAGACGCGATGTTCTTGGAGGACCACTCCCACATTGCGGCGGCAGCCCAGGCCGCGGCAAACAGCGGCTACTCGGGGCTGCTGGCCACCGTGCGGAGAAAACTGGCTATGAACGTGAAGCTTCTGAGATACACGGTATGGACAAAGGTGCTGATAACGGTAATTACAGTTACCGGGATACTGTTTTACAGGCCGGTTGGTTTTTTCAAGGGGGTTTTCGCCAAGTATCCCTATTACGCAAAAGGGTGGTCGGCCTTGGTGGTGGCCGCCGCGGCGGGGATGGCGGTCAACGATTCCGGGGTTGTGACATCGGCCACCGGCAGTATATTTTTTATAACAAGCCTGCTTTATATTTTAATTCAGGAAAGAAAAATACAAAGGGGGCCGGCGAAAATGCCGGGTAAGTAAGATGGATTACAGGGATTTGGGAAGGACGGGGATTAGGGTATCAAGGCTCTGTTTTGGCAGCCTTACCCTCAGCCCGCTTCAGGCTAACCTATGCGTTAAAGAAGGCGCGGGGCTTATCGAGAGAGCCATGGAGCGGGGAGTGAATTTCTTGGATACGGCGGAGCTTTACGATAACTATGAATATATAAAGGAGGCAATGAAGGGCAAGCCCAGGGACCGACTTGTTCTGGCCACCAAAACCTACGCCTATACCGGGGAGATGGCGAAGGAAAGCCTTAAGAAGGCGCTGAATGAAACGGGACTTGGATATATAGATATTTTCATGCTGCATGAACAGGAAAGCGGGCTTACACTAAAGGGCCATCACGAGGCCATAGAGTATTTCCTGAAGGCCAGGGAAAAGGGTTACATAAGGGCCTTTGGCGTATCCACCCACCATGTGGAGTGTGTCCGGGCCGCATTGGAATGGGATGAAATCCAGGTAATTCACCCTATAGTAAACCTAAGGGGACTGGGTATAATGGACGGAAGCGTGGATGACATGCTTGAGGCAGTAAAAGCGGCCCGTGATCGCGGTAAAGGTATCTACGCCATGAAACCCCTGGGAGGAGGCAACCTGATTCGGAATTTCAGGGAATGCCTTGAGTTCGTGCTGGGCATTCCCCATATAGATTCGATAGCCATTGGAATGCAGTGTGACCAGGAGCTTGAGGCAAACCTTGCCATGTTTGAGGGTCGGCCGGTGGACACCGAGACGGAAGCGGCCCTGTCGGCAAGGGAAAGGAGGCTATTAATTGAACCCTGGTGCGAAGGGTGCGGCAGCTGTGTTTCGGCGTGCAGGCAAGGGGCGCTGTACCTGTCGGATGGAAAGGCGCATGTAAATCGGGATAGATGCATACTATGCGGGTACTGCGCGGCTAATTGCGGGAATTTTTATATAAAGGTTGTGTAAGGTTAACGGGGTGGTGCATAAATTGAGGATTATGGGACTGGACCTTGGGGACAAAACCATAGGAGTTGCGGTGAGCGATTCCCTCGGCTGGACAGCGCAGGCGCTGGAGACAATAGCAAGGAAAAACATTGAAACGGATATTGAGCGGATAAGGGAGCTCATACGGGAATGGGAAGTGGGAAAAATAGTAGTGGGACTACCCAAAAACATGAATTCCACCATAGGACCCCAGGGTGAAAAGGCAATTGAATTTGCAAAGGTACTTGAGGAGGCAACCGGCCTGGAGGTGGTATTATGGGACGAAAGACTTTCCACGGTCGCGGCCGAGAGGATGCTAATCGAAGGGCAGGTCGGAAGGGAAAAGAGGAAAAGGGTGATTGACAAGGTTGCTGCGTCAATAATACTTCAGGGGTACCTGGACAGCAGGATGAACCGGCGTTGACAGTATAAGCATGTTATTATAAAATTTACCTGTGATATTGGAGGTGTGAAACTTGGAGGATGATAAGGATATAGTGGTGCTGTACGATGAGGAGGACAACGAGTGCCGGTTTGAAGTGCTGGCGGTACTGGACGTGGATGACGGAAGGTATGCCATTCTTATGCCGGAGAACGAAGATGAAGAGGAAGAAGAGGCCTATGTCTTAAGGATAGAGCAGGACGAGAACGGGGAAGACATATTGGTGGGTATCGACGATGACGAAGAGCTGGATACGGTTGTGGAGGCTTATGAAGAGCTGGCCAGGCAGCAGGACAATTAATAATAACACTGTTATTTAAGTTTTGGAGGATGTAATATGGATGGAATGATAACCCTTGAAGAGGCGCTGGGCTATGACAGAAAGCTGACCAGGGAAGGGTACAGGGAATACGTTAATCCGGGGCTTGCAAGCATGATGGCGCTGCTGGACTTTGACAAGAGGTTTGTGAAGGCGGAAGGGGTAGTAGTATGGGACGACCGGGGGAATGAGTACCTGGACTTCTTAGGAGGCTACGGTGCATTAAACCTGGGGCATAACCCAACCGTGGTTATGGAAGCCCTGCGAAAAGTTTTCGGAGTGCCAAACATCCTACAGGCTTCATTGAATCCCCTCGCGGCAGCACTGGCGGATAACCTTGCCCGTATAACCCCCGGCAACCTTAGGTACTCGTTTTTTTGCAACAGCGGTACCGAAGCAGTGGAAGCGGCTTTAAAGCTGGCCAGGATTTGCAGCGGTAAAAGCAGGATAATTTACTGCCGGAATTCCTTCCACGGCAAATCCTTCGGTTCCTTATCGGTTACCGGAAGGGAAAAGTACAGGACGCCCTTTGCTCCCACACTGCCGGACTGCTGTGCGGTTGAATACGACAATCTTGAAGAAATGGAAAAGGCCCTTTCAAAGGGGGATACTGCAGCGGTCATACTGGAACCCATACAGGGGGAAGGGGGCATAGTGGTGCCACGGGCCGGGTACCTGAAAGGCGTAAGAAAACTGTGCGATAAGTATAAGGCGCTTCTCATAGTGGACGAGATACAGACGGGATTTGGAAGAACAGGAAAGCTTTTTGACTGCCAGCACGAGGACGTGGAACCGGATATAATGTGCCTGGCCAAATCGCTGGGCGGCGGGATGATGCCCATAGGGGCGTGCATGGCCGCTTCCAAGGTGTACAGGAAAGCCTATGGCAGCATGGATAAATGCCTGCTGCACACCTCCACTTTTGGTGGCAACTCGTTGGCGATGGCTGCAGGACTTGCAGCGGTGGGTTATATTGTAGAGAACCGGCTGGACAAAAGGGCTGCAGAACTGGGAGAATACGCACTGAAGAGACTTCAGGATATAAAGAAAAAGTACCCGCTTGTCAGGGACGTAAGGGGCAGAGGCCTATTGCTGGGTATAGAATTCCGAAGCGGGGAAGGAAGCCTTTTGGACAGGATGACCGGGGGAACGGTTTCAAGACTGGGCAGGGAATACATCGGCGCCTTGGTGGCCGGGGAACTGCTTAACAAGTACAGGATAATTACGGCTTATACCCTTAACAATCCCAACGTTATCAGGCTGGAACCGCCGCTTATTGTTTCAAGAGAGCAGCTAGACTATATGCTGGACAGCCTGGAAAAGGTGTTGGAGGCCAACAAGGGAACCATCGGCATGGCGATATCCGGTGTAACGAGTTCGCTGGCAAGCAAGATTATGGGAAGATGAGAAATTCTGCTTACAGACAGCAGAACACAAGGCTTTAGTGGTTGGTAATTGACGGTAAAAGGTTCCGGGTAATGGGCGCCGGGGGCCGGTTTTCGGGCAGAGTCTCGGGTCAGAGGCTGTAGGCTGCGGGGGCAAGCTTTGGGGAATAGAAAAAGAAGAGGGTGGTTATTATGCAAAGGCAGGAGGATGCCAAGGCAAAGCTTAAAGAAAAGGGATATAAGCTCACTCCTCAAAGAAGGGCTACCCTTGAAACCTTCGCCGAGAACCGGGGCAAGCATTTGAGTACAGAGGACGTCTACATGCTGGTTAAAGAAAAGTGCCCGGAGATTGGCATTGCAACCGTTTATAGGACCCTTCAGCTATTGGAAGGGTTGGGAGTTATAAACAAGATGAGTTTTGACGACGGATGCAGCAGGTACGAGATGTCGGGAAGCGACGAGGACCATCATCATCACCACCTGATATGCCTGTCCTGCGGTGAGGTGCAGGAAGTAGAGGAGGACCTGCTGGAGCACCTGGAAGAAAAGATTAGGGAGAAGAACCATTTTGACGTTGTAAACCATCGGGTGAAATTTTTCGGTTACTGCAGTAAATGTTCGAATAAATAAACACCTGTCCGGGTGTTTTTTGCTAGAGGGAGAGTGAATAAATGACAGGCCAAAAAAGTAAAGACAAAGTTAAGGTAATCCCCCTTGGGGGACTTCATGAGATTGGAAAGAACATGACGGTAATAGAACAGGGAGAAGACATAATAGTGATAGACTGCGGCCTTACCTTTCCGGAGGAGGAAATGTTGGGGATAGACATAGTGATACCCGACATCTCCTACCTTACCAAGAACAGTGAAAGGATAAGGGGCATAGTATTAACCCACGGACACGAGGACCATATAGGAGCGCTGCCCTACGTGCTGGAACAGATTAATGTTCCCGTTTACGGAACCAAGCTGACGCTGGGGCTGGTAAAAAATAAACTGGCTGAATTCAACATGGCGGAAAACTGCCGGTTGGAAGTGGTGAAAATAGGTGACAGCGTAAAGCTTGGAAGTATGAGCGTGGAGTTCATAAGAACCAGCCACAGTATTGCGGATTCAGCGGCGCTGGCAATCACGACCGATGCTGGGATTATAGTGCATACCAGCGATTTTAAAGTGGACTTTACCCCGATAGGTGAAGAAGTGATAGACCTGCACCGGTTTGCGGAACTTGGGAAAAAGGGTGTGCTGCTTATGATGGCGGACAGCACCAACGTTGAAAGGCCGGGGTATACCATGTCCGAAAGGACCGTCGGCCAAACCTTTGACGATATCTTCGCAGGGACGACAAACAGGATAATAGTGGCAACCTTTGCTTCCAACGTGCACAGGATACAGCAGATAATAAACTCCACCCACAAGTTCGGCCGTAAACTGGCGGTTAGCGGAAGAAGCATGTTGAATGTCGTGCGGGTAGCTTCCGAACTGGGATATTTGGATATACCCGACGGCCTGGAGATTGATATCGAAGAGATAGGAAGGTACAGGGACAGTGAGCTTACCATTCTTACCACCGGCAGCCAAGGTGAGCCCATGTCCGCCCTTACCCGTATGGCTAACGCGGACCACAGGTACGTGGAAATAATGCCCGGGGATATGGTGATTATATCTGCCAGCGCGATACCGGGGAACGAGAAACTGATAAGCCGGGTAATAAACAGGCTGTTTGCCCGGGGGGCCAACGTGATATATGAAGATTTGGCAGACATACATGTTTCGGGTCACGCCTGCCAGGAGGAATTAAAGCTAATACACTCGCTGATAAAGCCGAAATTCTTCATGCCGGTGCACGGGGAGTACAGGCACCTGGAAAGACATGCGCGGCTTGCAAAATCCCTTGGCATGGAAAGTGACAGAATCATACTGGCCGAGATAGGCAATGTGGTGGAAGTGACAAGGGATTCGGCAAGGATAACCGGCAACGTGACCGCGGGAAAGGTACTGGTGGACGGCCTGGGAGTTGGCGATGTAGGCAGCGTTGTTTTAAGGGACAGGCAGCACCTTGCCCAGGACGGTCTTATGGTGGTGGTGGTTACCATATCCAAAGAAAGCGGCGCAGTAGTCGGCGGGCCGGATATTATATCCAGGGGTTTTGTCTATGTAAGGGAATCCGAGGATTTGATGGAACAGGCCAGGATGGTTGTGAAGGAGACGCTGGCCCGCTGCGAGCAAAAACGAATTAGCGAATGGGCAACGCTTAAGTCAAGCATCAGGGACTGTCTTAGGACTTTCCTGTATGAAAAGACAAAGCGTAAACCGATGATACTGCCCATAATCATGGAAATTTAATGCATGAAAACAAGTATTTAAGAGTATATATTCCGGGAGGGTTATTATGGGGCTGTATATGCTGTTTCTTGCCGCAGGCATTGTACTAGGGATGGCGGATAAAATTCCGGGCATATTGCTCACCAGAAGCTCCGGGTTTCAATCCTGGTCGCTAATTATAATACTGTTTGCAATGGGTGTAGGGATTGGGTCCAGCAGTGAAATAACCGGGAGTTTTTATTCCATAGGAATGCACTCGATAGCCTTTGCAGTGGCAGCCGTAATAGGCAGCATAGCTGCCGTGAGGCTCCTCCGGCCGCTTATTAAACGGGGTGGGGAGGATACCCCATGAGCTGGGCCATACTGCTGTCGGTAGCCCTCGGTATAGCGGCGGGCCTCCTGGTAGTGCCCGAACCCCTGGCCGGCTATTCCGGAACCATAATAGAAATAGGGCTTTGGTTTTTGCTGTTTTGGGTGGGGGTGGACATAGGCCGGAGCAGGGACAGCTTTGCAAAGCTAAGACAGTATGGCTGGAGGGTCCTTTTGGTCCCGTTGGGAATAGCAGTCGGCAGCATTGGAGGCACTGTGGCGGTTGGAAGCCTTATGGGGTACAGCATAGGGGAGGCGGGCGCCGTGGGAGCAGGATTTGGCTGGTACAGCCTGTCGGGAGTGATTATATCCGAACTGCACAGCATAAATCTTGGTACCATCGCTTTTATAACCAACGTTGTTAGAGAGCTCATAGCCTTCGTGATAATACCGGTGGTGGCGGTGAAGATTGGGCATATAGAGGCCATAACGCCGGGAGGGTCCACTTCGATGGATACTACGCTGCCGGTTATTTCAAGGTGCACCGGGCCGGAAACGGCAATACTGGCTTTTTTGAATGGGGTACTGCTGACTGCGGTGGTGCCGGTCCTTGTGCCCTTACTGCTTAGACTACCATTTTAGGGGGGAGTTTGAGAGAATGAATCCGTACGACATTGCGCACCAACTGGCAAAGGCCTTAAGGGAAAGTACCGAGTACAAGGAGTACAAAAGTGCCATGGAAGCTGTTGAAGGCGACCAGTCCAAGAAAACCATTGTCGATGAATTCAGGAAAACACAGTTGGAAGTCCAAGGGCTGAAGGCCTTCGGCCAGGATGTTAGCGAAGAGCAGATGAAAAAATTAAGCGACCTGTATAACCTTGTTTCCCTGGATGAACAGGTTAAGAATTTGATACAGGCAGAACAGCGTCTCGGCCTGATGCTTAGCGATATTCACAGAATAATTGGCGACGCCCTTAAACTGGAATAATCATTTGGACAGAATAATATGGATAATGTAGCGTGAACATCTGACCGTTCCAAAAATAAATGAAGGGGGAAGATGAAAATGCCGGACCTGGCAAACATGAGTCCCAAGCAGGTTAGAGAGCTTATTAGGAAAGGAGACCTGGTGCAGCCAACATCAGGCATGTGCAGAGGACATATTCAGGCCAACTTGGCTGTTGTACCAAAGGACCTGGCCTTTGACTTCCTCTTGTTCGCCCAAAGGAACCCTAAGCCCTGCCCCATACTGGATGTTACCGATGTAGGGGACCCTGAGCCCAAGCTGATGGCAAAGGGAGCAAATTTAATATATGACATACCCAAATACAGGGTTTATAAGTACGGCGAAATGGTGGATGAGGTTACAAACCTGGAAAACTACTGGCGGGACGACCTGGTGGGATTTTTGATCGGCTGCAGTTTCTCTTTCGAATCAGCCCTGCTTAACGCTTCGATACCAATAAGGCATATTGAGGATAATCATAATGTTCCCATGTACATTACAAATATAGACTGTGTGCCGGCGGGCAAATTCCATGGGAAAATGGTTGTCAGCATGCGGCCTATACCCTATAATATGGTCACAAGGGCTGTTCAGGCCACTTCCAGGTTCCCGCAGGTACACGGTGCGCCGGTTCATATAGGGGACCCGTCTTTAATTGGAATCAAGAACATTTCAAAGCCTGATTTCGGTGACCCTTCGGTAATTAAGGAGGGCGAGGTCCCGGTATTCTGGGCATGCGGGGTAACGCCCCAGTCAATTGCAATGACAAGTAAGCCGGAACTTATGATAACCCACTCTCCCGGGCATATGTTCATTTGCGACCCAAGGGATGAAGACCTGGCGGTATTATAAAAACTAAAAGCAAAAAAGGGGCTGAACAAAAACTTGTTCGGCTCCTTTTGCTTGCATTCCTTACCGCTTGCATGACGGGCGGCGTAGCTGTGAATGACGATGGGATGACTATGCGGGTCAAACTTTTGTATAATAAGGGGTAAGAAGTTTGCGGGTAAAAAAGATAAGCCATGTTAATGAAACAGGGTTTATGTGGTAGAATAAGAATAATACTGCAGGCATCGAGGGATGTTTTATGAAAAGGAAAAACCATGTATTGGTGATAGGGGGAGGGGCCGCCGGAATGACGGCGGCCATTTCCGCCAGGCGGCTCGGGGCCGCCGTTACCATATTGGAAAAAAACCCGCGGGTAGGCAAAAAAATACTAGCCACCGGGAACGGGCGGTGCAACTTTACCAACATTAATACCGGCGTGGAACATTACAACGGCAGTAATCCAAAGTTTGTCCACAGCGCCCTTGCCAGTTTTTCCGCCGAAGACACGATAAGGTTTTTTGAAAAACTGGGCATTCAGCACAAGGTGGAAGACGGCGGAAAGGTCTTTCCCATGTCCGACCAGGCTTCAAGCGTGCTCGACGTCCTGCTTTACGAACTGAATTCCCTGGGCGTTGATATTGTTTGCGATGCCTGCGTAAAAGACATCACCGGCGAAAAGGGCAGCTTTGCAGTGAAACTTGAAAATGGCAAAGTCTACCGGGGAGACAGGGTGATTATCGCGGCGGGAGGCAAAGCAATGCCTTCCAGCGGTTCGGACGGAAGCGGCTTTGAGCTGGCCAAAAAACTTGGACATGCCATCGTACCGGTTTTCCCTGCATTGGTCCAACTGATGCTGGAGGGGCCATTCTTCAAGGCAGTAAGCGGGGTTAAGTTTGTGGGGACCGCCGGGATTGTACACAACAACAAATTGGCAGCCATGGACAGAGGGGATATACTGTTTGCCAATTACGGGGTGTCCGGGCCGCCGATCCTGCAGATAAGCAGGAAGGCCGGGGAGCTGTTGAATGAAGGGGAAGAGGTATTTTTAAAAATAACCGTTCTTGATACCTTTACAGCGGACGAATTAAAACTACTTATTAAAAAACGATTTCGGAACGGTTCCAGGAAGCCGGCAGACTTTGCGATGGTAGGGCTAATAAACAAAAGGCTTATACCGGTGGTGCTAAAAGAAGCGGGCGTAAATGACCTGAAGCGTCCTGCGGCCAGCCTTTCCGACGGCGAGCTGGAAAGGATAGCGCGTGTTTTGACCGACTGGCGGTTTAGAATAAGGGGAACCAAGGGCTGGCAGAGCGCCCAGGTAACGGCGGGCGGTGTCAGCACTGACGAAATAGACCCGGGTACAATGGAATCCAGGCTGGTGAAGGGCCTATACTTTGCCGGTGAGATAATGGACATAGACGGCCAGTGCGGCGGGTTCAACCTGCAGTGGGCATGGTCCTCCGGCTTTGTAGCAGGGCAAAACGCTGCCATATTGTAAAACCTTGGTGTAGAATATATAATATTAATATGAATTGCGGAATTTCGACAAAGAGGTGAGGGCATGAAGAGTTCTGCTACGGCCGGTACCGGTACAAACAAGAAGAGTAGAACTACTGTGTATGCCGCGATAATGATATTGCTGGTGCTGGTCGGGGCATTGCAGGTTGCTCGGCTGTTCAGCCCGGTAGCGGTGGAAACGGGGGCTCCGGAAGCGGTACAGTTTGAAATACCGATGGGGAGCACCACCAGGGAGATAGGCAAAATCCTCAAGGAAAAGGGACTGATACGAAGTACGCTCGCTTTCAGGATAGCTACCCGGCTTAAGGGCTACGAAGAAAAGTACCGGGCCGGAGCATACTTGATAAATGTAGGCACCGATATGCAGGACATCATGGAAGAAATTACAAGGGGGAACCTTTATAAAGAAACGGTAAGGTTTACCATACCCGAAGGCTATGAGCTGAGGCAGATAGCAGACCTGCTGCACCGGAAGGGAATAGCCGACAGGGAAGAATTCATGAAAGAGGTGGAGCAGGGGGTATTCGATTATGAATTTGTAAAGAGCATCCCCGGTCGGGAAAACAGGCTGGAAGGTTACTTGTTCCCCGATACATACGAAGTTTTTGTCGGGGAATCCGCCCATTCCATTATAGACAGGATGCTGGCAAGGTTTGAGGAGGTTGCGGTGGAAATAGGCCTCCTGGGCTGGGAAGGCGATTTTACCGTGGATGAAGTGGTAACACTGGCTTCTGTAGTGGAGCGGGAGGCGGGTACCGCCGACGAACTGCCGTATGTTTCCGCGGTGTTTCATAACAGGCTCAAATTAGGCATGAATCTTGGGTCCTGCGCTACCGTGCAGTACGTGCTTAAGGAGCGTAAGCCAAGGTTGTCCACCAAAGACACGCAAATACAATCGCCGTATAACACCTACATCGTGCCTGGGCTTCCCATAGGGCCCATTGCGTCCCCGGGGAGGGAGGCACTGAAAGCGGCGATGGAGCCGGCGGACAGTGATTACCTTTATTTCGTAGCAACAAACGAGGGCACCAACGTATTCAGCAGCAATTACCAGCAGTTTTTGAAGGACAAGGAAAAATATCGGTAACCGGCTGAATAAATATTGCCAGGGTGAAAACAATAGGTGGTGATTATGCCACCTATTGCAGTTAAGGGAAGGAAAAGATATGGGGAACATTTCAAAGGATTATGTGCAGGAGTATATAAGGGCAAGCCTTGTCCCCTCCGAGGGTATACTTAAAGGCATGGAAGACTATGCAAGGGAGAACAGGGTACCAATAGTCCAGCCGGAAGTTGCAAGGCTTTTGGAGGTCTTGATAAAGGGTTTTAAAAGTAAAAGAATTCTTGAGGTTGGTACCGCAATAGGATATTCTGCCATTGTTATGGCGAAGGCTGCCGGTGACGGGTGCAAGGTGGTATCGGTGGAAATTGACCGGGATATGGTGGAGAGGGCAAGGTGCAACATAAAAGCTGCCGGCCTTGAAAACGTCATTGAAGTAATAGAGGGAGACGCCCTGGCGGTTCTCGAGAAGCTTGACGGGCGCTTTGACCTTGTATTTTTGGACGGGGCAAAGGGCCATTACGGGGAAATGCTTGGTACCATCCTGGACCTGCTGGCACCGGGCGGGGCACTGGTATGCGACAACGTGCTTTTTCGCGGCATGGTGGCCAGCGACAGCCTTGTAAAAAGGAGAAAAATAACCATAGTGAAAAGGATGAGACGTTTCTTGGAAAACATAACCCGGCACCCGCTGCTGGACACTGCGATAGTGCCCATAGGCGACGGTGTGTCGGTAAGCGTCAAGGGAGGGACAAAGGGTGAACAGGGTTGAACTGCTTGCCCCTGCCGGAAACCTGGAAAAACTAAAAATGGCCGTCATATACGGGGCGGATGCGGTTTACTTTGCCGGTGAAAGGTTTGGTCTAAGGGCGGGGGCGGGAAATCTGACCATGGAAGAAATGCGGGAGGGCATGGATTTTGCCCACAAGGCGGGGGTAAAGGGCTACCTCACCGTTAATATAATACCCCACAACCGGCACCTTAATGGGCTGGCCAGTTTTTTGAAGGAAACAGCCGGGACGGGAGTGGATGCCGTGATAGTATCCGACCCGGGAGTATT
>JAAYEV010000148.1 GCA_012728565.1 Clostridiales bacterium
CAGTCCCTCCGGTATAGCAAAGTCGGGGTGTCGGATATTCAACACCCTTTTCCCCTGCGCCGCTTGTTTTACTGCCTCTATTATTTCCGGGAAGCTGGTGGTGCCCAACAAAACGTCTATTTCCGGCATTTCCCGCATTAGCTCCTTCCCATACCTTTGGGCCAGGCACCCCGATGCCACCATCAACCTGCAGCGACCTGTTTTCTTGTATTGCGCCATTTCCAAAAGAGTGTTTATGGATTCCTGCTTTGCATCCTCGATAAAACCGCAGGTGTTGACCACTATTATATCCGCCTGGGCCGGGTCCTGTTCATAGGTGTATCCCTTTTCCATGAGCAGTCCCTTTATCATTTCGCTGTCCGCCTGGTTCTTAGGGCAGCCCAGCGTTACTATCGAAACTCTTTGCATTTTGTTTTCCCCTTTCAGTCCTCCTTAATACCGTCCTCTTCCAAGTCTTCTCTACTTACCAAAACCCTCCGGGGCTTGCTGCCTTCAAAACCGCTTATGATACCCCTAGCTTCCATTTGGTCTATGATACGCGCAGCCCTGGCGTACCCGATTTTAAACTTTCTTTGTAAAAGCGAAGCCGAAGCCTGTCCATGGTCCAATACGAGGCTTATTGCATCCGGCAGCAGCGCATCACAGTCCTCGCTTTCATCATCCTGCCGCTGTGCCGCGTCCATAACCTCTTCGTTATAATCGGCCTCAACCTGGCTTTTTATGAAAGACACAACCCTTTCTATTTCCTCCTCTTCCACCAGCGCTCCCTGTACTCTAATGGGCTTTTGCTCGCCGGTGGGGTGGTACAGCATATCCCCTTTTCCGGTGAGCTTTTCCGCCCCGGACATATCCAGGATTGTCCTGGAATCCACCTGGGAAGACACCGCGAAGGAAATCCTGGAAGGAATATTTGCCTTAATAATCCCGGTTATTACATCCACCGAGGGCCTTTGGGTGGCGACAACCAGGTGTATCCCCGATGCCCTTGCCATCTGTGCCAGCCTGCATATTGCGTCCTCCACTTCCGCCGGTGATACCATCATAAGGTCGGACAATTCATCTATTACGACAACAATTTGGGGCAGGTATTCCTTTGAATTCTCCAGTTGCTTTACCTGATTGTACCGGAATATATCTTTAACTCCAGTTCGGGCAAATTCCTTGTACCTGTTTGTCATCTCCTGCACAACCCAGTTAAGAACCGCAGTGGCCTTTCTTGGTTCGGTAACCACCGGTGCCAGCAGGTGGGGTATCCCGTTGTAATGGCTTAGTTCCACCATCTTGGGGTCTATAAGTATCAGCTTTACTTGGGCCGGTGTTGCCTTATACAAAAGGCTTGTTATTATTGAGTTGATACAAACGCTCTTGCCCGAGCCGGTAGCCCCGGCAATCAATAGGTGCGGCATCGCCGCAAGGTCCACGACCACCGGGTTCCCGGCGATGTCCTTTCCAAGGGCCACCGTTATATTGGAAGCGCTGTTTTTGAAAAGGCTGCTTTCTATTATTTCCCTGAGGGACACCGGCACCGTTTCCCTGTTGGGAAGCTCCAGTCCTATGGCGGATTTCCCCGGAATGGGGGCTTCTATTCTCACCGAAGTGGCCGCCATGCTGAGGGCAATGTCGTCCGAAAGGGCTAGTATTCTACTAACCTTTACCCCGGGGCTGGGCTGCAGTTCATACCGTGTTATGGAAGGCCCGACGCTTACCTGTACAACCTTCGCATCCACCCCGAAGGTATTGAGGGTTTCTTCCAACTTCCTCGCGCTGGATAGGAGCTCCTTGCGGTTGCCTGATTTTTTGTTTTCATATTCTTCAAGGAGACTTACAGGGGGAAGGCGATATCCCGGATATTCGTTTACCATATTTATTTTATGGAAACCTGTTTCTTCAATTTCTGCAGCAGCGGCGGTTTCGGAGGCTGTCCTTTGATGAGCGGAGAAATCGATGATCCTGATGCTCTCATCCGGTTTAGGTGCCTCTTCTCGCGGTTTCACCTGCACCTCTTCCCTTATTTGCGGATGTATTTCTATATTTTTTTCCGTCTGGACAGGTACCATCACGAATTCCTTTACGGCCTTTCCCATGCTTTTCAAAAGGTTGAAAACACCCTTCAGAAGCCTTGCCAGCAGCGAGACAAAGGAAAGGTTAGTCAAAAGGGTTGCAGAAATGAGAAAAAGGGCCGCCATCGCTATTTTACTGCCAACCGGACCCAAGACCTTAAAAAACAGCAGCGTGAAAATGCTTCCCACTATGCCCCCGCCCTTTTTTTCCATCCCGTACTCAAAGGCCACCATGGTGTTTTCCCTTAAATTTTCCCAAAGGGTGGCGCCTTCCCTTAACATAACCAACTGCCCGTCCGCCGACAGCATATGTATAAGGTTGATAAGGGAAAAGTACAGTAAAAATAGCGGAAGGGCCCTGTTTTCAATCCCTGACGGGTTTATCTTAAGTATATATATAATTCCCGCCAGCATAATAAACGCGGGTATCCCATAACCGCCCACGCCGAAAAGACCGAAAATATAATCCTTGAAGAATCCGCCAAATACCCCGGCCTGTCCCTTTTCCATGCCTAGAAAAACCAGTATGGACAGGGCTATAAGCGCTATACCCGTTACCTCGCACCTAATCCTTTCTCCGGCCTTTTTTTTATTTGACCTTTTTCTGGAGCCTGCCAAAGGTTATCACCTCACTTTTTATTTCTACGCATGCTGCTAAAATCCTCTATTGGCCCCATTTAAAAGAAGGCATTGGCGCCTTCAAAACATAAGGTCCTTTATATTTTGGCAGCATGTACCGGGGATTTTAGCGGCTCAAAAATACCGAGACAAGTCCGGTCAGACCTACCAGCCAGCAGTAATAGGAGAAATAATTTAGTTTTCCCCTGTTGAGTACACCGATAAGAAATTTTATGGCAATTGTACCGGCAATTACAGCCGCAGCGGTACCGGCAAGCATTACGGTCAGTTCATCCAGTGAAACGGATGCGCCCCGGTAGTCGGAAAACTCCAGCACTGCAGCCCCTATTATGGCAGGTATGGACATTATGAAGGAAAACTTTGTGGCAAGCTCCCGTGAAAAACCCCGTAAAAGCCCTGCGAATATGGTGGAACCCGACCGCGAAATGCCGGGGGTTATAGCCATACCCTGGAAGACGCCAATTATCACTGCATCCTTTACCGTAATATCGGAAGGTCCCTTTCTGCCATCCTTCATGGCGTTTGCTGTATATAAAAACACCCCGGTTACAAGTAGCATTATTGAAACAACCACCGTTGAGCTGAAGGCCTTTTCAAAAAAGTCCTTGAATAGTATCCCAATTAGTCCCGTAGGTATGGTGGCCACAATCACCATGGCCGTCATTACCCTGTAGGGGCTGCTTTTAAGCCTCATTCCCCGCCCTTTGGCAACATCAGCTATTACCATAAAAAACTCTCTTACCATGCTAAAGATGTCCCTGTGAAAGACTATTATTACCGAAACGAGGGTGCCCACATGCAGCATCACTTCGAAAAGTATCCCGGTATTGGCTTGTATGCCCAGTAGTGCATTGGCCAGGACAAGGTGACCGGAACTGCTTACCGGCAGGAACTCGGTGAGACCCTGGACCAGCCCCATGATAATCGACTGCAAAAAAGACAAGCTTAAGTCCCCCTTTTTTATAGATAACGGCTCAAAACATAGCAATTATATCATTAATTTTTGGATTGCTCAATCAGCTCCCTTAGTTTTTGGAAGGCTTCCTTAACACCTCCCACCTCGTTTATTATGCCATGCTCCACAGTTTCCCTTCCTATAAGTATGGTGCCTATGTCATTGGCAAGCTCGTCGGTGGCGGTCATAAGTTCATGCAGTTTTTCCGCCTTGATACCGGAATGCTTTACAATAAATTCGGTTATCCGCTGCTGCATTTTATAGAAATACCTGAAGGTCTGCGGCACCCCTATAACCAGCCCGTTCATCCTGATGGGGTGTATAGTCATGGTTGCGCTGGGCGCGATAAAGGAGTAGTCGGCGGCGGTCGCCAGCGGAACCCCAATACTGTGGCCGCCGCCCAGCACCAAGGAAACCTTTGGCTTTGAAATGCTTGCTATCATTTCCGCAATGGCAAGCCCCGCCTCCACGTCTCCGCCTATGGTGTTCAAAAGCAGCAGCAGGCCTTCAATTTCGTCGTTTTCCTCCACGTTTACAAGCTGGGGCATTATGTGTTCGTACTTTGTTGCCTTGTTCTGGGTTGGTAATAGTACATGGCCCTCAATCTGACCTATTATGGCCAGCGTGTGTATTGACGATTTAGGTCCCGGTACATTCGAAACTCCAAAGGATTTAATATCCTCGGCGATGTCTTTTTGGGTTTTACTGCCGGTGCTGTTTTTCGGCCTTCTGCCGTAGGTTCTTTTATTTCTCTCCAATGTTTTTCTCTCCATTCATCCGGATATCTTTCTATTATTATTAGCACAAGACATCAAAATATTATCCGGGAATGGAGTATGAATTACCGTCTACAGTTTGAACTCGTCGTGAAGTACAATAACCGCATTCTTCGCGTCTTCCGTTTTTACAAGCACCGAAATGGTTGCATGGGAATCCGCTGTTTGATACACCTTAATATTGTTACGGTTAAGGGCCCTAAGAATTCTTGCCATAACGCCGGGCACTCCCCTTATACGGTTACCGATAACGGTAACCTTGCTGCAGTCTTTTTTTATGGAAAACTTTGCTTTTCTCTCTTCAAGCAGCCTCGCAACTCTTTCGCAATCTTCTCCATCCACTGTGAAAACCTTTTTGTCGGTAAAAATATTTATGAGGTCTATACTTATGCCCATTTCCGCCAGTTTGTCCAGTATATCGTCTCCGCTGTCTTCCCCGTTTCCGCCTGTATAGTCAATGACAACCTGTGCGCGGTTGTGGAGATACGCAATACCGGTAAGCAGTCCGCGGTCCCCCATTGCCAGGGTTTCATCGTCCTTCTTAAACCTTGTTATTATGGTTCCGGGCGAATCCGAGAAGGTATTTTTAATAACAATGGGGAGGTCGGATTTCATGGCTATTTCAACCGCCCGCGGATGTATGACCTTTGCACCGGAATCCGCCATTTGGAATATTTCCTCATAATCAACGCTTCTTATAACCTTTGCGCTGTTTATTATCCTCGGGTCGGCGGTCATAACTCCGTCCACGTCGGTATAAATCTCCACCTGGTGTGCATTTAACGCCTGTCCCAGCACCGCCGCAGTAATGTCACTGCCTCCCCTGCCCAACGTGGTTACATCACCGTATTCGGTAACCCCCTGGAAACCGGTTATAACCGGCACCCTGTCCCTTTCGATATGTCGGTAAACCTTGTTGGTTTCCACCCTGAGAACAGAAGCGTCCCCGTAATTATTGTCGGTTATTATACCCGCCTGTTCCCCGGTTAGGGCTACCGCGTCCACTCCCCTGGCATTGAGTTCCGAAGCCATTATCACGGCGGATATGGTTTCTCCGCAGGAGATTAACAGGTCCATGTCCCTTGGGCTTACCTTTTTGCCCATACGGTTGGCATACTGTATCAGTGTATCGGTGGCATAGGGTTCGCCTTTTCTGCCTATTGCCGATACAACCACCACCGGAAAAAAGCCCTGCTCCTTCGCATTGATAATCTTTTCCACCGCAAGGTTCCTGTTTTCATCGGTGGCCACCGAAGTACCACCGAATTTTTGAATTATGAGCTTCATTTTTACCCTCCCCGCTCATGGGATAAACCCTAAAATATGTGATATATTTATATTAACACTATCCGGTGAAAAAAAAAGCCCCCTGTTTTACGGGGCTTATCCGAGAATTAAAAAACCCTTTCTTTTTTTTCTCTCCTCCTGCTCTATGATTATCATATCATTGCCTATTTTTTTTACGTTCTCCCAGGGTACTTCTATGAAATTCCGTTCCCCGAACAACGCAAACTGCGACCTTCCCTCCGGGATTAAAAGCCGTAGTATATTTCCGGTGGACTTGTCAATTACCAGGTCCGCCTCCGCAACCATACCCAGCCTTTCGCCGGTGTTCAGGTTCACTATTTCCTTCCCGCCCATCTGGCTGAGCCTCATAATAACCGCCCCCTCTTTGTTAATTCTATGCGGGGGACTGCATCTATATTCCGGTATGTCCAAATCCACCGGTACCCCTTTCGCTGTCCTCAAGGCATTCGGCCGGTACCAGTTCCACCCTTTCGTACCTGCTTATAACAAGCTGTGCAATCCTATCGCCCCTCTTTATCACAAAGGGCTCTCTGCCCAGGTTTATAAGGATTATTTTAATCTCTCCCCTGTAATCGCTGTCTATGGTGCCCGGCGTGTTGAGCACCGTTACCCCGTATTTTGCCGCCAGCCCGCTTCTCGGCCTTACCTGCCCCTCGTATCCGGCGGGAAGCTGCAGGTGTATGCCGGTTGGAATCAGCCTAAAACCGCCGGGATCTATCACGATATCTTCATCCACCGCGGCATAGAGGTCCATCCCCGAAGAACCGCCGCTCATATACCGAGGCAGCGGTAAATCTTCAGCCGTTTTGTTTATCTTGACCTTTACCTTTATCATACCATCATCCCCGGAATCGTTTTTACTCCTTCATTCACACTGCCCAGAACGGTAACCGCCATGTTTTCAAAATTTATTATCCTTTCTATCATTTCCGAAAGGCTTTCCATATTTACCGCATCGATGTTGTCAAGGGTCTCCTGCTGTGTGAAAATCTTGCCCAACAGCAGTTCCGACTTGCCCATGGATGACATCCTGCTGCCGGTACCTTCCATGCTTAGTATGAAATTACCCTTCATCTGTTCTTTAACCCTTAATAGTTCTTCGGCGGTTACACCGTTTTTCTTTAAATCTTTGAGCTCCCCGGTTATTGTTTCGATCACTCTTTCAAGCTGGGAGGCACTGGTACCGGCGTAAATGGTCATAAGCCCCACGTCCCTGTATGTTGACGGGTAGGAGTATATGGAATATACAAGGCCCAGTTCTTCCCTTACCCTTTGAAACAGCCTGGAACTCATCCCGCCGCCCAAAAGATTGTTCAAAGCAAGAAAAGAATACAACTTTTGGTCTTTCTGGTCCAAGCCCTTGAATCCCAGGCAGAAATGCACCTGCTCGGTGTCTTTTTGCTTTATATTGCACTCAAAGGTCAGGGACGGCGCAGCCGTGGAAATTGATTTATTATCCCTGTCGCCCCAGTCTGAAAAGTATTTCAAGGCCAGCTTTTCTATATCCTTGTACTTGACATTGCCGGCCACCGAAATCACCGTATTGTCCGGGCGGTAGTTTTCCCTCAGGTATTCCAGTATGTCGCTTCGCTTTATTGTCATTACCGTCTCCAAGTCCCCCAGCACCGGAAAACCCAGAGGATGATGCTTAAACACGTTTGAAGCGTAAATATCGTGTACAATTTCCTCCGGGGTGTCCTCGTACATGTTTATTTCTTCGCATATTACGTTTTTTTCTTTGTCAATCTCAAGGTCGGAAAATTCCGAGCAAAAAAGCATATCCGACAAAATATCAAAGGCGAGCTCCATGTGACTGTTGAGCACCTTGGCATAATAGCAGGTGCATTCCTTGCCGGTAAACGCGTTTAGCTGTCCGCCCACGTTGTCTATTTCCTCGGCTATATCCCGGGCGCTTCTCCGACCGGTCCCCTTAAAGACCATGTGCTCTATGAAATGGGAAATGCCCTTTAATTCCGGCTGCTCGTTTCTTGAACCCGCTTGAATCCAGACTCCTATACTCACCGACTGTACATAAGGTATCTCCTCTATTACTATTCTGAGTCCGTTTGGTAGTATAATTTTTTTATACTGCATTTTTATCCTCCTGTTTTGTATTAAGACTATTTTATTATATAGAGGCCAATACTAATTTTCAATCGTTTTTACTAAATCTTCCAGGGATATAATTTCATATCCCTTTTCCTTAATATATTCAATTATCGAGGGCAAAGCTTCCAGCGTTTGATCGGTAGGATGCATAAGTATAATGCCCCCGCCGTGCAGCTTTTTTTTCACCCTGGAGATTATCCTGTCGGCACCGTCCCTTTTCCAGTCTATTGTGTCTATGCTCCACAGCACCACTTCGCAGCCCAGGTCTTCCGACGCCTTAACGGTATGCTTATTGTATGCTCCCGAGGGCGGTGCGAAGAACCCGGGTATCTTCCCGGTTACCCTTTCCAGAACCTGCTGGGTGGTTTCTATCTCAGACCGGTTTTGGTCATAGTCAAGCTTTGAATGGTCCTTATGGGAATAACCATGGTTTCCAACAGTATGCCCGCTGTCCGCTATGACCTTGGCCAGGTCTGAATTTTTTTCCGCCCACCGCCCGGTCATGAAAAACGCTGCTTTTATCCCGGCAGCTTCAAAAAGCTTCAACATATCCGGAAGGTATTCCTCACCCC
This sequence comes from Clostridiales bacterium, assembly GCA_012728565.1. Classification (GTDB taxonomy): domain Bacteria; phylum Bacillota; class Clostridia; order Ch29; family Ch29; genus JAAYEV01. Next base: position 8,420 of record JAAYEV010000148.1, read on the forward strand.
AGTCTACATTCACAGTAATGGCCACACCATTGGATTCCTTGTCACCTTTGTAAATGGGCCCACCGAAAACAGGCCTTATATCGGTAAACCATTTAAAGGAGCCCAGCACCGCTGCCGCCAGCAGCACGGCGCACAGTACCGCGTAAATTTTTACCTTCCTTCCCCGTCGCTTAAAAATGCCTATTCCCATACAAAAATCCCCCTTTTTTGTTTTACTAAAGCATATTCAAAATCCCGACGGTTTAGAAAGGCGCAAAAAAAATTATGACCCGCCTTTGTATGACAGGTCTTTTGTGAAACGGTGATATCCCACAGTAAGGAAAAACATAAACCAGCGGTTTATGTTTTTAGCGCTTTTCCTTATTCTTATTCCCTTTTTCCTCCTTGGGCAGGGCATCCTTTCGGGAGAGGTTTATCCTGCCCTGCTTGTCTATTTCAATGACCTTAACAAGCACCTCGTCGCCTATTTGCAGAACGTCTTCCACCTTTTCCACTCTTTTGTGGGCAAGCTTTGAAATGTGAATCATGCCCTCCTTGCCCGGGGCGATTTCCACGAAGGCGCCAAAGTTGGTTATTCTAAGCACCTTGCCCACGTAGAATTCACCCACTTCAACGTCCTTTGTCAGCGCTTCAATGATCTTCAGGGCCCTTTCGCCGGATTCCATGTCGGGAGCGGCAATGAACACCCTTCCGTCGTCCTCGATGTCTATCTTGACACCGGTTTCGTTAATAATCCTGTTTATGGTCCTTCCTCCCGGTCCTATTATATCTCGTATTTTATCCGGGTCCACAAGGGTCCTTATTATCTTGGGCGCATAGGGAGACAACTCCTTGCGTGGCTCGGATATTACCTGCAGCATTTTGTCAAGAATGTACAGCCGTCCCTTCCTGGCCTGTTCCAGGGCCTTTTGCAGTATTTCCTTTCCTATACCGGCTATTTTGATGTCCATTTGTATGGCGGTGATACCCTTTGCCGTACCTGCCACCTTAAAGTCCATATCTCCCAAAAAGTCTTCCATACCCTGGATATCCGACAGGATTTGAACTCTTTCACCTTCCATTATCAGGCCCATCGCTATTCCCGCCACCGGCGCTTTTATCGGTACCCCCGCATCCATAAGCGCCAGCGTGCTTCCGCAAACGCTTGCCTGGGAAGTGGACCCGTTGGAACTTAAGATCTCCGAAACCAGGCGTATGGTATAGGGAAATTCCTCTTCGCTGGGTATGACCGGCTCAAGAGCTCTTTCCGCCAGCGCCCCGTGCCCGATTTCCCTTCTGCCGGGCCCCCTCAGGAACCTTGTTTCCCCAACGCTGTACGGAGGGAAATTGTAATGGTGCATAAACCTCTTGAATTCCTCCAGTCCCAGCCCATCCAGTATCTGTACATCCCCCATGGCGCCTAAGGTGGCTATGGTAAGCGCCTGGGTCTGGCCCCTGGTAAACAGTCCGGAACCGTGGGTCCTAGGAAGCAGGCCCACCTCGCAGGCTATGGGCCGTATCTCTTCCGGTGTCCTGTCATCCGGCCTTTTGCCCTCTTCCAATATAAGCCTTCTTACCTCTTCCTTGGTTATATTGTACAGAACTTCGGAAATCTCCGCTTCGGACTCGGGGTATTTTTCTGCAAAATACTCCAGGGTTTCTTCCTTCACCCTGTCAATGTTCGCGTTTCTTTCCAGTTTTTCCGGTGTCAGTATCGCATCTATCAGGCGGGATGTGGCATATTCCCTGACCTCCCTCTCCAACTCCGGGTTGATTTGGGCCAGTTCCACCTCCATTTTTTCCTTTCCCACCTTGGACACTATGTCTTCAATAAAAGTGACTATTCTTTTTACCTCTTCATGGCCATACATGATGGCTTCAAGCATGGTCTCTTCCGGTACTTCGTTGGCACCCGCCTCCACCATCATAACCGCATCCTTTGTACCGGACACTATAAGGCTGAGGTCGCTTCTTTCCTTCTGCTCAATATCGGGGTTCAGTATAAACTGCCCGTCCACCAAACCGACTTCCACCGACCCCGTGGGGCCGTCAAAGGGTATGGATGATATGGAAAGGGCCGCCGACGAGCCTATCATGGCCGCTATCTCCGGCGAATTGTTCCTGTCCACCGACAACACCGTAGCAATAACCTGGACATCGTTCCGGAACCCCTTCGGGAAAAGGGGTCTTATGGGCCTGTCTATAAGCCTTGATGTAAGTATTGCCTTTTCTGTCGGTCTTCCCTCCCTTTTAATAAAACCTCCGGGAATTTTACCCACCGAGTACAGTTTTTCTTCATAGTCACAGCTTAACGGGAAAAAATCCACCCCTTCCCTGGGCTTTTCCGACGCGGTAGCCGTAACCAGCACAGCGGTATCCCCATACCTTACCAGTACTGCACCATTGGCCTGGCCGGCCATTTTCCCGGTTTCTATAACAAGGTCCCTCCCGGCCAGCTGCATGCTAAAGGTTTCCAGTTTATATAGCTCCTCCATTCTTTACCTCCTCATCTGGGGTGTTACTATTAAAGACAATGGAGCGGAATGACCCGCCCCATGTTTACTTTCTCAAGCCCAACTGTTCAATAAGCTTTCTATACCTATCTATGTCCTTTTCCTTCAGGTAATTCAGAAGTCCTCGCCTTTTCCCTACCATTTTGAGAAGTCCCCGTCTGGAGTGATGGTCCTTTTTGTTCAGTTTGAGGTGCTCGTTAAGCTGGTTTATTCGCTCTGTAAGTATTGCAATCTGCACCTCCGGCGAACCGGTATCCGTCTCGTGAAGTTTAAAGTCCTCGATTATCCTCTGTTTTTCTTCGCTTTTCAGCATTGTTTCACCTCCTCATTAAATAGCCCCTAGAACCAAGTATAAGGCCGGAGTATCCTCAAACCTAGCTCAAGGTTCTTTCAACATTTAAATTCTATCATAACATTTAGGCTGTTGTAAACATTAACCTGGGTTGGTCTTTATACTCTATTTTTATTTTGTTAAAAATAGTTTTCCAAGTTTTTAATATCTAATTCTATTTGTCTTCTTAATTCCTCCCTGTTCTTAAACTGTTTTTCCTCCCTCATTTTATCAATAAACTCCACCCTGATAAAGCGGTCATACAGGTCCCTTTCAAGACCGCATACATGCGTCTCGATACCCATACGGTTCCCGTTAAAGGTAGGGTTTATCCCTACGTTGGTTATGCTCCTATATCTTTTACCCTCTATTAGCGTGCTGGTGGCGTACACGCCCCTGGCAGGGTAAAGTACTCCCTCCGGCATTCTTATGTTTGCGGTGGGAATGCCCATACCGTTGCCCCTGCCCTTTCCCTTTTCCACCCGCCCGGAGACAAAGTACCTACTCCCGAGACAGTAATTCGCTTTCTTAATATCCCCTTCGGCAAGAAGCTGCCGTATATAACTGCTGCTTATGAGCTGTCCCTTCAGCATAACCGGCTCCACCACGTCTATTTTGGCACCGGCCTTCTCTCCCAGGCTTTTGAGCAGCACCACGTCTCCCTTTCCGCCCTTGCCGAACCGGAAATTAAAGCCCACCACCCCGTATTTTATGTTGTGTTTTTTTACCAGGACTTCTTCAAAAAAACCCTCCGGTGACATTTGGGATACCCCGACATCAAAGGGAGCCATCTCTACCCTGTCCACGCCCAGCTCGCACAGTATCCGGTATTTTTCCTCCGGTGAATATATAAGCGGAACGCTGTTTTTTGGGTTTACTACGTTCTGCGGGTGATTTTCAAAGGTATAAACCATGGTCCTAAGACCCATTTTTTTGCTTTGCCGGCAAAGCGTTTCTACCAATTTCCTGTGCCCTAAATGGACACCGTCAAAGTAACCAAGTGCAATTCCCCAGCCAGTCAAGTTCATTTCCCCTTCACACCTGTTTGATAATGTCTTCCGTCGACCGTGCATCGGTCAGAAGCTTTTGTATTCTAATGCAGGGAACTTGTCCACCGCCATCAAAAATACCTATGCCTAACATGATATGCCGGTAGTATAGCCGGACCCTCTGCCCGTTTTTCAAGTCCCCTATCCTTTGCTGAATGTTATGTTTAAATAAAGGGTTTCCGTTTAACGCAAACCTCAAGGAATCTTCTTTTATAAGAACTTCGGGCATATCCTGCAGAGGATAGTCCATCGGCAGGACCAGGCTTTGTAAGGTCCCCCTTTGTGCATGGAACTCAAGTTCCTCAATGGTAACCGCATTGTCCAAGGAAAACCCGCCCGTATATAGTCGCACCAGGCAGGACATAACCGCCCCGCAGCCGGCCCTTGCCCCGATATCGTGGCAAAGAGTCCTTATATACGTACCCTTTGAGCATTCTACTTGTATGATCGCCCTGTCGGGAGGAAAATAGTCTACAAGTTCTATGCTGTACACCTCAATGGTCCTTGGTCTTCGTTCCACCTCCAGGCCTTCCCTTGCAAGCTGGTACAACCTCTTGCCCCTATGCTTTACAGCAGAGTACATGGGCGGGGTCTGCATTTGTTTGCCCCGAAACTCCCTAAGAAGGCCTTCTATTTCCCGCCGGGAGACATTGGCCCTACTGCGCTCAAGGACTTTGCCTTGCACGTCCTGGGTATCGGTTACCATCCCAAAGGTTATCTCCGCCCTGTATATTTTTTTGGTTTCGGTAAGGAGGGATGCCAGCTTTGTGGCTTTCCCGAGGCATATAGGCAGTACCCCCGCAGCGCCCGGGTCAAGGGTTCCGGTATGGCCCGCCTTTTTTTCCCCCGTTATTCGTTTTACACTGCTAACCGCCTGGAAGGACGTCGGGCCTATGGGTTTTAGCAAGTTAATAAAACCGTCCATATTATCATACCCGCAATATTTTTTCTATCCTATCAAGCAGCGTTTCCACCGCTGCATCCATCGGTCCGCCGACGGTATACCCCGAGGCCTTTCTATGTCCACCGCCGTTAAACGACGCTGCGATTTCTGAAGTATCGGCGTACTCATTGGAGCGTAGACCCACCTTAATTTCCCCGTCGTCGGTTTCCCTAAGAAGCGCCGCTATTTCCACTCCCTCGATGTCCCTGGCAAATTCTATGACCCCCTCCAGGTCCTCCTGCCCGCAACCAGTCTCCTGCATCATTTTTTTTGTTATTTTCATTATCGCTGTTTTTCCGCCATGATACAGCTTGATGCTGTCAATGGCCCTACCCAGCATTTTTGTTTGTTCAAGGGTCCTGAGACTGTATATGCGCCGGCATATTTCGCTTGATTTAACGCCGATGCTTATCAGCTCCCCCGCTATGCCATGGGTTACTATGGAGGTATTGTCATACCTGAAACAGCCTGTGTCGGCTGCAATTGCCGTGAAAAGACATATTGCTATGTCAAGGTCCAGCGCAATGCCCATTAGTTTAATAACCTGGTATACTATTTCCGCCGTCGCCGCGGCGTTGGTATCCACGAGGTTAAGATTGCCGAACATGGTATTGCTCAAGTGATGGTCAATGTTTATTACGGTGCCCGCCGCCTCATAGTGCATGACTCCGCTCCCAAGCCTTTCCACGTCCCCGCAATCGAGGGCTACCAGAATATCCGGTTTAAAGGGAGCTTTTTCACAGTCCACTGCCAAATGGGAGCCGGGCAGGAAACTGTATTTTGAAGGCAGCCTGTCGTTGCGCAAAACAACCACCCTTTTGCCCAGCCTTTCAAGGGCAAGACCAAGGGCCGCCGATGACCCCAGCGCATCACCGTCCGGCGTCACATGGCTTATAATGCCTATATTGTCATTTTGCATAAGGTGTTTAACTATATCACTCAGAATCATTATCTTTTCGTGTCTCCTCACTGCCCATCACTTTTTTTAGCAGTTGGTTTATATGAGAACCGTATTCTATGGAATCATCCATTATAAAGGCTATCTCCGGAGTATTTCTAAGCTTAAGCCTGCCGCCCAGCTCCCTCCTTATGAATCCCTTTGCCCTTTCAAGCCCCTGCAGAGCTTCCTTTTTCGCCTGTTCATTTCCTAAAAGGCTTACGTATATCTTTGCAAAGCTGAGGTCCCTGCTCAGCTCTACCTGGGTTATGCTTAACAGCGGCCCGACCCTGGGGTCCTTTACACCGTTTCGCAGTATGTCGCTTGTCTCCCTTTTTATCTCCTCGGAAAGCCTTTGGGCTCGCCTGCTCATAAAATCACCTTTCCCTACCTGGGAACTTCCTGGCTGACGAAACACTCCAGTTCGTCCCCTTCTTTAATATCGTTGAAACCTTCTATGGTCAACCCGCATTCGTAACCTTGAAGCACTTCCCTGACGTCATCCTTGAACCTTTTAAGGGAATCTATTTTGCCCTCATATATAACTATCCCGTCGCGAACCACCCTTATGCCGCCGTTGCGCTGTATTTTACCTTCCTGCACGTAACACCCTGCAATGGTTCCTATCGATGATACCTTGAATGTTGCCCTTACTTC
>JAAYEV010000149.1 GCA_012728565.1 Clostridiales bacterium
AAATAACCAAAATGAAACAGTAAAGGACGCCGAGAGGCTGCTGGAGGAAAAGGATGCGGACATGCGGACCAGGGAATACAGCGGTTTATTCGGTGCACTGGTAACTGCTTTATTAATAGTATGGACAATCTTCCAGCTGTATTATAATACCTTAGGAGTTATGGATGCCATCACCCTGAGAGCGTACCATGCCCTATTCTTACTAATGTTTACATTTTTGTTTTATCCCTGTTTCGGTAAAGAGAAAAAAACAAGGAGGTTTGTACCTATCCTGGACAGCCTGCTTGTAGTCACAACGGTTATAGTTTTTGGTTATATGGTTCTGAACTATAAAAGAGTAGCCATGTCGGGCGGGTTTTTAAACAAAACCGATTTGGCAGTGGCGGGAGTAAGCATTGTATTGGTATTGGAAGCGGGAAGAAGGGCAAGCAGGAACCTGGCCGTTTTATCAGTGGTTTTCCTGCTGTTTAACTGGTTTGGGAAATTTGTGCCGGGTATCCTGGGGCATTCCGGGTTCACGTTAAAAAGGGTTTTGAGCCATATGTTTTGGGGAAGCCAGGGAATATTCGGAGTGGGCATAGGCGTAAGCGCCACCTATATTTTTACCTTTGTACTGTTTGGAAGCTACTTGAAGTACAGTGGGTTCAGCCAGTTCATAAACGATATTGCGCTAACGCTGGTGGGGCGTTCCACCGGCGGCCCGGCAAAGGTTGCGGTATTGGCAAGCGCCCTTTTGGGTATGATTAACGGCAGCGCCATTGCCAATGTAGCCACTACCGGGACAATTACAATACCGTTAATGAAGAAGGTGGGATATAAGGCCGATTTTGCAGCGGCGGTGGAAGCGGTAGCTTCCACCGGGGGGCAGTTTACGCCGCCCATTATGGGTGCCGTAGGTTTTGTTATGGCGGAGTTCCTGGGGATAAGCTATACCAAGGTAATGATTGCGGCCTTCTTCCCGGCGTTCTTGTACTATTTGGGTATCATGGCCTCCGTCCACCTGGAAGCGAAAAAATTGGGCCTTAAAGGGCTGTCCAAGGAAAATATCCCGGATGCCCTGGAGCTAATAAAGGAAAGAGGACATTTACTTATTCCCTTGGTGGTCCTGGTTGGGATGATGCTGCTGGGATATACACCGCTGTATGCAGCGGTTGCCGCCATTTTCGCTACCTTGGCGGCATCCTGGCTGAGGAAAGATACCAGGATGGATTTAAGGACCATCATGGAAGCGACGGCGGAAGGTGCAAGAAGCGCAGTTGGAGTTGGCGTATCATGTGTTTTGATTGGTCTTATTATCGGTACCGTATCTTTAACAGGGCTGGGACTGAACTTTGGCCATTTGATTCTGGAAGTTGTAAGAGAGGGGCAGCTTTTCCTGGGAGGGCTTATGGTAATGATTATGAGTACAATACTGGGCATGGGCGTTCCCGGTGTGGCCGCATACGTTATTGTTGCAGCAGTGGCAGTACCCGTGCTGATTAAGGTAGGGGCAACGCCAATGGCCGCGCACATGTTCTGCCTCATTTATGCCTGTTTATCCAATATTACGCCGCCGGTAGCCATGAGTTCCTATGTAGCGGCAGGAATAGCCAGGTCAAACCAGACCAAGACATCACTTATTGCCGTAAGATTAGGCATTACGGGTTTCATACTGCCCTTTTTCTTCCTGAATAACCCCGTTTTGTTACTCGGAAGCGCCCAGGACGTGCCTCTGATATTAACGCTCAGGACTTTAATCACCGCCTCGATTGGAGTTTTTTCCCTGGCGGCAGGCCTGGAGGGAATGCTGGTTGGAAAATGCTCCATGGTTACAAGAATACTGCTTTGTATTGTCGGGCTTTTTGCAATTGACCCGAAGCTGCAAACGGATATCCTGGGGATTGTTATTTTATCGGCTGTCATTTTTGTTCAGATGAGACGTAAACAATATGCTTAAACAGACACTTTAACCAATTAAGAAATTGAAAGGAGACGTTGACATGAAAAGAGTGTTATTACTAATCCTAGCAACTCTTGTGATTCTTTCCGGATGCATTGGGACAACGGACGAAAGTAAGACAAAAAATGGGCAGGAAGACAGGGAAACGGTTGTAATCAATATCCCGACCGCGGCAACAACGGGAGCGCTTTATCCCCTGGGCTCGTCCCTGGCCAAGCTGTGGAACGATGAATTGGGCTATGTGAAAGCAAATGCGCAGGCCTCTAACGGAGGGATAGACAATCTAAACCTTTTACAAAGCGGGGAAGCCCAGGTAAGCATGGCTGTAACCAGTATAATGTACCAGTCCTACAAAGGGGAGGCCGTATTTGAGGGAAGGCCTAACGAAAAGCTGAGGGTGCTTTCCGGCCTGTATTACAATCCAAACCAGGTTGTTGTAAGAAGGGATGCGGGTATCGACAGCTTAAGGGATATAGAAGGCAAAAACTTTGCCTCCGGTGCCCCGGGGAGCACCACGGAGGTAGAAACAAAGCTGCACTTGGAAGAAGCGGGTGTTGACTATCCCGATGGTTTAAACGTACAATTTGTCGGTTTTACCGAAGCCATCGACCTTATGAGGAACAAGCAATTGGACGGGGCCTGGATTATGGCAGGACTTCCTACCGCAGCCGTTACCGAGATTACCACCACTGCGAACGGTAAGCTGGTTCCCATTGACGAGGAAGTAATTGCCGGACTTAAGGGGAAATACCCCTGGTACGCCGAGTACACTATTCCCGCCGGAACCTATGAAGGACAGGAACAGGACATCACAACCTCTGCGATAAAGATGGCGATGTTTACAAGCGCAGACCTTCCGGAGGATGTGGTTTATGACCTGACCAAAGCCTTTTGGGAAAACATAGATACTTTAAAACAGTCCAACAGCGCATTGAAAGACTTGAAAATAGAGGACGCGGTGACAGACCTGGCAGGGCTTCCGCTGCATGACGGCGCTATTAAATACTATAAAGAAGTAGGGGTTCTGAAATAAGGAAATTAGGTTCTTGAAACTAAACACAGGTGACCGGACTTTGAATGGCCGGTCACCATCTATTTTGTCCCGCTGCATCCGGGTATTTTTGACGCAGGTTACATGAAAGGCGTCCATTAACTGTGACAAATATCAAAAGGAACCGGAGCAAAGTTTTGGTAAAGGATATAAAAAAAGTATTTGGGGATAATTAAGAGTTGAGATCTATATCCCTTAGGAGGCGATGCCCAATGGCCGGGAGCAGAAAAACCAATAGATTGATCCATGAAAAATCTCCATATCTTCTTCAGCATGCCCATAATCCCGTAGACTGGTACCCTTGGGGGGAAGAGGCCTTTGAAAAAGCAAAACTTGAGGATAAGCCTATATTTCTTTCTATAGGTTACAGTACCTGTCACTGGTGTCAGTTTCGCTATAATAGACAACGTCTAAACCAATAAATTCTAGTAAAATCAATGCGTTGTTTTTAACATCTATGCACTCTTGTTTAAGGGTGTATTTTTTTATTTCCAAAGAGAGGGGGTTAAGCATGAATAAAGAACTACTGACTGATATTTTAGAAGTAGAAGGAATAAATGCTAAGGGGTATGGCAATATCCCTAAGCTAGTCATGAAAGACAGAAGACTAAGTAGGGATGCAAAGTGTATTTACGCATATTTTTGTTCGTATGCTGGACAAGGTACACA
>JAAYEV010000150.1 GCA_012728565.1 Clostridiales bacterium
GGTTGATTCGGTAGGGATATGCTATTTCAATGCAGGCTGGTATGAGTTCGCCCTATCGGATGTAACTTATTTCAGAGAGTTATATAATTCAATAACCGGGGCGGAGCTGTCCAACGAGGAATTGTGGAGAATCGGAGAAGAAGTAGTAAACATGGAAAAAGCAATTAACACTGTTTTCGCAGGGTTTACAAGGAAGGATGATTATCTTCCCGAGAGAGTTATGACTATACCGATAAGCGGCGGTAAGTTTAAGGGTGAAATAATGCACAGGGACAAATTCGACGAGATGCTTGAGGAATACTACGAATTCCACGGCTGGGACAGGAAGACCGGCTTACAGGATGTAGATAGGCTGGAGGAGAAAGGCTTTGAAAGGATTGCTAAGTTCTTAGTATCCAATCTTTAAGGCTGAGGTATTTTGGAATAGCCATAGAAAGGAGGTGAGTTGGCAAAGGGGAATACTGATTTTTTAGCGGCAATAATAAAATCAGCAGTAATCAAAAAGGAGGATTATAGATGAAAAGGTTTAAAACGAGTTTAAAAGTACTTTCCTTAATCATTGCGTTGGTGGTTGTAGCTGCCGGTTGTGCACAAAAGGGCCCGGAAACCGAAACACCGGAAGGGCCGGATACTTCGGGTAAAGCTGTCCAAATGGGAATAGCAACTGCAACAGTGGGCGGGGCCTATTACCCGATGGGTCAAGCGATAGCAAGCGTGGTAAATGCTCATTATGACGGGGTAGTCCTTAATGCGGAAGTTACAAACGGGGCCTTGGAGAATAATAGGTTGGTCAATGATGGAGAAGCGGCACTGGGTATTACAAATGCGGACCTGGCCTATTATGCCTATAATGGACAAAAACCTTATGACGCAAAACAAGACATTGTTGCGCTGGGCAACCTGCATCCAAGTGTATTCCATATAATTACCCTGGCGGATTCCCCGATAAACAGCATTGAAGATTTAAAAGGCAAAAGAGTAGCCTGCGGTCCTGCGGGAGGAGCCTCGATAGGTATAATGGAAAACATACTGGCAGAGTACGGCATGTCCTTTGACGATATTATACCAAGCTATTTGCCGTATTCGGACGGGTACACCCAAATGGCCGATGGAAATGTTGATGTTGCATTAGCGACCAGTGGTTATCCCGCAGCGGCTGTAATGGAAGTAACAGCAACGAAAAAGATTAAGTTCCTGGAAGTAGAACCGGATGTTCTTAAGAGAATGCTTGACAAATATCCGTATTATACGGATGCAATTGTTCCGAAGGATGTATATAAGCTGGATTCCGATGTAACGGTGATAGGTATATCCAATGTACTTGTTTGCAGGTCTGATATGGACGAAGATTTGGCGTACAATATTGCAAAGGCGCTGTATGATAATGTCGCCGAGTTAAAAGAGATAAACAAGACAGCAGAACAGATAGACGAGACTAAACTCAGCGAAACTTCAATACCCTTACATCCGGGTGCACAAAAATACTTTGACGAGAGATAGCTTTGTAAGGTATCCGAGAATGTAGAAGGCTCATTGTTTAACTATAAGTTTATCTCCTCCTTGACCGGAAACAAACAGCCGGTTCAAGGGGGAGCTTTTTTTATTGCATCCGGCCGCAGGCATGTTTGTATAGGCAGGGCTGCAAGGAGTGTCCTGCCGCCCGGCGGTGTATGGAATAGCCGCATTCATAAATTATAGTAGTATTTTTTTGAAAGATGCGATACTCTTATGGTAGGCCAATACTTTTTATGCAGAAATATCGGTACCATACGGTGATCCAAGGGAGGGTAAATAATGAAATATGTAAGGTTTAAAAAGGATAATTCCTGCAGCTACGGTCTACTTGAGGGGGAGAA
>JAAYEV010000151.1 GCA_012728565.1 Clostridiales bacterium
AACTAACAGGGAGACTCTCTGCAGCAATATTAAAGGACGGCTGGGCTTTGAGCTGGATGGTGGGTTTACAGAGTATATAGCAATACCGGCACAGAATTTTATCCCCATACCGGATGAACTCAGCTTTGAAGATGCATGTATAATCCCGGATGCTATTTCTACAACGTATCATGCTTTATCGAAGGTACATGTTAGCGAGGCTGACAATGTTCTAGTTATGGGCCTGGGTGGCCTGGGGATTCATGGCATGCAAATAGCCAGGGCTATGGGCGCAAATGTGGTAGGCGTTGATATAAGCGAAGAAAAGCTGAACTTTGCACGCCAACTGGGATTCGAGAATGTAGTTTTATTTGATAAAAACCCGGCGAGATATAAAGAGAGTATTTTAAGGATGACAAAGGGTAAAGACATATCCATAGTCCTGGAAACCGTCTCCACCTCGGAAACTATAAACAGTGACTTGGAGCTTTTAGGGAAATCAGGCAAAATAATACTTAATGGCTATAGGCCAAACCCGATAGATATTCCGATTTATACCTTTGTGCTCAAGGAACTGTCCATGTATGGTTCACGGGCTTCATGCAGAAGTGATGTTCGTGAAGTAATTAAGCTGATTACCGATGGCCGTTTAAAACCTGTTGTTTCAAAAAAATATAGACTTGAGGAAATAAACTGTGCCTTAGATGACCTAATTAAAGGCAAAAATATTGGGAGACAGGTTATCTCGTTTGAATGATAAAACCTCCCTTGGAAAGGAAGTATTTTGCGTGTTTGATTCAATAATACTAGACGGTAATATTGTATACCCGGGCCGAGTTATCCAACGCGGAAATATCGGAATAAGGAATGGGAAAATTGAAGCCATAACCGGCCCTGATACTAAACTCCAAGGTACACATGTGATAGATGCGACGGGCAAATACATTTTTTCGGGAATAATAGAAACCCATTCCCATTTGGGTATAGGTGCAGGGGAACAGGATTTTATTACAGAAACAAGTTCTGCAGCAATCGGCGGGGTTACGACAGTATTGTTTTTCTTAAGAGACAACTCTCCCTATGATGAAATATATAGATATGTAAAGTCTATAGGAGAGGAAAAATCATATATAGATTTTTCATTCCACATTGTCTTGATAACCGAAGAACACTTAAATTCTATACCAAAATATATAAACGAATTTGGCGTAACCTCGTTCAAGCATTACCTGACCTATCGCGGAGAAGACGCCAAGACCACAAACTTTGGCGGGAACCCGATTAAATTTGACACCATTTCCGATGGTTATATATTGGAGAGCTTTGAAAAGCTCTCCAAGTACCCCAAGGCGGTTGCGATAGTCCATGCCGAAGATATTGAAATAGTCCACAGGGCTAAAAAACGGCTGATGGACGAAGGGAGGTCGGACCTTGAAGCCTGGGCCCTTTCAAGGCCTGTTATTGCAGAGGTTGAGGGGGTTAGAAGGGCGCTGACCCTGGCAAAGGCTGCGGGCTGCAGAGTTAATATACTTCATATTACTTCAGAGGCGGCATTGAACGAAGCAATAGAATTCAGGAGAAGCTATGATAAGGTTTTCATTGAAGTTTGCCATCCATATATGGTTTTGAATGAACAGGATGTAACATCCAAAATATATAAGCTAAGGCCTCCTTTAAGAACCAAGAGGGATAACGAGAGATTATGGGAAGCGGTTAAAGCGGGAGATATAAATACTATTGGCTCGGACCATGTACCGCGTAAATCGGCGGCCAAAATGGGTGATATCTGGAGCCCGGCAGCCGGTGCCCCGGGGACGCCGTTCCTATTTCCGATAATGCTAAGCGAGGGTTATCATAAAAGGCATATGCCCCTTACCGATATCGCAAAGACCCTTAGCCTGAACCCGGCAATTCTATACGGCCTTTATCCCCAAAAGGGAGATATTTGCGTGGGTTTTGATGCTGATTTGGTTATCGTAGATTTGGACAGGGAAAACGTACTGAAGTCGTCGGATATTGCACAGTACAGTGACTATATTCTATATGAAGGCTTAAAAGTGAAGGGTTACCCGGAGACTACTATGATAAGAGGCAAGATAGTCGCTCAAAATGGAACGGTCGTTGGAGATACCGGCTGGGGCAGGTTTGTACGACGATAAATGAAACACACTCTAAGCCTCGAGTATTCAAGGCTTCTTAGATGGAGGTCTGCAATGTGGGGCAATTACTCGCTTTATTCTTTAGTATAAGCTATGGCTTGAGCAATGTATTCACTTCAAAGGCCATGGAGCATGGGGATATTGATAGATTTACCGGCCTGTACATTACCGTTTTAATCAATACTATTATTAATGCCCTGGTGATAATTGTGTATCTGTCGTTTGTAAATAGTATAGAAATAAATCTTAAGGGTATTATGTTCTTTGGTATTGCAGGGCTCTTGAATAGTTTTTTGGCCAGAGGAGTTTTTTTTGCTGCCATTCCATACATTGGAGTGTCAAGGTCAGGTGCATTTAAAGTAATTTCACCCGTGTTTGCAATCCTCGGAGGAGTTCTGATACTCGGAGAAGTTCTAAGCACTAATGCCTGGATAGGTGCTCTTGTTGTGATTTTTGGTGTGACATTTTTGTCCTTTGAGACTCTGCGCCAAAGCTATAAAGGTAACAGCTCATATTTGGATGTGGCGGGCAGTATCATCTCTGTTCCGAAGAAAGGGATTTTGCTGGCGCTGATGTCGGGATTTTTCCTAGGGATTGGTAATGTTTTCAGGAAACTGGGTGTCGGTTGTATTCCCAGCTCTATTGTAGGTGTATTCATAGGCTCAGTAGTTTCACTGGTATCAGTTGCCGTGTTTCAGGTTATGAAAGGAAAAGCGAAGGAATTAGTGTATGCAACGAAGCATATGAACAGAGATTATTTTTTATCCGGATTATTCTCAAGCGTGGCGCTTTATAGTGTTTTTATGGCGCTAAAGTATATACCGGTTTCCTATTCAAATTCCATAGGGGCATCAGAATCGTTGTTTACCATGTTGTGGAGCTTAATTATATGCGGCAAGAAAGAACTGCTTACAATACGCACCTTTATTGGCACAGTTATAGTGGTTGCAGGCATTTCGCTTCTTATGCTTTTTTAGAGAAGCTTTGACAGGCGGCGTTAGGAATTAACATATGTGCAAACCTAAAACTTAGTGTGAAGGCAGGCGATACCATTGGATAAAGTTTTGGTGACCAATGCATCTTTTGCAAAGTATAGCAAGAGGGCGGAAGAAATCCTACAGGACTACGGGCTTGAGATTATAAGGGTTAAGCAGCCCGTAACCGGTGAAAACGACTTGCTTGGACAGCTGGATGATGTTGTCGCAATTATTACCGGATTGGAGCCCGTTACAGGTAAAGTAATCAATTCCGCGCCAAGGTTAAGAGTTATAGTGAAGCATGGGATAGGCGTTGACAACATAGACCTGGATGCTGCCAAAGAAAAGGGCGTTATAGTTGCCAATTCACCCGGAACCAACAGGGAGGCTGTTGCAGATTTGGTTTTTGGCCTTATGCTGTCTTTAGCCCGGAAGATTCCGCAATCCGACAGACAAGTAAGAGAGGGTAAATGGCCAAAGGTATTTGGACAGTCGGTATGGGGCAAAACCTTGGGCATCATCGGGTTGGGCGTCATTGGGAAGAGTGTTGCGCAAAGGGCCAAGGGCTTCAATATGAAGGTCCTCGCCTTTGATAAATATTGGGACGAAGAATTTGCAAGTGCAAATGGAATCATTCGTTCAGAGGTTGATGAAATACTTAAGGAATCTGATTTTGTTACCCTGCACGTGCCGCTTATGGAGGAAACCCGGAACCTTATAGGAGAAAAGCAGTTAAGCATTATGAAGCCTACGGCATACCTGATAAATGCGGCAAGGGGCGGAGTAGTGGACGAGGATGCCTTGTACAAGGCTTTGAAAGAGGGCAGGATAGCCGGTGCCGGAATAGATGTGTTTTCAACCGAACCGCCGACCCAATCACCGCTTCTTGGGCTGCAGAATGTTATACTTACTCCCCACATGGGAGGGTTTACAGACGGGGCTCTGAGCATGACCAGTGAATTCGTATCCCAAGTAGTTGTCGATGCATTGAAAGGCAGGGAGATTAGAAGCAGAATAGTATAAATGTAGTTTGGCTTGGTTTTCTAGAATGGGCTGTACTTTCTGAATTAAGGAAACATATAAGAAACAAGAGAGGAAGGATATCATGGGAAGGGAAGGTTTTTGGCTCAGCAACTATAATGAGATGCCCGAGGTTAAAGAACAACTAAAGGGTATGAAAAAAATAAAGGTCTATGACACAACTCTCCGTGACGGGGAGCAAAGCATCGGCGTAAGCATTAATGCAGAGGACAAGCTGAGGATTGCCAAGGCATTGGCCGAAGCAGGCGTTGACCGTATAGAAGCGGGTTTTGCAGCAAGCAGTGAAGAGGACAGAACAGCAGTAGCAAGTATAGTAAAGGAAGTTAATGACGCTGAAATCTGGGGCTTTGGCCGCTGTGTAGTGAACGATGTAAAAATAATTGCAGAAACCGGGGTAAAGCATACAGTGTTGGAAACATACACAAGCCCCTATAAAATGAAAGCATGGAATGCCTCGGAAGATGTAGTATTGAAAAGAATTCGCGATGCAGTAAGCGCTGCCAAGCAGGAAAACCTCTATACGGCCTTCTTTGCCGTAGATGCTACCCGTTCCGAGCCTGAATTTCTAAAAAAGGCCTACCAGACCGCGGTTAAGGAATGCGGTGCTGACGAAATAGTCCTGGTTGATACGCTGGGTGTTGCTACACCGGAAGCGATGGCTTACCTGACAAAGCTGGCAAAGTCCTGGGTGGATGTTCCGGTTGCGGTTCACTGCCACAATGATTTTGGATTGGCATTGGCCTGTACATTGGCCTGTCTGAAAGAAGGCGCCGACTGCGCCCATGTTACAGTAAACGGCCTGGGTGAAAAAAGCGGTAATGCCGATATTGCCGAACTTGCGATCGCGCTTCATGGCCTTTACGGTATCGAAACGAATCTAAAACTGGATAAACTCTATGACCTTAGCAAGCTTGTCGAGGAAATTTCAGGGGTTCCCGTATCACCCATGCGTCCGGTGGTTGGGGATATGGTATTCACCAGGGAAAGCGGGCTGGTAGTGGCCCAGATGCTGGCATATCCTCCGTCGGTAGAGGGTTATGCGCCGGAAGTTGTTGGTCGCAAGAGGGACGTTTCGCTGGGCAAAAAGAGCGGCAAGAAGTCCATTGAATATGCCCTAGGCCAAGTAGGCGTGGAATTACCGGAGGATAAAATTGATACACTGCTTAATGAGGTAAAAGTTTTGAGTACGCAAAAGAAAGGCTCGGTAAGCCTTGAGGAGTTCAAAGCCATGGCTTTAAGAATAAAAGCTTAGGAAGTCCAACACAGCCTAAAATGTTTATTAAGACCAGGAATTCAGAAACATTTGGAGTCCTGGTCTTTTATTCATTATTCACATTCCAGGCTGCTTCGGGTATCCCGGAATATCCAGCCAGTTCCGGGCTTTATTTTTTTTGTTATTTATTGGGACGCGCAAGCATAAAGATTAGTAGGAAGGAGGGGATTTTGTGAAATTTGGTTTGGGATACGAATCCCTGTGGCTGATATTGCTCGGACTTATTTCAGGTATCCTGGCTGCTGCATCCATGATATTTCACGGGGCTTGGCAGATGGTTACCACAGCGCTTTTATGCATATCCTTCATAGCCTTTGTATTTCTTATAAAAAAGCGCCGGAAAAAACTGCAGCCGGTACTTGTATTCCTGGTGGTGGCACTGCTGGGGTATCTTTTGTGCTGCATTTTTGTGTGTGCCTTCCTGGGCAGGGCAAAAACGGGGGATATAAACCCGGCGGATGTAAGAGAGGAGCCGGCTATTCTGCTCCTTTCACCGGGAGAAATGACCGAGTACGGCAGCCGGAGCGCTTTATACCGGCTGGCGATAAAACGGGAGGCGGGACTTGAGAACGTCCGGTGGTGGAATACGCCCTATAAGGCTTTCCAGTTGAGAAGGAGCCTGAAAGGAATGGACAAAAACAATTGTATACTGGCCGGTCAAAACCTTTACAATAAACTAAAAGAGGAACTGGGGGAAGAGTTTAGGCTTTACAGCGCCAACCTGTTTGGGCCTCCCTTTATAGAAACAGCGGTGGAGAGTATTTTGAACGACGGGTACAAGAAGATTGTGGTCCTTAACAACCTGCTGGTGGAACAGCCTTACAAGGAAGTGGTTGACACGAAGATACTGAATATAATAAAAAAGAGCGGCGTGGATGCCGAAGTGCTTTTCACCTTTCCCCTTTGGAACCATGACGCACTGGTTTCCTATTACGAACAGGGCATACTGGAAAAAACCCAGGAAATAAGTCCGGGGCAGGTGGGGGTCGTGCTGGTGGGCAAAGGAAGCGGCAGAAAGGTTCGGGACAAATACCCCCAGGCGGTTAACCGGGAGCGGGTGTTTTTCGATAAGATAAAGGAAAGCATTATGAAAAACGGGTACGAGAGCAGGAAAATAAGGGTCGCTTATTTGGGCGGCAGGAAGCCGGGATTGGAGGATGCAGTGGACTACCTGGTTGATTCCGGTATTAGCAAGCTGGTAATTGTGGCTGCCGGTTTTGAGAGCCCGGGAGTTGACACCGAACGGCTGCTGCCCGGTATTATTGAGGATATGGACCTGCCGCAGCACGTGGACACCGTTTTTATCGGGCCGTGGAGCGACGGAGACCTGCTTGTCCGGGCGCTTCTTGACAGGCTGGAAATGATGGATGTAATGAATTAAGCGGGGCGTCCCCGCTTTTATTCATGTTTAAGAAGGATTTTCCCGGTGAATGGATAAATATAAAGTTATTTCAAAATAATATTATAGATAGGCAGCCTAAAAGGTTATTGGTAGGGTACAGTAGCAAAAAAGGAGGGCATCGGATGGAAGGAGTATACTTCCGGCAGCAGTTGGGGGAGGGTATAAATCTTTACCTTGTCAGGGAGCCGAAGTTCAAAACGGTTTCCATGAGCATTGTAATGTACAGGCCCCTTGATGAGAACAGC
>JAAYEV010000152.1 GCA_012728565.1 Clostridiales bacterium
ACATTATACTATAAAAAGAAAGGGATTTCAAATCTTTTTTTAAAATAGATAGTGTCAAGTTGTTGTAGGATAATTATAATAAAAGATCTCCCCATTTTTTGATACAAATGGTCTATATTGCATACCCGCCGCGCTGTATGGCTCTCAATGCTACTGATAATGGAGTCTTTTTGCCAAGGTTGAAAGCGGGTATGTTGCTAAGATTTTCATATGTAGTTTTGTTAAAGGCTTTTTTAGCTTTTCTTATTGTTTCTTTTTTGATTTTGTATTCGGGTTCTGTCTTTTCGAAATGATCTGTTGTTATGATGCCACCGTTTTTACAGTAAACTCTGAGACTGGTCATGACCTTTAGGCCATTTTTACTCCAGCCCATGGGGCGACTGCTAAAGCGACTTGAGAGTACATGGCTTATATGACCTTCTGTGCAGCTACCGCTAACTTGCTCTTCTTTGTATATGGTTATGGCTTCCCAGTTATTATGTATATATGTTTTTAATTGATTTATCCTTTTACGCTTTTTGATGTTTTGAGTTCCTTTTTTAAGCTTGAAAACTAATTCGTCAAATTTAGCTAAGTCACATTTGTAAATACTTGAAAACATTTCTTGTCTGTATTCCTCTTGGCCTGCTGTTATCTTCATTATGGCTTGGTTTAGGTGGTATTTATCTAATACCAGCTTTGATTTGGGTAACCACTGTTTGCCTGTTTTTATCCAGTTGGCACCGTCACCGTGGATGTAGATTCGTTCTAGGTATTCTATGTCATATCTATCATAGATGTAGTTAGCAACAGTAAGCCAAATCTCTTCAGGGCTTTGACCATATCCGTTTATGTGATGAGTATTGATGCATTCACCACGTTTTCCTGTTCTCTTGGTCCCTTCGTATATGGTGATTAGAGGGACTATGGTATTTGTGCCATCTTGTAAGGATACGTGATCTTCGTCGGCATCTATATGGATTATTAGCACCTTACGTTTTGGACCTTTAACTTTTATTTTTAGTTTTTCTTCTTGTACTCTTCTCGTTTTGTTCATTACGGTCTGCCGGCTTATTTGCCCATCTGATACATGACGACTGCTTTCTTGGTATGAGGTCTCGACTGAGTGTTCAACCATTTCGGCTGCTACTGTAGTTGATATTCTATCATAAGAATCAATTCCAACTGCTTCGTCAGCTAGGTATACGTATGTATTGTTTTTCTTGTCATGAAAGTAAGTTCTATGGTATTTTAACTGCCCAAATTGTGTGAAGATCTCTCGTTTGTCGTTGTTTCGTTCAACGACGATTTGCCTTTTTCTCCGCCATTTTTTATCAGCTTTTATTTCTTTATCAAGGCTCTCCACATAGGTTTGCATCATTGTCAGTATAAAGTCGAAGGTTATGCCCTTTAATCCTGTCTCAAGCTCGTCTATTTTCTTAATATCAGGTTCTTGCATAAAATTCATGATTTCATGGATGAAATTTTTGCAGTCTTAATAAGCAATATAATTAGCCCTGATGCTTCTGCTTTTCAGCAAAAATACCATGGCCGGTGTTTCTCTGCATTACCATAGGGCATACTATATGATGTAATGAAAGAAGGCAAAACATGAAAACTCTATCTACCAGTAAGCTCGCACAAACTATAAAGGCCAAATGTGAAGAAATAGGCTTGACACAGGAGGAACTCAGTAGGCTTACCGGAATTAATCGAGTAATGATAGGAGAATAGGATGAATATCATAATCAGTACGAAAAATATTTTTCTTTGAACCTAAAAAGAAACCGAGCTATTGAAGATAAAAACAGCGACAAAATATTCTACTTTACCGTCGGCGTTTACCAAAGGAAAGTAGGTAATGTCTGAGCTCATGGTCTGTATACTCTATCTTTAACATTAAAATACCTTATCATATCCTGGTAGGGTGCATTGAAATGGGATCCTCAAAAACATTGTATTTGCCCACATGGGATTCCACGCTCTTTATGCCTATCATATCCAGCGCCGCTTTGTTTATTAGCCTTGCCGTCCCATCAGGGGAGAAAATTTGAATGGGATAGGGGAAGAAATCTATTACTTTTGCAAGGAGTTCTCGTTCTTTATAAAGAGTCTGGATGGATTTTGCCAAGCTCATCTGGGCATCATCTAGCTGTTCTTTCGTGGAGCAACCCTCATTTCATTTTAACCAAAAATTATATTTCCAAAATTATCCTAATTGTATTATAGGTTTAGATGCATTTAATGACAATAGCTTATTCATTAAAGTTTCTTTCAAACAATTGTGAGCACCTTCTTTTCCCTTTTTTGATAATACTGATTTGGCTTCCAGTAAAAATATAGTGCCCTTCTCTATATGCTACAAAAAAATGACAAACGAAACGTCCCTTTGTCATTTTTTATACATTTCGTCATCAAGTGTTTCTGGGGACAAATACAGCAAAAATCAATATCATGTTTTCATCTGTGGGATTATACCATTTATGATTTGTCCTGGGAGGAATACGAATGCTATCTCCGGCATTCATAGTTAATTTCTCATTTTCCAATATAAGTTCAGTAGTGCCGGATAAGACCAAAGCAACTTCTTCACCCTCATGACCCATCGGTGCTTCAGAGGTAGTTTTCCCGGGCGCAAGGGTCAATATGCAAAACTCTATACTTCCCGTCAAATCAGGAGTTAAAAGCTCATAAATTACGCCATCTTCACCGGGTAAAGATATCCGCTTGCGCCTCTCCGGAGTAACCACCTGATTCGATATGTTATTGTTTTCCATGAAGAATTTAAAAAGAGGCGTATCCAATGCCTGAGCAATCAGCTTCATGGTATTTATGGAAGGATTGGCCAACCCCCGCTCTATCTGGCTTAGCATTGAAGATGTTATATTCGCTTTTTCCGCGAGTTCCTTAATCGTTAAGTTTTTCGCCATCCTATATTCTTTTATTTTAGAATAATAATTATACTGATTAGATTCTTTCATTTTCCAATATCCTCTCCTGCATATATTTCACACTATCCCCGCCTGATTTTATTATATCACATCGATACATGGCTGCAATATATACAGTGACACGACAAAAAGGGCCGCTTCGTTTGCTAGGTGAAACCTGGCAGACGAAGCGTCCCCTTGTCAGGTGTGGCGGTTCATGTGGCGGCGGTAGGCGTTGGTTTCGCTCAAAAGAGCTATTAAGGGTGGCGGGAGTTTGGCCTTGGGGACTTTTTGGGCGTTGAGTTTTATGTGCAGCTTGCCGTATTCGCCTATTTTGACTTCCAGCATCCCCTGCTGCTCCAAAAACCGGAGCATCTCCATTACCGCAAGTTCCGTCTGGGCTGTAAAG
>JAAYEV010000153.1 GCA_012728565.1 Clostridiales bacterium
ATATTTCTAAAGGGAACCGATATTACCAATATGCCGGTTCGAGAACGTATTAAGGCCAAGATGGCATACATACCCGAAGACCGTCACAAGCACGGCTTGATACTGGATTATTCCATAGAGAACAACCTGATGCTTAAGGTTTATTACAATGAGCCCTTTTCCAAAAACGGGCTGTTAAACGGTGCTGCCATACGGGAGCATGCAAAAAGGGTAATGGAACAGTTTGACGTGCGCTCGGGTCAGGGCCCGGCGGCTTCCGCCCGGTCCCTGTCAGGGGGCAACCAGCAAAAAACTATAGTGGGGAGAGAAATTGACCATGACCCCGACCTTTTAATAGCAGTTCAGCCTACCAGGGGACTTGACGTGGGGGCCATTGAATATATACACAAGCGCATTGTGGAGCAGCGGGACAGCGGCAAGGCGGTGCTGCTGGTTTCGCTGGAGCTTGACGAAATCTTGAACCTTTCCGACCGGATAGCCGTGATACACGGCGGTGAAATAATAGACATAGTGGACGCAAGCAAAGTAAGCGAAAACGAGGTAGGGCTTATGATGGCCGGCGTTAAAAGGGGTGAGACCGCTTGAACTTGAAAAGGTTTATTGGCAGGGACTTTGTAACGGCGTTGGTGGCAGTGGTTCTGGGACTTTTGGCGGGGGCTGTTCTTATGGCTTTGATAGGCAGACATCCCATTTCGGGTTATGTATACCTTTTCCGGGGCGGGGTTATGTCAATTGAACGGGTGGGCAACACATTGGCCACCGCCACTCCATTAATACTGACCGGCCTTTCGGTGGCCTTTGCCTTCAGGACGGGGCTTTTCAATATTGGCGCCGCAGGGCAGATGCTTATGGGCGGTCTGTGCGCCACCGCCGTCGGGCTTACCCTTGTGCTTCCAAAACCGCTGCTTCTTACCGTTATGGTGGCGGCGGCCATCCTGGGGGGCGCGGCATGGGGGCTGGTGCCCGGCCTTTTGAAGGCAAAATTCAACGTACACGAGGTGGTAGCCACCATAATGATGAACTGGATTGCCTACTGGACGGTTTACTACGTGGTGCCGGCCTATTTTAAGGGAGCCTACCTGGAAACCGAGTCGAGAAAGATACCGGATGCCGCATCTCTGAAAGTGGAATGGCTCACTGACCTGTTCAACGGCTCCTACATTAACCTCGGCCTTTTTCTTGCGGTTATTTCGGTAATTGTGATAGCGTTTATCATAGACAGGACCACTTTTGGATATGAACTGAAGGCGGTAGGTTTTAACCGGCATGCGGCGGAATACGCCGGTATAAAGGCCGACCGGAGCATAATAATGTCCATGATGATTGCCGGCGCCCTCTCGGGGCTTGCGGGTGCCACCTTTTACGTGGGCTATGCCTCAAATATACAGATTGGAGTTTTGCCCACCCAGGGTTTTGACGGTATAGCCGTTTCGCTGCTGGGCGGGAACTCACCCTGGGGAGTGTTCGGCGCTGCCCTCTTCTTTGGCCTGCTCCATTCGGGCAAGGGTTTTATGAACGCGATGACAAGGATTCCTCCCGAAATAGCGGACACAATAATAGCGACTATAATCTATTTTTCAGCCACCAGCGTGTTGATAGAAAGAAACTGGGAAAGGCTGAAAAGGAAAGCGGGGGGTGTGAAATAGCATGTGGACCATTATCGTTCAGGTATTTCCCTATGCGATGGCCTTTACCATTCCCCTTTTGATAACAGCCCTGGGGGGACTTTACAGCGAACGAAGCGGCATTGTAAACATAGGCCTTGAGGGGCTGATGGTGGTAGGTTTTTTCACCGGCGCGCTGGTAATATCAAAGCTGGAGCTTAACATGCCGGGGATTTCCATATGGCTGGGCCTTTTGGCGGCTTTCATAGCCGGTGCACTGTTTTCGCTGCTGCATGCCTTTGCCTGTATAAGCCTTAACGCCAACCAGGTTATAAGCGGGACGGCAATAAACATGATTGCCGGGGCCCTTACGGTATTCCTGGCAAGGAACATAACCGGCAGCGGCAACATCCTTATTGTGCACGGGCTTATACGTAGGGACGTCCCGGTTCTTTCGGATATACCCATTGTAGGCAGACTTTTCTTCACCCAGGTTTATGCCACCACCTGGCTGGTGCTGGCGCTGCTTGCCGTTTCGTGGTTTATACTGTACAGGACGGCCTTCGGGTTGCGGCTGCGGGCCTGCGGGGAGCATCCCCAGGCGGCGGATTCGGCGGGTATAAATGTGTATAAAATGAGGTATATAGCGGTTATGGTATCCGGCGCCTTTGCAGGCCTTGGCGGCGCCATTATACTTGTCACCTATTCCGGTGAGTTTACCGGCACCGTTTCGGGGCTTGGGTTCCTCGCCCTTGCGGCCTTGATATTCGGCCAGTGGAAACCGCTGGGGGTGCTGGGGGCAACCCTTTTCTTCGGCTTTGCCAGCACCATAGCCAACGTATCCCAAGTGATACCGGCCCTCTCCGGCATACCGGGGATTTTGCTGAAAAACTTTCCTTACATTGTAACGCTGGCGGTTCTCGTGTTATCCTCGAAGTATTCCCAGGCGCCCCGGGCGGCTGGGGAGCCCTACGACAAGGCAAAACGATAAAAAAAGGGTGCCGGCTGCGGCACCCTTTGAATAAGAGATTGAGTCTTGCCCCATTATCACCTAATCAATAGAACCGTCCCCATGATTAGAACCGTCCCCATGATTACCCATGATTACATGATTATATTTGTTCGTAAAGGGCGGAGAAGAAGCGTATGAGATACTCGGTAATGTTGGGTATGGCCAAATCACCGATAAAAGTCCCCAGGATAAGGGATGCATATACACCGGCGGCGAGCCAAAAAATGGAAAAAGCTGCAAGCTCTTTCCACTGTTTTTTGTGAATCAAAATGGGTACTTGCAAAAGGGCTATAATAACCATGCCGGTCCATACCAGAATCATGCCTCTACCTCCTCTTTTCGGTCTCCAGCGGGCTTGTCAGAAAACCGGTCCGCCTTAGGTTCATTTCCGCCTGGACATTTATTTCAATATCTCGGAAAACCTCGTACCACCTGTCTTCTATCTGTGCCCAAAGGCCGGGAAGTTTTCGGTATACGAGGTTTCCAAACCCTATTATATCCGAGTCCAGCTCCCTGGACAGGGCTATGGTTGAATGGACAGCATCCCGGATGGCCTGGGCGCCCCTTTGTTCAAGGGATGTTATATAACTGCTATCGATACTAAGGTGCCTATAGACGGGAATGTCAAGCAGTATTCCAAAGGCGCTAATATCCATCTCTATGCGCAGGCGGCCGTTTTCAAATATAGGCCGCATTTTGCTTTTCAAGTTGTAAACACCTATTCCCAAGGGGGTTGTATCATCGATGGGGTCCTTAATATAAAGGGCTGAACGAAATACCCTGCCGGTGGCATAGGCCCACCCTATGGTCTGCTGTTCATCGGCCCATCCCACCATCTTGTCCCCTTTGAACACTGCACCGCCGCCAATAATAACCGGCGGGGAAGAGGCCGTCCCGCCTGCACCTTGCTCTGACTGGTCCTGCTGCGTGTTTTCCAGTACCTTAACCCTGCCTATAAACATCTCCCTGCCAGGCTGGGCAAGGACGGTGTACAGTTCGTTCATGGACTTTACCGGGAAAGGGGAGCGCTCGTAACGGATGGTTGTGATCTGCCTGTCCAGCCCCCTGGCACCGGTCTCCTCCAGCGGGAACTCAGCCTCCATAAGTTTTTTGACATCACCGTCGGCCACCACCACATGGCCGCTGGTCCGGATCTGGCGCTCTCTCTCCACCATATCCATGACGGGATAAATACCGCTTCTGGCCAGCTCTTCGGAAAATACGAAAACCCGGTTGTGAGCCCAGAAGAACTCGCGGCTTATCCCCTTGGTTAAGTTTCGCATAGCCTGGTATGAAAGCTGCCCGCTGGCCGTCAGAGTCCAGAAGGGTTTCTTATCACCGCCGCTTCCCTGGCTGGCGTCCTGCCCACCCATGGCCAGGGGATTGGCTATCTGGGTTGTTACATGGTACATGCCGGTTTCCCGGTCCCTATCAAAGGCGGTGGCCAGGACCAGGGCCAGGTTTTCCGGGTCCCGGCGGTTCCAGCAACCCGAAAGGGATAATACTATTATAATGATAATTATTATGGCGGCGGCTTTATTCCTCATCCGGTTTACCCCCAACCAGGCGGCGGATTCCGTAAGCCGCCCATAGGATTCCCATGGGCACCAGTATCCAGGAGAGGACGTAGGGGCCGCCGATTTTTGGTTGAAAAAAAGTTCTAAGCTGAAACAAGTTTTGGTAGGAATGCACGGAAAAGGTGCCCCATATTACCGCAAGGGGGCCTATAAGGGGACGGTAATCATCAAGTCCCAGCACTTGGGCCAGGGCCCTTGACCCGCAGTACATAAATACCGATACGCCGATAAAGACTCCGAAGCCCCAGGCGAACAGTGCTAACATCTCGACCCTTTCAAGGAATACACTTATATAAATAGCCCTTACCATGCTAAAGAATGGGAAAACCACCCGCGAACCATGGTCGGGCCCCAGTATTGCGGTTACAGCCAGCGTGACTAATACCAGCACCACGGTGGAACCGGCCAGGGCCCACAGTGCCGTGCCCAGGGCTTTCTTCGGCTGGTTTGTGGCGGGAAGTATCATGGTGAGGCACAGGTACTGGGCTATTACTACTGTGGATATAATGCTGCCCCGCAGCACCGGCCCTATGCCCCGTGCCAGCACCGGTTCAAGGTTGCTTCCCATGGTTATCGCATCGGGAATCGTAAAGGCAAGGCTCACAACTATCATCACTACAAAGATTGGGAACAGCAAATCCGCCGACCGGCCTATTACTTCCAGGCCCGAATAGGCTGCCACCGAACCGGTTATCACCATTGAAAAAATGATAAAGGGAATGGGAGTCTCGGTCAGGAATCCTATTACCAGGGCTTCGGAGTAAATCCTGGTGTCGGTGGCGGCAATCACCAAAAAAGCCCACATTATAATAAGGCATACCGCTTTACCCGGCCATTTCCCAATAAGCTTTTGGGCGTATTCCACAATGGTAAGGTCCGGGAACCTGACCCCAAGGCCGGCAATCACTGCTATCAATAGTGAGGCGCCAAAAAAGGATACTATGGCGGAGGCCCAGGCGTCCTGCAGCGCATCCGCGGAGGTCAGTACAGGCAGCAAAGCTATAACTACGGTGGTGCGCATCATAAACAGCATGTACAAGAGCTGGCGGTTGGCAATCTTTTCGGTGGTGGCTTTTGGGAAATTATCTGTTTTTATCTTGGTTCCCTCCCTTTATATCCTCCGAGCTGTGTTTTCCAGGGTGGGGCATTTGCCCGGGTCTTTGCCTTCCGGGTTCCCGCCGGCCCAATATTTTGGGCCGGGTGGTCCTGGCCCAAACCGGTGCCAGCAGGAAGTTGTCCTTCATATCGGGCAGAATATGGGGAGCCAAGGGTGACATATAGGGAATTCCCAGCGAACGCAGCGAACACAGGTGTATTACCAGCAGCAGTATCCCGAACTGGATTCCAAAAAGGCCGAAGACCGCCGCCAGTATTGTAAAGGCAAACCTCAATGTCCTTAGGGCTATGGCCATGCTGAACACCGGGGTGGAGAAGTTGGCTATGGCGGTAAGGGCTATTACTATAACCACCGCCGGGGAAACCATTCCCGCCCGGATGGCCGCCTCCCCCAGCACCAGCGCCCCCACTATGCTAATGGCGGGGCCTACGGCCGCCGGCAGCCGTATGCCCGCCTCCCTCAGTATTTCAAAAAGCACCTCCATTATAAGGACCTCCGCCACCACCGGGAAGGGGACCCCCTCCCGGGTGGCGGTTATCCGCATCAGCAGCGCTGTGGGTAGGAGCTCCTGGTGGAAATTGACTATGGCCACGTAGAAGCCGGGCAAAAAAACCGATATTATAGCACCCATCCATCGCAGTATCCTGATAAAGCTCCCCAGCGGCGGTTTTTCGTAATAGTCGTCGGAGGCTTGAAAAAACATAGGAAATTGTGCCGGGAGAATAAGTACATGGGGAGAACCGCTTGTAATAATGACCACCCTGCCGGACAGTAAAGCGCTGCATGCATTGTCCGGCCTTTCTGTCCTCAGCGTGAGGGGGAACGGCGTAAAGGGTTGGTCCTCTATGTACTGTTCAACATGCCCGCTTTCAAGGATGGTATCGGTATCGATTCTCTTAAGGCGGCTGCGAAGCTCTTCCAGCATTTTTTCATCGGCCAGTCCCTTTATGTATGCAAAGGCCACCAATGTTTTGGTGAGGCTCCCTATCTCAAGGGTTTCTATCCACAGGTGGGGTACCCGTATCTTGCGTCTAATAAGGGTAATGTTTACACACAGGCTTTCAACAAATCCCTCCCTGGGTCCCCGGATGTTTGTCTCGGCACTGGGCTCGGTGATGGCCCGAGTCTTCAGGTCAACGGTGGAGCAGACAAAGGCGGTGGACTGGCCTTCAATTACAATGATTGTATTTCCGAAGGTCATTTTAAA
>JAAYEV010000154.1 GCA_012728565.1 Clostridiales bacterium
AAGGAAACGGTAAGCGCCATCTCCCTGAACACCTCGGCGGCAATACCCTCTACGAATACCACCGGCACAAAGACCGCCACCGTGGTCAGCGTGGACGCCACAACCGCCATGGAAATCTCGTCGCTGCCCTCCCGGGCGGCGTCCAGCCTATTATAGCCCTCCTGCCGGTACCGGAATATGTTCTCCAGCACCACTATGGAGTTGTCAACCAGCATTCCCACCCCCAGCGCAAGGCCGCCGAGGGAGACCATGTTCAGCGTCAGCCCGTTGAAGTACATAAGCGTAAAGGTGGCTATTATGGATATTGGTATCGCCACGCCTATTATGAGCGTGGACCTGAAATTCCTCAAAAACAGGTACAGAACGGCAATGGCCAGAAGTCCACCCATCACCGCCATTTCGGTCACGTTGTCTATGGTCTTTTGTA
This sequence comes from Clostridiales bacterium, assembly GCA_012728565.1. Taxonomy (GTDB): domain Bacteria; phylum Bacillota; class Clostridia; order Ch29; family Ch29; genus JAAYEV01. The sequence goes on from JAAYEV010000154.1 coordinate 428, forward strand.
TGAAAACCGAGGTATCCACAATGGTCTTAACCTCGATGCCGGGGAAGTCCTTTTTTATCCTTTCCATCTCGGCGTTTACCCTCCGGGCAACCTGTACCGAGTTGGCGGTGCTTTCCTTCCTGACGCTCAGGTCTATGGAATTCCTTCCGTTGGCGGTCATAACGGTGGTGGTCTCCTTGAAGGTATCCTCTATATCCGCTACTTCTCTTAACATTATCACGCCGCCGGCGGGCAGGGCTATGGGTATTTCGCCTATCTCCTCAACGCTCTGGAACTCGCCGGTGGTCCTCAGTATATACCTCTTGTTCCCATCGTCCACGCTGCCGCCGGGTAGGTTAAGGTTCTCAAGCCTTAAGGCCTGGACTATATGGGCCAGTGTAAGTCCGTAGCCCTGAAGCCTTTCGGGGTATACCCCCACCCTTATCTCCCGCTCCCTGCCGCCGTAGATATCCACAACGGCCACGCCCTCCAGCCGCTCTATCCTGGGCACTACATTGTCGTCCACAAGGGACTTAAGGCTGGCCAGGTCGCCGTCGTTGGTTATGGCCATCTCCACTATCGGTATCATGTTGGGGTCCATCTTCAGTATCAATGGCGCCCCGGTCCCCTCCGGCAGCATTCCCTTTATCATGTCCACCTTCTCGCGCATGTCAAGGGCTGCAAAGTCCATATCGGTACCGCTGGCAAACTCCACCATGACGGTGGCGTTTCCTTCCCCCGAAACCGAGTGTATGGACTTAATATTTGACACGGTGCTGAGGACCGACTCCAGCGGCCTTGTAACCAGCGACTCCACCTCCATGGGCCCGGCGCCGGAATAGCTCACCGATACAACGGCCATCGGAAAGGTTATATCGGGCAGAAGGTCAAGGCCCAGGCCGCCGAAGGATACAGCACCTAGGATTATCACTATCAGCACGCACATGGCGGTGGTGACGGGCCTTTTTATTGCCATTGCGGAGATTTTCATTGACCGTCACCCCTCACTACGCGCACCGTTTCACCGTCGCTTAAATAATGCTGACCCCTTACTATTACCTCTTCCCCCTCTTTCACACCGCTTAGTATCTCCACGATGCCGTCACCGGTTATGCCGGTGGCAACTTCCCTGTAAACCGCCTTGCCGTCCGCAACTACGTAAACATACTTCTCCCCGTTCTTGGAAATAACCGCCGCCGAGGGTATAAATAATGTATCCTTCTTTGAATCCTTAACCAGGTCCGCCTCGGCAAACATACCGGGCTTTATCACCCCGTCGGGGTTTTGTATCAAAACCTTCAGCCCGAACAGCCCGGTCCTTAAGTCCGCCGCCGGGCTTATTTCCGTTATGGTACCGGTAAAGGGCGTATCCCCCGCCGAGGGTATCCGCACATCTATACTGCCCTGCTTTTCCACCTGGTTTATTAGGCTCTCGCCTATGGACCCTTTAAGCACAACCGCCGACATGTCCACCACCATCGCCACCGGCACGCCCGGCGACACCGTCTCCCCGACGCCCACGTTTATATAGGCCACGGTACCGTCAATGGGTGATGCGACCCAGCATTCCTTGTACTGCTTAAGGGCCATGTCGTAGGAAGCTCTCGCCTGGGCAAGCTGGGCTTCCAGTACCTGCAGCCCCGCATCGGATGCGGCGGCCCTCATCTGCTCCAGCGCCTGTTCGGATATGGCCCCTTCCTTAAACAGCATTTCGCCCCGCTCCAGGTCCTTTTTCGCGTTTTCAAACCGCTCCCTGTTCTGGCGGTAGTTTGCCTCCGCCATCGAAAGGGCCGCCTGGGCCTGGTCAAGCTGTGACTTGATATCGGTATCGTCTATTACAAATATGGCCTCACCCTTCTTTATGGGCTGCCCAACCTGCGAGGTAATCTCCTTCACCTTGCCGGTCACCTTTGCGACAACGTTTACCTGGTGCAGCGCCTCCAGCTTTCCGGAGATGGCCGACACCGAGGCAATATCACCTTTTTGGACAAATGCCGTTTCCACCGGCGTCCCGCCCGTGTCCCCCACAGCGCCGGTATCAACGGTCTTTGGCCTGTTTATAAAAGAAATACCCAAAACCAGTGCCGCTATTACTATCGCCGCAGTTATTATGTACTTTTTCTTTATACGTGCCACCAAAATCCCTCCATATTGTACCACCCGATTTCAACCGACCGGCTGGTCGGTCAATGCTAATTATATTACCTGCCGCCTGTCCATGTCAATTGTATAATGTTGTAGGAACACTGTATTTTCTGGCATAATAAGAAAAGGGACATTCCTTCTTCCTCAAAGCTATGCTTCAAATCGAAGGAGTGTCCCCTTTGTCATCATAAAATTATTCTGCTCCCCTTATGACTCTTATTTCAACGTCATGTCTTTCCACCTTTTTGTCGATCTCGTCCACCTTTTTTTCAAGAGAGCATACCTTTTCATAGGTCAATTTATATCCGTCATATAAGGCTTTATGATTTGTATCCATTTTATTTTCCAGCCTGATAATATCATACTTTGTCGCCATGCTATCCCTTATTCCCTGCAGCTCTTCCCTTGTCGCCATGATGTCCCTTATACCCTGCAGCTCTTCCCTTGTCGCCATGATGTCCCTTAT
>JAAYEV010000155.1 GCA_012728565.1 Clostridiales bacterium
CAGGGCGTTGTCTATCATAAGTGCAATATCGCCGCGGTTCGCTGCCATGTTGTTTATTACAGTAACACCGTCGGAGATTTCTTTCTCGGCAGCTATTGCAAGATACCCGCCGGGATATCCGCCCATCTGCTCAGCTTTCGGGGTGTACCCGAGGGCTGCCACTATCATCTTGATAGCTTCGGCATAGCTTACTTGGTTCTCCGGCAGGAAGGTTCCGTCCGGATAACCGACGATAATACCCAGGTCTGCTGCTACATTGATGTACCCTGTTGCCCAGTGGTCAGCGGGAACATCGGCAAATTTTGTCGCGCCGGCAGCGTACTGGGCTGCTTCGCCTACTCCAAGGGCTGTCACTATAATCTTAGCAAACTGTGCCCTTGTAACAGGCTCTGCCGGTCTGTAGGTACCATCCGGGAAACCGGCAATGATGCCAAGATACACCAGCTTGTTAACTGCATCTTCGTAGTCTGTGCCTACAACGTCTTCAGGCGCTGCAGCCGCAAAGCTGAATGTACCCAGCGCTAGCGTAAGAGCTAGTACCAGTGCAAGAATTTTCTTCATGCTTTCTTTTCCTCCTTTTGAATTTTTATTTTGGAAGGAAACTTATGCTCGGTAGTTATGTACTACCCTCACCGGACCACCGGTTTCCTTCCTCTTTAGCGGTTATGGCCGGTGATTTGCTTATTAGCATGCAGGAGGGGGCACATACCTCCCCTGCATTCTACAGCTAATTATAGCACCGGGTATTTGGCGGGTCAATAATTGGCAGTATATTGTAACGTATTTGTAATATGCTTGTAACAATGTTTTGGAATATCCCTTTTAGGATTCATAACTACTACTGCTGCTTCCCGCCCATCAGCCCGGTTACGCGGTTTACGTCCATGGAAAACAGTATGCCCTTGCCGGGGTCGTCGATACGCATGGCGTCCCGTATGGCATTTACTATACCCTCGGCCTTGTCCCTTTCTATTATTATCATCACTATTTCCTTCTCCGGCTCTATGTTCATCGCAAAGAACTTGGTGCACTCGTGTATGCCAGAGCCTCTGGCATTGATGATGGTGGCGCCGGTTGAGCCCGCCTTTGTTGCAGCATCCACCACTTCCTGGCCCAGGCCCTTTTCCACCACGGTGAAGATTACTTCGTAGTCCATGCTACTTCCTCCCCTTCGCGAATCTTTTCGGGTTAAATCGTGCAGCCCGTATACCCTTTTTAGCGGCATTGTCACGATTATCCCGTGATTTGGCTTTTCCATCTGGAATTTTTCCGTCAGGTGGTCATGGATACCGTCCTGCAGGTCGTGGGGCGTTACCATTAAAACAATCTCTTTCCTTGCCTCGTCAAGGCCCAGCGCCTTTAATATGGGGTTCCTTACGGTGCCCCGGCCAAGGAAAATGGTGCCCCCGGTCACACCGGCCTTTTTCGCTTCCTCCAGTATCCTGCTGCCCATCCCGAACTCGACAATAACCAAGTTTATCACATATTCATAACCGCCGGCGGGATTTTGCATCCATATCAACTCCTTTTCAACGCCTTCTGTTTGTACAAAAGCCCCAATACCTGTATGGCTATAAGCGGTGTCAGGGCCACCATGGCTATTACTCCAAAACCCTCCATCAATACATCGGCCCCCGGCGTGGCTTCGGCCACCCCCTGGGCAAAGGCCAGTATAAAGGTCGCGGCCATCGGGCCCGAGGCCACTCCCCCGGAGTCAAAGGCAATCCCCACGAACAGCCTGGGCGCGAAATAGGACAGCGTTATCGCTATTATATACCCCGGCACCAGGAGGTGCCAAAGCTGCATGCCCGGGATGAGGATTCTTGCCATCGACAGCGATACGGCTATGGCAACGCCTATTGACAGCGAATACAGTATGTTCCTTTTCCTAATATGCCCGCTTGTGACCTCTTCAATCTGCTCGTTTAATACGTACACCGCGGGCTCGGCAAGCACCACCGTAAACCCGAGCAAAAACCCGGTCACAATAACTATCCAGTTTTTCCCGAAGGATGCGACCGCATATCCAACAGCGGTCCCGGCTTCCATGAACCCTGCGTTCACACCGGTAAGAAACAGCACAAATCCCGTAAAGGTGTAAACCAGGCCCTTTATGATTTTAACAAGCGGTGCCCTGCCAAGTTTAATGAGGGTTGCCTGGAAAATGAAAAACATAACTATAATAGGTATAAGGGCAAGGAAAACTTCAGCGGATATCCTGGGAATACTCTCAAGGAACGGATACAGTATGCCCCGGCCGCCGTCCGGGGCTGGCGGTATGCCGCCGGCCAGCGATTTAATCCCCGAAATTATGCCCATGGATAGTACCGCCAGCATGGGCCCCGCAGAGGCTATGCCCAGCAGGCCGAAACTGTCCTCCTCCGACTGCCTTCCGCCCTCGGTGGACGCCACGCCAAGGCCCAAGGCCAGTATGAAGGGTACCGTCATGGACCCGGTTGTCGCCGCACCGGAATCAAAGGCAATGCCAAGGAATAGTTTTGGAGAGAATATCACCAGTATAAAGATTATTGCGTAGAGTATGGTCAGAAGCTTGCTTAAAGATATCTTAAACACGATCCTTAAAAGGCCCAGGGCCACCATTATTCCTATTCCTATCGAAACCACCACCAGCAGCGCCCACTGCGATATCGCGCCGGAGGTGACCTGCTGGACCTGCTTGGCCAGGACCATTAGGTCGGGCTCGGCTATGTTTATGAAAAAGCCCAGAACAAGGCCGGTTGTTAAAAGCAGCGGCAGGCTCCTTTTCCTCGTAATGGACGAGCCCATGTGC
>JAAYEV010000156.1 GCA_012728565.1 Clostridiales bacterium
CATCCGGGCTCCGGAGCTGTTGATTTTAAGGTATTCTTCTATTATTGCCTTTGCCACCGGGGATGAATAGTTACCGGAGCCGCCCTGTATTATTACCACCGCCACCGCTATCTGCGGGTTTTCATAGGGCGCAAAGCCCGCGAACCATGCGTAGCCGTCATAGCCAGGGTTCTGCGCGGTACCGGTCTTGCCGGCGATATTAACCTTTGTGTCCCGGAAAGCGGAGCCCGCGGTTCCCCCGGGCTTTGTAACCGCCAGCATACCGTCGAATATCGCCTTTAGGTTTTCCGGCGAAATGTCTATCCTGTCCAGCACCTCCGGCTGAATATCCCTGTACTCCCCTGTCCGCTGGTCGTATATTTTTTTTACCAGGTGCGGTTTGTACCTGGTACCCCCGTTTGCAATGGTGGCTATATAATTTGCAATCTGCAGCGGTGTATACATATGTTCGCCCTGGCCTATGGCCGCACTGAGGGTCTGTCCTGCGGTCCATTTGCTGGCATTAATATAGCTAATAAGCTTGTTTATATGCTCGGTCTCCCTTATTCCTATGTCCTCCAGCGCCCTGCGCATCTGTGTCCATGTATTAAACTGAACGTTAAGAAGGCCGTATACCCTGTCTATTACTTGCTGGTCCTTGACACCCATCGTGTCGGTCATGTATCTTTTTATTACGTTTTTCCAAACTTCAGTCTTGTAGGTCGGTCCCGCCACAATACCCGCCGATTCTCCCGTAAGCTCGATGCCGGTTTTCTGACCCAACCCAAACTTCCGCGCGTATTCCTCCAGCTTGTCAATCCCCAGCAGCCTGCTTACTTCATAGAAAAAGTAGTTGCACGAATCCTTTATGGCTTCCACAACGTTTTCCGGTCCATGGGTGGTGCGGTTCTGGTTCCATATCCAGCATGCGGGGCTGGCCCCCGGTATTACCCTGTATACTCCCCTGTCGACAATGATTGTCTTTGGAGTTATCACGCCTTCCTCAAGGGCGGCAGCGGCCACCGCCATCTTGAAGGTGGACCCCGGCGGTATCGCGGCCTGGATGGCGTTATTATACAGCGGCCGCGGTTCCAGCGGGTCATTGGACTTCGGGTTTAAAGCCTCCCAGTCCTCGCGGGAAATCCCGGTTGCAAAAAGGTTGGGGTCGTAGGAAGGATAGCTTGCCATGGCCAGCACTTCGCCGGTGTTAACATCAATGGCCACCGCCGCCCCCGATTTTGCATTGGGGTACTTGGTCCCCATTTCACCGGCTTGTATTCTTTCCATGGTCTCCCTTAAGGCCCTCTCCGCGGTCTGCTGCAGACGCATATCCAGCGTAAGAAACACGTTGTTGCCGGGTATTGAGGGCTTCTCCCCCAATGTGCTTATAAGCCGGCCCACCGAGTTTACCTCCACCTGCTTGGCGCCGTTTATACCCTTGAGTTCTTCTTCAAGGACCTTTTCGAGGCCGGATTTACCAATTATGTCGTTCTGGGTGTACCCCTTATCGCCCAATAATTCCAGTTCTTCCTGGTTTATGCTTCCCATGTATCCCAGGACGTGGGCGGCCAGGCTGCCTTCCCTGTAATACCTTATGGGCTTTACCTCCACGTTGACCCCCGGCAGGTCAAGGTGCCTTTCCTCTATCTGTGCAACCGTCAGCATGGATACATCCCTTGCAATCTCAAGGGGCTGGTAAGCAAGGTAGCTCTGCTCACCGATTTTGTACAGTATTGCAAGGGCTTGTACCGCCAGCGCATCCGGCAGGTCCGGGGATATTCCGAATTTCTCCCTAAGAAGCGCAAGGGTCTGTGCCGCACTGCTCTCCTCGGGTATCTTATTCTTTTTTTTCCATTCCGTTTCCTTTTCCCAGCTGTCAAAAACAAACCGTACCGGGTCCGCCGCAATGACAAATTCTATCCTGATATGCTCCCCGTTGCTGTCCAATATCCGGACAAGGTCCTGGGCAACATCACTTATCTTTTCCTCCACTATCTCGGTCTTTATGATTTCAACCACGTATCCCGGCCGGTTGCCGGCGATTTCCCTGCCGTACCGGTCGAGGAATAACCCCCTCGGAGCATCCACAGAGATATTCCTTATACGCTTGTTTTCCGACAGGTCGCTGTAGTATTCGCCGCTTACTATCTGGAGCTGTATCAGCCTGAAAACAAGAACTACGGCAATGACGGCCAAAAGAAGCGCTATTACGTTGTTCCTGTCCTTTAGCTTTTTCCAGACCATTGCGGCACCACCTTTTAATTACCTTCTCTTTTTGGCCCTAACCCTTGGCAGCGTAGTACTCCTGTTCAAGACCAGGTACAGCGCCCTGTACAAAAGGGCGGAAACAGCACAGTTGTATATAAGCTCAACGGGAATATAATGCCTTATGTACACAGGTATGCCGGTTGGAACCCCCAGCACATAATTAAAGAAGATACTTATAAAATATTTTAAAAGTGTCGCTCCGGCGGTAAAAAACACCGGCACCACCAGGCGTTCCTTGAATACTCTGCCGCTGTATTCTCCTACAATGTAACCGGCCAGCATGTACGATAGGGCCGTTATTCCTACGGGTTTTCCATATACAATATCCTGTATTATCCCGGCGGTTGCACCGACCACTGCTCCCCGCCGGTTCCCTATTAGGATACTCACTGCAACAACTATGACAAGGGCGAAATCCGGCATTATGTCCATTATTGCGATATATTGGAACACCGTGGACTGCAGTATGAAGTTAACAAGCAGCATCAGTGCGATGACCCACCAGCTCAATCTATCGTCTCTCCTTCAAAGGGAAGTTCCTCCACGTGTCTTAGAACAAACACTTCCTCCAGTTTATCAAAATCCACGGCGGGCTCAACCCTTATGGTTTTCAGAAGCTGGCTCTCCCCGGTGCTTATACCGGTTATTTTGCCTACATAAAGGCCCTTGGGATAAACTCCGCCCATGCCTGATGTGACCACGTCGTCGCCCTCAACAATCGCCGCTTCGGGGGAGATTGAACCGGTAAGCTCAAAGCTTATGTCCCCCTTAAGAATCCCGGTATCCCTGGTCCTGTTCACCAGTATACTCACCGAGCTTCTCTGGTCGTTTAGCGGCAGTACCTTTGCCCAGCCGTTTGCCGTTTCAATTACCCTGCCCACCAGCCCCCTGCTGGTAACCACGGGCATGTTTTTAAGAACACCGTTTTCAATACCCTTGTTGATGATGAATATGCCGGAGGTATTGTCCGGGCTTTTCCCGGCAATACTGCACCCGATAAGGTCAAACTCGGGGTGGGTATTTTTGAAGTCAAGCATTTCCCTCAGCCTTTGGTTTTCCTGCCTGAGGGCCTCGATTTCCCTGACCTGGGCCCGTAGCGCTATTAGCTGCTGGTTCAGCATCTGATTTGTATTTTTGAGGCTTCCTATCTCGGCCAGTCCCGCTATGGAGCTGCGTATGGAATCAACCACCCTTGTTAGGGCCTGTGTAGCCGGTCTTATTATAATCCCCACTATGCTCTCCAACCCGGAAACCTGGCCCCTATCCATGGAGGTTAGGGCAATAATAACAATAATAATGATAGCAGCCACTGCTACCATTATTATCGACCTGTTTTTATAGAACCTGACCATTGCTCCCCCCCTCTTCTTACTTGCTTTTCTTTGTGGAAACCAGCACCCTTCTTAATAGATGTAATTCTTCCAAAGCTTTACCGGTACCCATAACAACGCAGTCAAGAGGGTTTTCTGCAATGTTTACCGGCATACCGGTTTCTTCCTTCACCCTTTTGTCCATTCCTTTAAGGAGCGCCCCGCCGCCGGTGAGTACCAACCCCTTGTCCATTATGTCCGCGGCCAGCTCTGGAGGGGTCTTTTCCAGCGTAAACTTTATGGCTTCCATGATACTGTTCACCGGCTCTGCAATGGCTTCCCTGATTTCTTCGGATGAAACCCTGACGGTTTTGGGCAGCCCGGTTACCAGGTCCCGGCCTTTTATTTCCATGCTAAGGTCATCGTTCACCGGGAAGGCGGACCCCACCGTTAACTTGACCTCTTCCGCGGTCCTTTCGCCAATAAGAAGGTTATACTGCCTCTTTACATACTGTACAATGGCTTCATCAAGCTCGTCGCCGCCAATCCTTATGGACCTGCTTGTCACAATACCCCCCAGTGAGATTATCGCCACTTCGGTGGTCCCCCCGCCTATATCCACTATCATACTGCCCCTTGGTTCCGCCACCGGCAGTTCCGAACCAATAGCGGCGGCCATCGGCTCTTCTATAAGATAGGCCTCCTTGGCACCCGCCTGTTCGGCGGCTTCCTCCACAGCCCTTTTTTCAACTTCGGTTACCCCTGAAGGCACGCAAACTATTACCCTCGGTTTGAATATGGACGGTTTCGGATAGGCCTTTTTGATAAAATGCTTTAACATACTCTGGGTTATGTCGAAATCGGCTATTACGCCGTCCTTCATGGGCCTTATTGCTATTATGTTCCCGGGGGTCCTGCCAATCATATTCTTGGCCTCGCTGCCCACCGCCAAAACCTCTTTGGTTTCACTCTGTATAGCCACCACCGAGGGCTCCCGCACCACGATTCCTTTGCCCCTTAAATATACAAGTGTATTGGCTGTTCCCAAATCTATCCCCATGTCCCTGGAGAAAACGCTGAATATTCCCATGTACAATACTCCTTCCTCAACTATTGTCGGATTTAATAAATTCAAACAAGTCCACGTCCATAGAGCGCAGCATGTCATCCAGTTTTCCAACCGGCAGGCCCACCACGTTGAAGTAACAACCGTCAATGCTGTCTATAAACACCGATGCCTTCCCCTGCACCGCGTAAGCACCTGCCTTGTCAAAGGGTTCTCCAGTGGCAATGTACTTTTTAATCCTGTCCGGGGGGATTTCCTTCATCCTTACCAATGTCAACTGGCAGCCGGTCCTCTCTTCCCCGGTGGTACTGTCCGCCACGGCAACCCCGGTAATAACTGCATGCTGTTTTCCAGAAAGGGCGCTTATCATTTCAAAAGCTTGTTGGGCATTAACGGGTTTGCCCATAATTCTTCCTTCCATCACCACTATGGTATCAGCCCCTATGATAACGGCCGGATACCCGATACGCATCATCACATCCCTTGTTTTCTGCAGGGCCAATGCCATGGCAGCCTTTTCCGGCGGGCAGTCCCCCGTAAGCGTCTCGTCAGTCCGACTTATCATTACGTCGAATTCCAGGCCAAGCTGCCTTAATATTTCCTGCCTCCTGGGTGAGCCGGATGCAAGCACCAGCCTCTTCATTCAATCACCTGCCACAGTCATATTTTTATGAAAACAAGCATCGCAATGATTAATCCAAGAACCGATGCGATATTTATGTTTATCACAAAACCGAAAACAAGGGATAGAGAACCCAAATCAAGGAAAAGCGGTTCTTTGATTCCTATCGGGTAGCTGCTTCGCAAAAACGGGAAAAACTGGCTTAAGTACTGCCCAAAAAAACTGCCTATTACAGCCCCGGTAATCAGCAGCAATACCAGCACCCATGGATTCCTTGTCCTAATTCTCACTGCTACTCCTCCTTGTGGAATTTGTCCTATCAATAGGCTATGTCGTCCAGTTCGGTTTGCTGGCCCATAATCTTGATATACACCCTGTTGGGCATGCAAACAGACATTTCGTTTACCCTGCTTATCCAACCCTCCTTGACGCATAACTGGTCGGGGCAGGAAGCGGCCTTGATTCTAATTCTATTGTTGCCTACTTCAACCGTATTATAACCCCAGTGGGTGGTAACGGTAAACTCGTGGGGCTTGGCACTTTTAAGGTCAACACGACCCTGCTCCTTTCCGTCCACCATAATGACAGCATAATTGCCTTCGTCCCTGAGCATAACCGCGGTTGTATAGTAAAGCCCCAACACCGCCGCCGCAACCAAAACCAGAATTAGTATTTTATCATACCTGGTCATAGCATCTACTCTTTCCGGCTGTAGTATTTCCTCTACTTTTCCTAGTTTATCATTTTGCCATTTCCAATACAAGCTGCAGATATAGGAATTTTTACCCTCCCGGGGAAGCAGGGGGACGGTCATTTTCTCTTATATGCAATAATTAAAAAGGTGGGATATACCCACCTATTTGGCAAAATAGTGATTTCCTATTTTCTTTATTATCTGCCTGCTCCAGATCCAGCTGGAGGTAGCGGTATTGGGATTGAAGAAGTATATCGCACCGCCGGATGCGTCCCATCCCTTAACCGCATTATCCACCGCTTTGTACGCAGTGGCGTTTGGCGTTTGGTAAAGCTGCCCGTTTTGCACCGGTGTAAAGGCGCCCGGTTGGTATATAACCCCCGGCACGGTATTGGGGAAACGGCTGTCCTTTACCCTGTTGAGTACCACCGCTGCAACCGCCACCTGCCCCTCAAAGGGCTCTCCCCTTGATTCGGCGTATACCAACTTTGCCATAAGGTCTATGTCGCTTGCGGATATCCTTGCAGAATACGCAGCTGCGCCCCTTGAGGCAGTAGTCGCGGGCCATGTTATAACCAGTCTCTGGCCTGGGTATATGGCATCGCTCCAATGGTTGTTTGCCCTTTTAAGCTCGTACACCGTTGTGCCGTACCACTGGGATATTTTCCACAGCGTGTCCCCCTGCTTTACCGTGTGAACGGTTGCCGCAAGGGCCTCGGGGGCAGCCGCTGCAAACACCACCATCAATATGGCAAGCACGGCAGTCGGCCTTTTAAGCTTCTTAACCATTATCCTTTGCACATTACCCCTCCCCACTTGGATTTTGTTCCTTGATATTATACCTTAGGGAAGGAGTTAAATCAGCAGGTATTTGTTTACATAATATCTGTTAATTAATGGGCCTCTGCCGGCCCGTGTGGTCGATATAATACCCGTCTTTCAATATCAGTTCGGACACCGGCACAATTTCATAGCCCTCTTTAATTAGGCGGTCGAGTATTATGGGCAAAAAGTCCGCCACGTACTTGGCATTATTATGGAACAGTATAATTGAGCCCTTGTTTACCTTCTTTAAAACCCTGTCCACCACCGGCTCCACTCCGAATTCCTTCCAGTCCAGCGAATCCACGTCCCACTGGATGCAGTAGTAGCCCAACTCCTGGGCAGTCTCTATAACCCTATTGTTATAATCGCCAAAGGGCGGCCGAAATAGTATCGGGTCCTTTCCGGTAACAGCCTTTATCTTTTCGCCGGTGGTTTCCAGTTCCTTTTTTATCTCATCGACGGTAAGCTTTGACATCTGGGGGTGGGTAGTCGAGTGGTTCCCGATTTCGTGGCCCCTTCTGTGGATCTCCTCCAGCACGTCCCCGTACTTGTCTATCCAAAAACCTACCAGGAAGAAGGTGGTTTTTACATTGTACCGGTCCAGTATGTCAAGTATCTGGGGAGTGTACTGGTCTCCATAGGCTGCATCAAAGCTTATTGCGACTTTTTTCTCCTCTGTCTCAACGCTGTATATGGGCAGTCTCCTGTCGTTGTTGAACAGTACCGATATTACTCCGGGAGTATAACCCTGGGTATAAACCACCGAAACCGCAACCAGCAAAAGAACCAGCAGCAGTTGTTTTATCAAACTTTTCCTTATAAGAAGTATCCTCATCTACCCGGCCCCCAAAAATATTATTTCA
>JAAYEV010000157.1 GCA_012728565.1 Clostridiales bacterium
GGGTGGCTACCGCGGTAAGCAGCGACGACTGGAACCAACCCCTGTGCTGGTCGCTTCCCTCCAGGTACATCGTGGACGGCCATTCAAGGCCCGGCCAGGGCTCCAGCACTGCAGCATGGCTGGAGCCGGAATCAAACCATACGTCCATTATATCGGTTTCCTTCCTGAAACCGCCGCCACCGCAGTCATCGCACTTTATTCCCTCGGGCAGTATTTCTTCAGCACTTTTTTCAAACCATGCATTGGAGCCTTCCTTTGCAAACAGCTCTTTCACCGCGTTTATGGTATCGTCGTTTATCAGGTATTTTCCGCACTTGGTGCAGTAGAATATCGGAATGGGCACTCCCCAGACTCTCTGTCTTGAAATGCACCAGTCCGCCCTGTCCCTTACCATGTTGCTGATTCTTTCCTCGCCCCAGGGGGGAATCCATTTTACTTCCTTGATAGCCTTAAGGGCCTCTTCCCTAAAGCCCTCCACCGAGGCAAACCACTGCTCGGTGGCCCGGAAAATTACCGGCCCCTTGCACCGCCAGCAGTGTGGGTAGGAATGCATCATGGTGGAATTGGCAAACATGGCTCCCGATTCTACCAAGTCCATAACAATTACGTCGTTTGCCTTCTCGTAGTACATTCCCTTGTACTTGCCCGCCTCTTCGGTAAAGTAACCCTTGTCGTCCACCGGGTTCAGCACCGGCAGCTTGTACTGCATACCAATCACAAAGTCTTCCTCACCGTGGCCCGGTGCGGTATGGACACAGCCGGTACCCTGCTCCAGCGTGACGTGGTCCCCCAGTATTATTACCGAATCCCTGTCTATAAACGGGTGCTTGCATATAATTCCCTCGAGCTGCCGGCCGGTGAATTCGGCCAGTACCTTGTATCGGTCATAGCCCCCCAGTTCCCTTACCTCGTCGGCCTTATCCTTTGCCACCACGAAGTAGGAATCACCCATCTCAACAAGGACGTATTCCAGCTCAGCGTTCAGGGCTATGGCCAGGTTGGCCGGCAGTGTCCAGGGCGTTGTGGTCCAGATTATCACGTAAACCCTGTCAAGGCTGCCGGTATGCTTTACAAACAGGCCCTTGTCATCCCTGACCGGGAAATTCACGTATATCGAATGGGTCTTGTGGTCGCTGTACTCGATCTCCGCCTCGGCCAGCGCCGTTTCACAGTCGGGGCACCAGTAAACCGGTTTCAACCCCTTGTAGATATACCCCTTTTTGGCCATCTCGCCGAATACTTCTATCTGCTTGGCTTCAAACTGCGGTGTGAGAGTCAGGTACGGGTTATCCCAGTCTCCCCGGACGCCAAGCCTTTTAAATTCCTCCCGCTGCAGGTCCACGTACTTTAGCGCGAATTCCTTGCATAGGGCGCGGAACTCGGATATCGATTTTTCATGCCTGTTTATGCCCAATTTCTTTATTGCCTGCGTTTCAATGGGAAGACCGTGTGTATCCCAGCCCGGTACATAGGGCGCATAGTATCCGTCCATGGATTTGGATTTCACAATAATATCCTTGAGTATCTTGTTCAGGGTTTGGCCCAGGTGAATGTCGCCGTTGGCGTAGGGCGGGCCGTCATGTAGTATAAACTTCTTTTTCCCCGCATGTTTTTCAAGATTCCTTCGGTATATGTCTTCCCTTTCCCAGAATTCGATCATTTCCGGTTCCTTTGCAGGAAGATTTGCCCTCATAGGAAAGTCTGTCTTTGGCAGGTTTAACGTTTTACCATAATCCACTTGCAACCACTCCAGTCATTTTTTATTTCTCCCACTCCATTCTTCTAAAATAAAAAATCCCTTCTTAAAAGAAAGGGACGAGAATTACCCGCGGTACCACCCTGATTGGTTGTAATACCCACTCTTACATTTACTGTAACGGGTAACCCCGGCTCGGCTTACTAGTGCTTCAGCCTGCTGCTCCCGAGGGATTTTCACCGCCACACGCTGCCGCATCGCACCATTCCTGCGGCTCTCTGCAAGCAGTTAACGGCTACTCGTCTCGTTCATCGCATTTTTGCAGTTATTTATAGCATTATAATATATATCCGATTATTAGTCAATAATTACTATTCTTCCAACTGGTCGCAGAGGGTTACCACCGCTTCCAGCTGCGCCTCCAGCAGTGTCTTAAACCTGGTCCTGAATATGTACATCTGTTTTTTGGCTTCCTGGTACTGGTTCTCTATGTCTATAATCTTCTCATTTGCCCTTTCTATTATTCGGCGCGCCTCCTCTTCCGCCTGCTTAATCATTAGGTCGCATTTTTCCTGGGCATTCTTTGTCGACTCTTCCGCTGCGGTCTGGGCCAGTACCAATGCGTTCTGCAGCGAGGCCTCCATATCGGTATAATGCTTCATCTTATCCTCAAGGATTTGTACCCTATCCTTAAGTATTGCATTCTCCCTGTAAAGGGCTTCATAGTCCTCGGTCAGCCTGTCCAGGAATTCATCCACCTCGTTTTCGTCATACCCTCTCATTTTCTTGCTAAACTTCTTGTTCTGGATTTCCAGTGGGGTAATCATGTTTTCACCTCCAGGGATTTGTGAGTAAATCGACTATATAATAGGCCAGGGGCTGTGCAAGAATTCTAATAGCAAGCAGCGCCAATATCGGCGAGAAATCAATCATCCCACCGCCGAAAGAGCTTCTTGCAAGAAGCCTTCTAAAGGGCGAAAGGATAGGCTCGGTAACGCTGTATAATGCCCTTGCTATTGGACTCCCGTACCCGGGGCTTATCCACGAGAGTATTATTCTCAAAAAAATCAAAAGCTCTATTATGTTGAAAAAATACCTAAGGGAGACTCTCAACACCCAGTTTAAGTGAGCCATTATTGACCTCCTTTTGCGTTGGTAAGATAGCGTTCCATGGGGCCTATTTTTGCCACTTGAATATCATTTTATCCTTTATTTCGTCCTTCAAATGCTCCGAAATATCCACGTTACTGGGGGCCGCAATGAAAATGCCGCCGGATATTTTGTGCAAATTACCGTCCAGCCCATACACCGCACCGCTTAAAAAGTCCAGTATGCGCTGCGCCACCTGGTTTTCCAGTTTTTCCAGGTTCACAATAACAGGTTTCCTGTTTTTTAGATTATCGCATATTTCGGTTGCCTGGTCAAAGGCGGCGGGCTGGTAAATAACCATTTTCACCTGTGATGCGGTGCGTATGTCCAGCACCTTTCCCCTTTTACGCAAAGCCGGGTACACTTCGTCCATTTCACTTATCTCCGGCGGTCTTTCTTCCTCCGTGTTGTCCGCCAGTCCTAGGAAATTCATTATTTTCGCCCATAAACCATTTTCCATGTATGACCCTCCTTGTTACCGGCCCCTTGGGCCAAAAATCCCTGTCCCAATCCTTACTATATTCGCTCCTTCCTCGATGGCAGTCACGTAGTCCCCCGTCATGCCCATGGACAAGTAATCCATATCCACTCCCGGGGGTTTTGCCGCCTTAATCTCTTCAAAAATTGCCTTAAGCCTTGCAAATACCGGTCTTGTTTCCTCGGGGTTATCGGTATACGGCGCGATGGTCATAAGACCTCTTATATGCACATTTCCCAGGCCCCGTGCCTGTTCCAGGAAATCATAAACCCCGCCCGGGTCCATACCGAATTTGCTCTCTTCCCCCGATACGTTTACCTGCAGCAAAACATCCGCCCTTTTGCCCGCCTGTACTGCCCTTTTGTTTATCTCCTTCGCCAGTTCGATGGTATCCACCGAGTGTATCAATGTCACCTTGTCTATAATATATTTTACCTTATTCCTTTGCAAGTGTCCTATCATATGCCATTCCAAAGGAAGGTCATTAAGTCTCTGGTACTTGTCCAGCATTTCCTGCACCCTGTTCTCTCCCACGCAGGTTATGCCCAGCGCAACTGCTTCCCTTATTCTTTCGGGGGGCAGTGTTTTGGTAACCGCCACAAGCTTTATGTCCTCCGGTTTTCTGCCCGAGACCGCCGCCGCTTTCTCTATCCTCCTTTTTACCTTCTCCAGGTTGCCTTCAATACCCATTTCAGTCCTCCCTTTCCTTACCAAGCACAACTTTATCATACAGCTTTATCGCCGGTGAGCTGCCCGTTTGTTCCACCACCGCACTGATGCCGTCATGACCCTTCAGCAATACTTTTTTGGTTATGGTCTTGTCCGCATCCAGCACCTCCACCAGATACTCCCCGTCCTTCTCGGTAATGGCCGAAAGGGGCACCACAAGCCCGCTGTATTTTCCCTTTACCACTGTCATTTCAACGTTTCTGGCTTCATACAAGCCGGGGAAATAATCCTTGGCCTCGAAAAATACTACCGGCCCCTCCTCCTGTTCAACCTTATTCCTAACCACGGCCCTCACGTTGTACGTCTGCTCTTCGGAAACCTCCAAGTACACCACCGAGCCCTTGCCCAGCCCTTCGGCAAAACCCTCGCTGAGACTGCACACGGCATACCATTCATGGTTCGCCACCACCTTCATTACCGGCTGACCGGCTTCCAGTTCACCGGTTAGGTCCACCTTTTTGGCCTTTGCCGGTGCCACTTTTGAAGGAACGACCTCTTCGAGGTTTTCCGGGTACAGCAGCTCTTCATAACCGTCCATCGTATACACCGGCACCCCGGAAAAGGGAGCAAACTCGGCTTTTATTCCCCCTTCTATTATATTGTCCAATTCCTCCTTCTGCCGCAGCAGTTCCTCCCTCTCCAACCCTGTAGTGCTTGCAGCAAGGCTAATATTTATCTCCCTGGTCAGCCTTTCTTTTTGGGAATACGCTGCGGCCAGGTTTCCCTCGTTAAGCAAAAAAGCTATATTCTCCAGTCCTTCTTTAATGGACCTTTCGATTTCCGCCGGTACGGCCCGGCTGCTATCCGCCGACTGGAGCGCCTGGAGCCTTTGATTTATTTCGTCGTGTTTTCCCGTTAACTCTTCGTTTATGGTTTCCTTTTTCATCTCAAGCAGTTTAGTTCCGACTGGTATGCGCTGGTTTTCCTTCGCTGCATATATTATGCTCCCCGAGATGGGAGCTTTTATTACCGCCTCTTTCCGCACTATCACTCCGACGGTGCTTTCGCTAATCTTGACATCGCCGTATCCTACCAGGGCCGTTTCCACTGCATTTTCTCCCACCCCGATCACCGTTTTTGCCAATACTAAAGTCAAAACCGCCAGCATCGCCGCCCTTATGTAACCCTTGCCTTTTTTCCTTTGTCCCTGCTCTTTCATGCTGTCACCTTCCAAAACACTATATCATTATATTATTCTTCACCCTTTTCCATTCTCCTCCTGCTCCTATACGTTTTAACCGCGGCTCCCGCCTTTATAAATCGCACATATTAAACAAAACAGCACACCCATAAGAGTGTGCCGTTTTTATGCATATTTAATTAAGGGCAGCCTTTTAAGCAGCTATCCGCTGCCCTGCTTACACTATTCACTGCAGCTTTTGTTCATTTCAAGCAAAAGCCTGTAGCTTTCCACCAGCTGTTTCGCCATCAATACCCTGTCACCGCCGTATTCCTCAATGAGGTCGCTGAAGTCCCCGTTATTTCTGCTGCTTATCTCCCTAAGCAGCGGGTTTCTTTCAATTTTTTCAGCTATTCCGCTTAGTACATCATTGATATCCATTGCGGGCATTTTTTTGTTTTCCGGTTCCCCCCCCAAATCAAATACCCCCTCGCGATAACACTTATATAAATCTTATATATTAGCGGGATAATTCCTCCTATTTCTTGCAACAAAATTAATACAATTTATGATATAAAAAGACGCCTATCTCCGGCGTCTTTCATATATTGCCCTGGTCTGGGTGAGAGGATTTGAACCTCCGACCTCTTGAACCCCATTCAAGTGCGCTACCAAACTGCGCTACACCCAGATGTTCAGCGTATACTAATATAACACATTTCGCGTCCCAATTCAACTGGTTTTTTATGCTTTGCCGTTTCAGGATGCAGTTTCACAATAAATTTTTAAAATGCCGTAATATGGTAGGAATAAACGCGTTTATGTAGAAGTAATATAAACCAGTCTTAAGGAAAGAAGCTTAGGAGATGCAAAGTTAAACGTTAACCAAATACAAAACAATAAAAATCAAAGGAGGATGGTTATGGCTAAAAAGAAGAGCATACTTGATTTTTATAGGATGAAAAAGGAAGGTGAGCAGGTAGCCTGGGTGACGGCCTATGACTTCCCGATGGCATCCTTTGCGGAACAGGCGGGCATGGACATGATACTGGTCGGGGATTCCCTCGGCATGGTGGTTTTGGGCTATAACAGCACCATCCCCGTCACCATGGAGGAATGCATATCCCACTGCAAGGCGGTCAGAAGGGGCGCACCCAACACGTGGGTTATTGGCGACATGCCCTTCATGTCCTACCAAAAATCGGATGAACAGGCGGTGGAAAACGCCGGCCGTTTCCTGAAAGAGGCGGACATGGACTGCGTTAAGCTGGAGGGCGGCAGAAGGGTTGCCAGCCGTATCAAGGCAATAACCGATGCGGGCATGGTTGTTATGGGACACATTGGATTGACGCCGCAGAGCTCCGGCCAGTTGGGCGGTTTCAAGGCCCAGGGCAGGGACGTCAAAAGCGCCAGGGAGCTTATCAAGGACGCCCTGGCTGTCCAGGAAGCAGGTGCCTATGCGCTGCTGTTGGAAGCTGTGCCCCCCGAACTGTCAAAATTCCTGCAGCAAAAACTGGATATTCCGGTATATTCAATAGGGGCCGGGCCTTGTGATGGACAGCTGCTTATATGCGGCGACATGCTGGGACTTTTCCAGGCCTTTACGCCAAAGTTTGTCAAGCAGTATGCCAACGTGGCAGAGATTGAAATAAACGCTTTCAAGGAGTATATAAACGATGTAAAGACGGGTAAATTCCCCACCGACGACCATGTTTATCATATCAAGGACAGCATGGAGGACTTCGAACGGTTGTTTAAAGAATTCGAATAGCCGAAAAGGAAAGCAGTTCGGTTAGCATTCCGAGCCGGAAGGCTTTGGATAATAATCAATAAAGGAGGGTGTTGTATGTATAAGGACTGTCTATCCATCAGCCCTTGTATTATTGACGACATCAATGATTTTCTAACCGACCCCCAGAACGAGCTTATAAGAAATGTTCTCCGTGTGGTTGAAAAATACGGTACGCCGGAGGAAATCAACGCCAAGGCCAGGGAGGCAAGACACCTTCCCAACATAATGAACCGTCTCCGGAACCAGGACTCCCCCTACGTAAAGGACCTGGAATGGCTGGTATCGGTTAGGGACAAAGGAGCCTTTGTACCCGTTTCCGAGTACAGGCAAAGGGTGCTGGGGGACGACTACAAAAAAGTATACTTCGACGAGGGCAGGGCTGTGACGCTGGAGATAAGCTCCATGCAGTTTTTCCCGTTCCTTATCGAGGAGGCAAAACAGGCCATAGACAAAAAAGAGATAATGCCGGGCAGGTACATAAGGGTACGCTGCATGAAGGAACAGGAAAACGACAACGGGGATACGCTGGCAATGGCCGCCGCAATGCAGATACTGGGCGCCAGCTACGTGGACACGCTGGATACCAAGGGCACCGACGGGTCAAACGTACACCTTAACGGCCCGGCCACCATAACCGGCTATTTCGGCGGTATCGGGCAGCCCAACGACTACCCCCTTGCATGGGTGGACGAATACCTTTATTATTACACCAATTACGGCATAGGGGAAGTGCTCAACACCAACCCCGGCACGGTGCTGCTGGGATACATCCTGTACAAGCTGGGCATAGACATAAAGTTCAAGATTTCGGTATTCATGGGCAATGACAACCCCTATTCGGTTTTGTGGACACTGCTTATGGGACGGATGCTTGCAAGGGAAGACGGAACCACGCCGCTTTCGGGGTTCAACCTGAGCAATTCGGTCAACAATAAAACCATTGCCCTAAGCTCCGAGATAAGGAGCAGGCTTGGGCTGGAAAGCAACGTCAGGATTGAGCATCATATCACCGAAGCCTACAAGAGCATTGTGCGACAACCCTACAACAGGCGCGACGAGCTTATAGAAATAGCCCGCAGTGTGCCCAATATATCCGCCAAACACGAAGGCGGTGACCCGGAAATAGAGGAAACCCTTGACCATCCCTCCGACATACTTGATTACTTCAGGCCAAAGAAAGAAGTGGAAGCCTCCGGTGATATGGACAAATTGCTTATAAACTACCTTGAAAAGCATAACTCGCTGAACAAAACCGCCGAGGCCCTTACCCGCGCCGGCCTTGCATTCATAGGCGCGCCAAGGCTGCATCGCCGTTAAGGCTCAAAAGAGCTTTTTCCCTTGGCCTTAAAAAGCTAAGACGCATAAGGCTTCATGAATACCCTATTCATGAAGCCTTATTCCGTTTCTTATAAACTTACTGTTTTTCTCCCACCGAGAACCCCTTATCAACTCTATGCCCCGGGCAGCTCTCAATTACAAGATTATGCAGATAAATCCTCCGCTTCCTTCGTTGACTATCCTTTGAAGGGTAAGTTGGAGCTTTGACTGCGCATCCTCCGGCATCTTCAAAAGTTTATTCTGAAGCTGCTCCCGTACCAGGTCATACAGCGATTTGCCGAATATATTGGACTCCCACAGCTTGGAGGGGTTGTTCTCAAACTCCGAGATAAGGTAGTTAAGCAGCTCTTCACTCTGCTTTTCGGTACCCACCAGCGGGGAAACTTCCGTCTGGATGTCCGCCCTGATCATGTGTATTGACGGAGCGCTGGCCTTAAGCCTTACCCCAAACCGGCTTCCCTGCTTGAATATCTCCGGCTCCTCCAGTATCAGCTCATCCAGCTTGGGAGCCACCACGCCGTAGCCGCTGTCCCATACGTCCTTCAAGGCGGAGGCTACCCTGTCATAGTGCTTCTTGGCCTTTGACAGCTCCTCCACAAGCCCAAGGAGCTGATGTTCCCCTTCCAGGGAATACCCGCTGATTTCACCGATAACCCTGTAAAACAGACCGGCCTCGGTTTTGACCTTGATTCGGGCAATACCTTCACCAAGGCTAATATCGTCCAGTTCCGCCTCTTCCACGAATTCATATATGCTGAAGGCCTCGGGTATTTCTTCGGTATCCTTTAGTCTTCTCACTTCACCGGTGCTTTCCCTGACCGCGTTGATTATATCCTGCTTAAGCCAGTGCTCTATGTCAAGGCCGTCTATCCAGCGCGGCAGGTCTATATGTATTTCGGTAACCGGAAACTCGAACAGTATCCTTTCCAGGATGTAGTGCACGTCGTCCATGGACATGTTCATGCAGTCCATGACACATACCGGCACCTGGTATTTTGCTTCCAAGGCTTCCGCCAGATTTCTTGTTTCCTCCGACCTGGGCCGGGTGCTGTTTAATACAATTACAAAGGGTTTGTCTAAGTCCTTCAGTTCCTTGACCACCCTTTCCTCCGCCTGTATATAGTTTTGCCTGGGTATCTCGGTAATGGAACCGTCGGTTGTGACCAAAAGGCCTATGGTTGAATGGTCGGTTATTACTTTCCTTGTGCCCAGCTCCGCCGCCTCTTCGAAGGGGATCTTGTTTTCGAACCACGGCGTGGAAACCATCCTGGGCATTTCATCCTCCATATGGCCCAAAGCTCCCTTAACCATGTACCCAACACAGTCCACCAGCCTCACCCTGAACCTGGCGTTATCCTTCAATTCTATTTCAACCGCTTCGTTGGGTACGAATTTAGGCTCGGTAGTGGATATGGTGCGACCTGCGCCGCTCTGCGGCAGCTCATCCTTTGCCCTTTCTCTTATGTAGGGATTGTCTATATTGGGAAGCACCAAAAGGTCCATGAACCTCTTTATAAAGGTGGATTTCCCCGTTCTTACAGGGCCCACTATCCCAATATAAATATCTCCCTGGGTTCGTTCGGCTATGTCTTTATATATATTGAATTCTCCCACCTCTTTATCCCTCCTTTTTACTAAATTGAACATGCTTTAACATTATATATATATGAGTAAATACCGGTATTATTACTAAAAAATAGGCCCTGCCCCGCCCGCGGGCAAGGGCGGAGCACACACCCCATCGGGAAGTGCCACGCACCTTGCCGGGTTCCGCCCTATAAAAAAAGCCCCGGGGTCATCCCCGAGACTCTTTCGCAACCTGTGATTTGCGGCCTACCAACCCTCCGCAATCTCCTCGCTTTCATGGGTCTTGCTTCTCATCATAAGGTTTTCCACCGACTTTTTCACATCCGCTCCTTCGAACAGTACTTTGTATATCTCGCTTGTTATGGGCATTTCCACGCCGTGGAGCATTGACAGCTCATAGGCGGCCTGGGTTGCCTTGACACCCTCCACCACCATGCGGGTGCCTGCCAGCACCTCGTCCAGCGTCTTGCCCTGCCCTATCTGTATCCCCGCCCGCCTGTTCCTGCTGTGCATGCTGGTACAGGTCACTATCAGGTCCCCTATGCCGGAAAGCCCGGCAAAGGTAGCAGCCTTTGCACCCATCTTAACCCCCAGCCTCGCTATCTCCACTATACCCCTGGTCATAAGGGCGGCCTTTGTATTGTCCCCGTACCCCAGCCCGTCCGAAATGCCGGCACCCAACGCCACAACGTTTTTTAGGGCACCCCCCATTTCCACCCCGATTATGTCGGGGTTTGTATAAACCCTGAAGGCCGGTGCCATGAACAGGTCCTGCACATACTCCGCCATTTCACGGTCGGGGCTGGCCGCCACCACCGTGGTAGGCACACCCCTTCCCACTTCTTCCGCATGGCTCGGGCCGGACATTGCCGCCACCCTGTTTTGGGGCAGCGCTTCCTTTATTACCTCGGAAAGTCTCCTTAGCGTGCCCGGGTCAAGGCCCTTGGCCACGTTTATAATCCTCTGTTCCGGTTTCACGAAAGGGGCTATGGTTCGCACAACGCTTCCTACAACGTGGGATGGAACCGAGAATACTATTGCCTCACACCCGTGAATGCACTGTTCCATATCTCCCGTCGGATTGATATTGTCACCAAGTTTAACCCCGGGCAGGTATAATTCGTTCTCCCGGGTGTTCCTAATCGTCTCAAGCAGGTCCTCTTCCCGAATCCACAGGTTCAGGCTTACCCCTTTGCGTTCAAGTACCGTTGCAAGGGCGGTGCCCCAGCTTCCGGCTCCCACCACAGCGATCTTCGCGTTCATTTTGAATTAGTCCCCCTTTTTCGGTGATAGTTTTATGCTAACCTTTGATTCCTGTCCCTTAAAAAGCCTTTTTATATTCTCCCTGTGCCTCAGAAGGGCAAAGGCACTTATAACCAGCGAAAAAGCAGTCATTTCCACCGAAAGCCTAAAGGCCGTAACCAGCACCGGGTAGAGCAGGGCGCAGACAACCGATGCCAGCGATACATACCTGGTTATAATTATGATGGACACCCCCACCGCAATGAGTATAAGGGCAACCCGTAATTCAAGGCTTATCAGCACGCCGAGGGAGGTGGCTATCCCCTTCCCGCCTTTAAAGCCCAAAAACACCGGCCAGTTATGCCCGCACACCACCGCCACGCCGGCGGCTATTGCGCCCATATCGCCGCCTCCAAGCAGCCTGCCTGCTATAACCGCCACCACTCCCTTTAACAGGTCTATTGCCAGGGCCATGGCGGCGGGTTTGCTCCCCAGCACCCTGTTGACATTGGTAGCGCCGGCATTTTTGCTGCCGTGTTCCCTTATGTCTATTCCTCCCACTGCTTTCCCAATTATGTATCCCCCGTTTATGTTACCGACCAGGTATCCTATCAGGGACGAAACAATCAACCCCATAGGTTATTCTCCTCCTTTATTCTTCCTTTCCCTGAGCACAATTCTAATGGGTGTACCCTCGAACCCGAAGGCCTCCCTGAGCTGGTTTTCTATATACCTTAGGTAGGAAAAATGCATTAGTTCCCTGTCATTCACAAAAAGCGCAAAGGAGGGAGGTTTTATCCCGAACTGGGTTGCATAATAAATCTTCAGCCTCCTGCCCTTGTCGGAAGGGGGCTGGTTAATCAATGTGGCCTCCCCTATTACTTCGTTCAATACCCCGGTGGTAACCCTTTGCGCCACCGCCTGGGCTGTTTTGTCCACCAGGTCCAGTACCTTTCCCACCCTCTGGCCGGTCTTTGCCGATATAAAGACCACCGGTGCATAGTCAATAAACTTAAGCTTGTTTCTTATATTCTTTATGTATGCCTCGCTGGTCCCGGTTTCCTTTTCCACCAGGTCCCATTTATTGACCACCACTATACAGCCCTTGCCCTCCTCGTGTATATGCCCGGCAATCTTGGTGTCCTGTTCTGTGGGGCCCTCGCAGGCGTCTATCACCAGGAGGCTTATGTCGCTTCTTGCCACCGCCGCCAAGGCCCTTATTACGCTGTATTTTTCCACCGCATCGTCTACACGGCTCTTTCTCCTTATTCCCGCAGTGTCTATTAGTATATACTCCCTGCCGCCGGCTGTAAAGGGCGTATCTATGGCATCCCGGGTGGTACCCGGCACATCGCTCACAATCACCCTCTCTTCCCCCAAAATTTTATTTAGCAGGGAAGATTTGCCCACGTTGGGCTTGCCCAGTATAGCAACCTTGATTACTTCACTGTCCTTTTCTTCCTCCTCCCGGGAGGGAAGTCTTGACACCACCTCGTCCAAAAGGTCCCCCAGGCCAAGCTGCTGCCCGGCGGATATGGGTATGGGGCTTCCCAGGCCGAGGTTGTAGAACTCGTAAACATGGTCCTCCAGTTTCTTGTTGTCCACCTTGTTGCACACCAGCAGAACCGGCTTATTGGTCTTTCGAAGCATGTCCGCCACCTGGTGGTCGGTGGAGGTTATCCCCTCCTGCACGTCCACCATGAATAAAATCACGTCCGCCGTGTCAATGGCAATCCCGGACTGTATCCTCATCTGCTCCAGTATAACGTCATCGGTTGAAAACTCTATACCCCCCGTATCTATAAGGGTGAATCTTCGGTCCAGCCACTCCACGTCGGCATATATCCTGTCCCTTGTCACGCCGGGGGTGTCTTCCACTATGGATATTCTTTTGCCCGCTATTTTGTTGAAGAAGGTGGATTTGCCCACGTTGGGCCTTCCCACTATCGCTACTATCGGTTTGGTCATTGTGCACCCTCCCGGATAATATTTCGCAAAAAATCACCGCCGTGCACCTCGCATGCTTCTACCCTTACTCCAAGCCTTTTTTCCACCTGCGGCACCGATACATCGTCAAGGAATACCTCTTCTCCCGATTTGAGCATGCTCCTGGGAATAATAAGCCTTGCGCCCAGGTCTTTTCCCTGGAGCTGTTCCATTAAATCGCCGCCGGTTATAAGCCCCGCCACATCTATAGTCTGCCCGAAAAAATTATTGGTTATCGGGAACACCTGCACCTTTAGTCCCGGCACCTTTTCTTCTACTGTCCTTACCAGGCTCTCTATAAACCGGCAGGCCGCCGTTCCCGTGGCCACCGAAACCCTTCGGCTTGTTTGCCGCCCTGTGCCCAGTCCCTTAAGGCCCTGTTGGAACTGCTGCCCGAAAAGCGCCATCATCCCGATACCGTTTTCAAGCTGTGGAAAGTTCTCATAGGCCTCCGGCGGTGGAAGCGGCTGCCCCGCCTTCAGGTATAATTCGTCGGCGGCATACACAATCCTGCTGCCGTACCTTTGCAAAAAAGCGTCCTGCCACCGGCTTACCGTTTTTAACGCCTCTTCCGCATCGTGCTTATCCACGGCCCTCAGCGGGTACAGGCCTTTCCTGAACTTTGTTATGCCCACCGGTACCACCCCTATGCTGCGTATACCCTCCCCCATGTTAAACAGGTCCCCAAGGGTTTGCTCCAGGTTTTCCCCGTCGTTCAGTCCCGGGCACAGCACTATCTGGCAGTTTATCGAAAGGCCGTTTTCCAGGAAAAGCCGCATATATTGAAGGGATGCCCCCGCCTTAGGGCTTCCCAGCATTTTTACCCTCAAATCCGGGTTTGTAGTATGTACCGATACGTTTAGGGGACTTATCCTGTACTTTATTATCCTTTCCAGGTCCTCCGTCTCAAGGTTTGTAAGGGATATGAAGTTTCCCTGCAGAAAAGACAGCCTTGAATCGTCGTCCTTGAAGTACAGGCTCTCCCTCATTCCCCGGGGCAGTTGGTCAATAAAACAAAACACGCACTTGTTTTTGCACCTTTTGCCCCGGTCCATAAGACCGGTTTCAAACACCAGCCCCAGGTCCTCGTGGGGCTCTTTGTCTACCTCAAGCAGCCACTCCTCGCCCGAGGGTTTTTGTATCAAAACCTCTACGTATTCATCATTTATTAGAAATTTGTATTCCAAAACGTCCTCCACCGGCTGCCCGTTAATCTCCACCAGCTTATCCCCCGGCCGGACGCCCATTTCCTCGGCGATGCTTCCCTCTTCCACTTCCATTATTAGATGGGCTTTCCCAGCCATTCTTATTACCTCCATTTAGTACCTGATAATAATATTATATCACAAATATCAATCCGGAACATTACAACTATTATCCCATTTTTCAGCAGCAAAGAAAAGGGATTCCGTACCTATTTCGCCAATACGGAACCCCCTGCCGGCAAACACCTTCAGTGCTTTACTATTACCAGGCATCCGTTCTCCAGGTCGTGTACCATGCCCAAAGTAATCTTTGATAAAAGCAGCGCCACCCTTTCCATCTCCTTGCGGTCCCTCGCATAAAAAACCGGCGCTGCCGAGTGCAAAACCCTTTCCTTGTCGGTTGTAACCACTGCCAGAATAACTTCCTTCAAAGAAGTGTCCATAACTTCGCCCCTAATCCGCCGCCTTTCTCCCGGCCGGAGAATCCAGCGGCTTTCTTTTTGAGCTCTCCAGCACCGGGGTCTTTTCAATGGCTTCAATCAGGCATTCGATATCCGGCTCAAAGGAAAAAACCGCGAACACGATATCCCCGCTTTCGGTGTTCCTCCTGGCAATGGGGGTGAACTCCGGCTCGTCCACGTCCTTTCTTATTCCCAGCTGGGTGGCGGCATTGTGCGCTATCGCCTGCCTCTGGCCCACGTTCCCCAGCGTAGCCCTTGCATTGTCGTCTTTGGGTATTATTCTTACCGCCAGCGCCCGGGTTAGGTATTTTTCCCTTGCCGCCGAAAGCCCCACGTTCATAAGCACAACCCCGTCCACCTTAAGAAGGGGACCCTCAAAGCTTATTTCGGCTTTAACCACCCTGGCAATATCCCCCACCCTTTGGCCCCTTATGGAATACACAACAGCCGCAAAAACAAGCGCGCCAATCCCAATCCCTGCAGCGATATCCTTGGTAAGGTAAACCCCCAGGCTTACCGACAGCGCTGTAGCCATTGAAATGTAGTTCCTGGCTTCGAAGGTTTTTGCTATATCCTCTATATAGTCCGAGCCCCTGGGCACCAGCTCGGTTCTGTCTATGGTGTCCAGGCTGTCCCGTTCCATGCTCCTTATTTCCCTAAACTGCTGCGCCGCCAGCGCAAGGAAGGTAACCGCCGTATATTCCTTTTCCACCAGGGCGGGGATGGCTATGGCCCCAAGAGCGGAGGCAATAAACCCCAGCATAAGGTGCGTAATATAGCCCCTCGGGAAACTGGGGTACTGCCTGTAGTCAACCCGGAGCAGCAAAAACCGTCCCAGGCTGCCCGCCACTATTCCGGAAACCAGGATCCGGCCGTAGTCCTCCATGACTTTATTTCTCGCCGTCCCTTTTATTTCTCCTGGCAAGGAAGCTTCCAAATTCCCTCTTTGCAAAGCCCCTTACCTTTGAAAACATTTCCCTGCCGCCGGTACTCAACAGCAGGAAGGCCAGCCCGCCAAGCCCGGCAATGACAAACAGCCATGTAAGCCCCGAACCGGTACCTTTGCTGCTCTGCTGCTCTCCCTGCACCCTCTCGCCCTTTGCGGTTGTACCGCCATACAGCGCCTTTGTGACTATTTCGGCAAAAATACCGGCGCTGTTTTCCGCCCTCTCCCTGGTATGCTCGTGGGTTCCGAATTCAAACAGCAGAACCCTTGGCGCAAGGTCCTGGTTGTAGTTTCCCCTGGCGTAGAATATGTCCCTTACAAAGCCGGGATGGGTATCGTCGGAAATAGCCTTTATCTTACGGGCCAGCTCCTCGTTTGCCTTAAGGTTTTGATTCCTCCTGCCCAAAACAATCCTTATCCTGGCCGCCGGGGTTTCGTTTATAGTGGTTATATAGTGCTCCTTGGGTATGGCGTCCCGGTGGATATCAAATATGGCATCCGGCCCTTTTTGCAGCAACCGGGTGGCGGTCCTCCTGGACCGTACATAGGAGTTGGCGTCATGGGGCTCATGGGACGTTGTATCAACGGTTGCCTTCACCCCGAATTTCTCAAAGCCTTTCTTGAAGGCTTCGCCAACTTCAACTATCCCACCGCGGCCCGGTTTGCTGTCGGTGCCGTCGGTAGGCACATAGGATTCCGCGTTGTGACTGAAATACAGCGCCACCTGCTTCTCCCTGCGGGCGGTCTGCATTGTCTCGGTTACGAATATCTCGTCAATCTCAGGCATTTTTACGTCTTCAATAAACTTGGCATAGGCTTTTTTGCCGTCGCGGTCCACTTCAACCACTTCGTACATCTTGTTATCCGTGCTGTGGTACCTGTCCCCCACATCCACCTCCCACGAAGTGGCGAAAATCTCTTTGTCGGTGCCCTGTTCAAACACCGTATAATACCCTTTGCTGCTGTGCTCGAACCCGCTGGTGTCGGCATATACCGTGCTTCCCGTAAACAGCAGCAGTGCTACCATCATCAATACGTACGCCTTCCATTTATTCTTCATTCCCATCCCCGCCGTTCCTTTGCTTATTGTCTTTTCCCTGTACAAACTCGCCCCTCTCAAAGGCCATATCTTTTTTTGCGGTGCCTCCCTGGATTTTTTCCCTGGTCTCCCCTATTACTTCCGCCAGGACCACGGCAAATACCCCGGCTATTACCGTGGCGTCAAAGGCGCCGGCTCCTCCAAACACTGTCCTTCCCGGGCTTCCGGTGTACCAGTTGACCACCGCCTGCGCCAGGTCACTTAATACTATAGCCATTATACCGGCTATGAATGCGGACCTCCTGGACCTCCCCAGCAGGTAGGCAATACCGCCGCCAATTATTGCATACAGGTAATAATAGTTCATAAACTGGTTCTCTTCCGGCCCCGCGGGCAGAACCTTGCTCAAGGCATACACCGCCGCTCCCGCCGCCAGTGCCGCCACAACCGCCCTGGTCCTCTCCTTGGCGGTTCCCGCCCTGATAAACAGGTATACCGCCAGCGCAACCGGTATTATGGCCCCTCCCACATTTACTGCCACATTCCTGGTTATGCCAATGTCCGGTATGAAGGTGCCCACCAGCATCGCCGCGATTACCGCCAGGGCGCCTCCATCGGTAAGCCTTAACCTGTCCAGCACTCTGTGGGCTACCCCAAGCAATATCAACACCGATACAAAAACAAGTATCATGAAACCTACCGGCATTTCCTCACTCCATTCTTTAATTTTTCTTTATTTAGACTTCCCTCCGCCGAAAAAATCTATTCATTGCAAGGGCGTAGCAAGTCCCGTATCGTCCTTACATTTCGGCACAAAAAAAAGAAGGAGAGCATTTTCTCCTTAAGTAAGAAACCGGTTGCTTGCCCGGTTTCAAACGGCTGCTGCAAAGTGCCGGAGGATTCTAATCACATCAGCTGAAGCAGGGCCGCAAGGCTGCCGGTGTCCTTTCCCTCTCTCCTGTACGAATAAAACAGTTCTCCATTGCACATGGTACACAGCCCGCTGTCGGTTATGTTCTCTTCCCTTATGCCGGCTTTTTGCAGCGCCATCCTGTTTGTGGACTGAAGGTCTAATAGGTACTTGCCCTTTCCCAGGGGTGTTATAACATCCCTCCAGTACTTCATGTTCTCTTTTAGCCTTGAAACAACCGGTTCGTCCACCTCGTAGCAGTCCCTGCATATGGAGGGCCCTATCCCGACAAGCATGTCTTCCGGCCGGGAGCCGAAGGCTTCATTCATCCTTTTTACCGTCTCTAGAGCAATCCCCGCCACTGTACCCTTCCACCCTGCATGGGTCAAACCGACTGCCCTTTTCACAGGGTCCAAAAAATACAGCGGTACGCAGTCGGCATAGAAGGTGGTTAGCGTAACCCCCCTGCTGCTTGTAATCAGCCCGTCGGTATCTTTTATGTCGGAATCCTTCCAAAGGCCCTTGCCGGCATCCTGCCCGGTGACTTCCCTTATATGGGTCCCATGCACTTGGTGGGAGAACACCAGGCTTTTGCTGTCAATTCCCACCGCCCTGCACAGTCTTTTAAAGTTTTCCAATACGTTTTCCCTTGAATCCGGCCTTGAAAACCCAAGGTTAAGCCCCTTTACCCGGCCGCTGCTAACGCCGCCTGTCCTGGTGGTAAAGCAGTGCCTTACAAGTCCCGTATGGTCAAAAGAAGGTATAGTAAAATACACTAGCCCTTCCCTTTCATGCCTTCTAAATGCCATGTTACTCCTCCGCAGATTGGTTATTGTCCTTATCCAGCAGCTTGTTCAGCTCTTCCATGAAGGTGTTGATATCCTTGAACTGGCGGTATACCGAGGCAAACCTGACATAGGCCACCTCGTCCAACTCTTTCAACTTGTTCATGATAATCTCGCCTATGGTCTTGCTGGTTACTTCCTTTTCCATCATGTTGTACAGCTTTTTTTCAACCTCGTCCACCAGCCGGTTAAGCCTGTCCATGGACACCGGCCTTTTTTCCGTTGCCTTCATTATCCCGTTAAGTATCTTTTCCCTGTTGAAGCTTTCCCGTCTTCCGTCCTTTTTAACCACCATAAGGGGAAGGCGGTCCAACCTTTCGTAGGTGGTAAACCTCATGCAGCACCGGCTGCACTCCCTCCTGCGCCTAATGGTGTAACCCTCGTCGGCGGGACGGGAATCCACCACCTTTGATTCCAAGTTGCCGCAAAACGGACATTTCATGTAAACTCCCCCTGACATCCTTTCCAAGCCTTGTTATGATTATAATAATACAAAAAAATGGGTTTTTCCAGGGGTTTTATTCCCTTTCCATCTCTATCGTCTCCCTATATTCCACCAGTATCACGTCCACGCCTATATTGACAATATCCTTCCAGGGTATTATTATATCGCTTTCCCTGTTGAAGAAGCCAAGGAACCTGCCCGGCCCGGGTAATATTATAGCCTCCACCTTTCCTTCTTCCAGGTTCACCTCTATGTCCGAAATGGGGCCCAAGTTTCTCCCTTCCTTGATGGTAACTACTTCCTTTTCCGCGAGGTCTGAAGTCTTTATCAACAAGTCCACCACCTTTACATTCTTTATTAGATACTATGTAGGACAAGGGGTCTTTATGCATAATGAGTAACTGACAGCCGGCATCCCCGGGGATAAAAAAATCTGTGACGTATGTCACAGATTACATATGCTTTTTCATGTGGCTTAAGGCGGACTTTTCCAGGCGGGATACCTGGGCCTGGGAGATTCCTATCTCCTCCGCCACCTCCATCTGTGTCCTGCCTTCAAAGAAACGCAGGTTCAGTATTAGTTTCTCCCTGTCATTCAGCTTTCTCATGGCCTCCCTGAGGGCTATCCCTTCCAGCCACACCTCGTCGGAATTCTTCTCGTCCTTCACCTGGTCCATTACAAAAATGGCATCCCCGCTGTCGTGGTATATCGGCTCGAACAGCGAAACGGGGTCCTGTATTGCGTCCAGCGCAAATACCACCTCTTCGCTGGGCATGTCCAGTTCCTTGGATATCTCGGATATGGTGGGTTCCTTTGAATGCTTGTTTATGAGCTGGTCCCGCACCTGCAGCGCCCTGTACGCAATATCCCTCAGGGACCGGCTCACCCTGATGGAATTGTTGTCCCTTAGGTACCTTCGTATCTCACCGATAATCATCGGAACGGCATAGGTGGAAAACTTCACGTTCTGGCTCAGGTCGAA
Source organism: Clostridiales bacterium (assembly GCA_012728565.1). Taxonomy (GTDB): domain Bacteria; phylum Bacillota; class Clostridia; order Ch29; family Ch29; genus JAAYEV01. Next base: position 19,952 of record JAAYEV010000157.1, read on the forward strand.
ATTGTCTATAGCTTTTATAAGGCCGACACATCCTACTTGGAACAAGTCGTCCAGGTACTCACCCCTGTTGTTGAACCGCTGAATAACGCTGAGGACCAACCTGAGGTTGCCCTTTATAAATTTTTCCCGGGCGCTCTTGTCACCCTTATGCATTTTTTCGAAAAGCTCTCTCATCTCTTCGTTGGTAAGCACCGGCAGCTTTGAAGTATTAACCCCGCAGATTTCCACCTTGTTCATGTGCATTGCATCGACCTTCTTTCGCTTATCAACTGACATCTGTGATTATTCCACCCCCCGGATTCTTTTATACATGAAAAAACCGCCATATAGCTGGCAGTTTTTGCATGTAAAAAAGCTCCCTCGTCCGGTGTTTAAACCATCCTGCTTATATCCTTTTTGAGAATTTTTATTATCCTTTTTTCAAGCCTTGATATGTAGGACTGGGATATACCCAAAAGGTCGGCAACCTCCTTCTGGGTTCTCTCGCTTCCGCCGTCCAGCCCGAAACGCAGCTTCATAATCCTTTTTTCCCGCTCGCTGAGCTTTTTCATAGCAAGCCCCAGCAGCTCCCTGTCCACTTCCTTTTCCAGGCATTTGAATATAATATCGTTTTCCGTTCCGAGTATATCCGAAAGCAGAAGCTCATTCCCGTCCCAGTCTATGTTGAGCGGTTCGTCGAAGGAGATCTCGGCCTTCAGCTTGCTGTTCCTTCTTATGTACATCAGTATTTCGTTCTCTATACACCTTGATGCGTAAGTGGCCAGTTTTATCTGTTTGTCCGGGTCAAAGGTGTTTACCGCCTTGATAAGCCCTATGGTGCCAATGGATATCAGGTCCTCGACGCATATGCCGGTGTTTTCGAATTTCCTTGCAATGTAAACCACCAGCCGCAGGTTCCTTTCTATCAGTATGGTCTGTACTGATTTTTCCCCCTCCTTCAATTTGGCAACGAGAAAGTTTTCCTCGTCGGCACTCAGCGGCGGCGGCAGCGCTTCGCTGCCCCCGATATAGAATATCCGCGCCGGAGGGAATATCCGCAAACAATGAAAAACCTTCAACAGGTATATATGAACAATCAGCCTGCATCGGCTCAGCATACCAGCCACGGGCTTCCCTCCTATTTGACAAGTTCGGGATTTATTAAAGCCGCGTATTCTCCGCTTTCCGACAAGGGTTTGGAATGCACCGCCACAATTACGTTTTCCAGGCACCTGTTCCCAATGGTCACCCCGTCCGCTTTAAAACCCAACAGCATCCCCTTTTCCTTACCCAATGAACTGAAGGGTATGAGCCTCATCCTTGACACCCAGTTTGCTTCTTTAAACCCTTGGTATACGTTTTCAAGGTCGCCCTCAAGGTTTTTTTCGAATATTTCCCTGATTCTTTCATGGAGCAGTTCCTTAACCGCAGAATACTGAACTACGATAACCGGGTAGTTTGAGATGGGGTCGAAAAGTTCGTTTCCGGTGTCCAGAAGGCCCACCGTTTCCGCCGTCCTGTCCCCTACCCGTATAGTGAAGCTGTGATACAGCGACCTTCTCTCAAGGTAGTTATAAAGCGGCACCAGGCACAGCCTGATAATGATTACGGTGATCAGTCCCGCCCCCGCCAGCACCGACAGCGGGATACCCTTTATGAGGAAAATACCGTCGACGGTAATCGTGCCGATATTGGTGAAGTAGAACAGCCCGAACACCGCCCCGCCCAGGATAAACGAGACCAGGTAGAACACCGAAAGCTGCTTTATAAATTCCCTGAACCGTGCCGGGGTGAAGGCGATTATTATTATCAGGAAGGACAGCATCACCTTCATTACTGTGGTATACAGGACCCTGTACCCGGGGAAAAAAATAAGCAGGGCGTACATGGCCCCCACAACCGAAGCGGCAAGCATCTTAATTCTGGCGGCCCGCACCTTAACGGTTATGGAAGTAAGCCACAGTATAATGTAGTTCATCAAAATGTTTTCCACCAGCAGCACGTCCACGTAAATATCCATACTGACCCCCGGCATACATTGCCAAGCAAAATTAATCTCTATTTACAATTACTATTCACTCTCCCTATTCTGTATGATTATTATAACTCAAGCAGGGACAAAATTTTGTCGTTTGCTGTGCGGCTGTCTATGCAAACATTCCTTCAAACCCTCCAAGATTCCCCAGACAATATTTCTTTTCCGGCTTTCATCAGCAAGAACCAGCCTGTCGGAGGCATTGGTTTTATAGCCGCATATTACATGAACATCCCAGGCCGTATGCCCGGCCCTTATCCCCCTGTTCATAAAATGGGTATTGCTGCAAATGCCGTCCAGGATGCATTTCGCAAGCCTTTCGTTTTCCGGCCTGTCGGGGCTATACACAATTTCGACACCCCTCGTATTCGGATTTTCGCTTCTCCCCTCGTCCAGCATTATTGTTATTTGGCTCTTATCACCGCCGTTTGCAAACTCACATTGGACCCCTATTGGGTCCAGGTGCTGCTTTGCGATTCGTAAGGCGTACTTTTTCAGGTCCCCCGTCCAAAAGCCCGGCCGGGAGTTTATAAGTATCCTCATAATACACCACCCAACCTGGATTATTATGGTCCTAAGGACAGCCGAATCAAAGACCATATTAACATTCTATTCCCGAGAATCAAAAAAAGGAACGGGAACCAAATATATTCTCCATTCCTTTCAGTCATTCTTTAAACTCCATGAATCTTGATACGCGCCCGCAAGCAAGCAGCACTCACCGTCAGCTGCCTGCTGTGACCCGCGACCTTCGGCCAACATATTTTCCCTTACTCCGGCACCCGTCGCCTTTTACCCGAGGCCTGAATTCTATTTAATACTCTTATTCTTTCTTAAAAAGGTTGGTATATCCAGGTCAATTCCTTCATAGTCCCCGAACAGGCTGTCCCTGTCCTTGGTTTCTGCCCTTTCACTGATCACTTTCCTGGGCTTGTCACCGCTGAACCCGGTGGCAATAACGGTTATCCTGATTTCATCCTTCAGGTCCTCATCAATAACCGCACCGAAAATTATATTGGCATCCGGGTCCGCCGACTGGGACACAAGTTCGGCGGCCTCGTTCACCTCGAACAGCCCCAGGTTGGGCCCGCCGGTAATATTGAGCAGGACTCCCTTTGCTCCATCTATGGAAGTCTCCAGCAGCGGGCTTTGGATTGCCTGTTTTGCCGCCTCCACCGCCCTGTTTTCTCCGTTGGAGCAGCCTATTCCCATATGGGCCATACCGGTGTTCAGCATTATGGTCTTCACATCGGCAAAGTCCAGGTTAACCAGGCCGGGTACCGCTATTAAGTCGGAAATGCCCTGGACCCCCTGGCGCAGTACATCATCAGCCGTTTTAAATGCTTCAATCATCGAAGTCTTTTTCTCGGATATCTGCAGCAGCCTGTCATTGGGTATTATGACCAGCGTGTCCACTTTCTCCTTAAGGTCCTTTATACCCTCCTCGGCATGCAGGGCCCTTTTACGCCCTTCGAAGGTAAAGGGTTTGGTCACAACCCCCACCGTCAGTATTCCAAGCTGTTTTGCAATGTCCGCTATTATCGGGGCGGCCCCGGTACCGGTACCGCCTCCCATACCGGCTGTAATAAACACCATGTCGGAACCCTGTATTACGTTTTCAATGATTTCCCTGCTCTCTTCCGCCGCTTTTTGGCCTATTTCCGGGTTGGCTCCCGCTCCCAATCCCTTTGTAAGCTTTTCGCCTATTTGTATCTTCTGGGAAGCATTTGACAATAAGAGGGCTTGCCTGTCGGTATTTATAGCTACAAACTCTACCCCTTTAAGCCCGGCATCAATCATCCTGTTAACAGCGTTACTGCCTCCACCGCCAACTCCAATTACTTTGATTACAGCGAATTGATTGTTTTCCATATCAAACTCCAGCATACCTGTAACCCCCTCCTTATACTCGGCACTTCAATCCGGTACTTCGCCATACTTAAGGGCTTTTTCCCTAGAAATACTCATCCAGGAAGTCCTTGATTCTGGTCAGTGCACCACCCTTTTGCCCTTGCTTGCTTTTCTGCCTTCCAAACAGCCTTGTCTTTTTTGGTGTGCTTTCAATTTCACCGCCATAATAGTACTTTCTTCCTGCCAGGTATTTCACTATTCCAACCCCGGAGGAATAAACCGGGGAACTTACGCCTATGTACTCAGGGATACCAATCCTTACCGGTAGATTCATTATTTCCTGCACCACTTCCTTGCTTCCCTTAAGAAAGCTGACCCCGCCGCCGGTAATCACCACCCCGGAAGAAAGGGTATCCTTTATACCGCTTTTTAAAAGTTCCCTGTTGACCAGGAAAAATATCTCGTAAACCCTTGCCTCAATTATTTCACAAAACTCCTCTATACTGACTTCCCGCGTACCTCCGTCGGCTATACCCTTGACAGGTACCGTACTGCATTGTGAATATTCGGGTTTAACCACCCCATACTGTTTCTTCAGGTTCTCCGCCTCGCCAAAACTCATCCTAAGACCCACAGCCAGGTCGTTGGTAATACTGTCACCGCCTACCGGTATAAACCCGGAGCTTTTCAGTATACCGCTTTCAAAGACCGAGTACTCGGTCTTACCGGCTCCAACGTCTATAACAACAACTCCCAGTTCTTTTTCATCCCTTGTAAGCAGCACCTCTCCCAGCGCCAGCGGTTCTATTACCACCCCTTCTATATCCAGGCCGGCCCTTTCAACGCTCCTAATCAGGTTCTGAAGGGTTGTGCTGTTGCAGGTCACAATGCTGGCGTCCACCTCCAGCCTTGTTCCAAACATACCCACCGGGTCCCGGATTTCATCATAACCGTCAACTATAAACTGTATGGGTATTACATCCACAATCTCTTTTTCCGGGGGCAGTGCAAATATCCTGGCAGCCTGCATAACCCTTCTTACGTCTTCGCCGGTGATTTCCCGGTCCTCCCTTGTCACCGCTATGACGCCCCTGTTTTCAAACAGCGTCACGTGCCCGCCGGATATATTTATGAACACCGAATCCACTTCCATGTTGGTCATGTTCCTAAGCTGGTCCATTGCCTGTTCAACGGCCTTTGTGGTGCTTTCTATGTCCACCACAACGCCCTTTTTCATCCCGTTGTTGGGGCTTATGCCCACACCAAGGATCTGAATGCCGTTAGAGCTTGCCTTTGCTAATACAGCACTTACCTTTGAAGTTCCAATGTCCAAGCCGGCTATTAATTTATCCATACATCTACTGCCCCCTTCAGGCTCACCCGCTGTTCAGACAACGAAATTCAATAATAAATTTCAACGCGGTTGTACCTTTTCCTTTATTTTTGTAAAATTATTTTGTGGATTCCCGCTGTATATTGAACAGGTGGCGCCTTATTGCGGCGAAGTTCTGGAACAACCTGGTCCCGAAGGCAACCACCGCCGCAAGGTATATAGGCACACCCAGCCTGTCCCCTATATAGGCCAAAGACGCCGCCAGAATGGCATTGCCAAAGAACCCGGTAATAAAAATGTCGCTGTCAAAGCTCTCCTCAAGCGATGCCCTTATACCCCCGAACACAGAGTCCAGGGCCGCCAGTATGGCAACCGACAGGTAGGCCGAGTACGCCACCGGAACATTATAGGGAATAAACAGTCCCAGCAAAATTCCCAGTGCAAGTCCTATAAGCGGTATTATCATTTCACTCACCTTCTTTACTTGTCCTCACATATTTAAAATTGACGCTGCCGGTAAACGCAGGTATTACTATTTCATCCTTCTGTTCAATGCTCACCTGGAGCCCGTAATATTCCAGCAAGTCAAGGTACCCGCTTTCCTGGCCGCTCATATACCCGTATAGAATGCTGGGTTCGCCTATCGCCGCAATGGTGTACGGGGGCGCATACCTGACCGAGTTAATATTTATCGTGGGTCCGCCGCACCGGATTTCGGTGTTGAACATAATCCTCTGGCCGTTTATTGAAATGGCCTCCGCCCCTGCGGCTTTAAGCTCCGAAACCACGGTGAGTATATCCTCGTCGTGGACCAGGAGGAGGTTCGGATCGTTATCTCCCGTCAGCTCCCAGCTGCTGTCGTCCAGAACAATCTCAATGCCCGGCCCTTTTACTTCAGCCAGCCCCGCCAAGACCTTTGCCTGGGCAAGCTGCTGCTCCAGCACTTCATTAAGTCCTCCCTGCGCGTCCATGGCCCTTTCGTATTCCCTTACCCTGGTCCTCAAATCGGTTAACTGCTGCATCAGACCCTCTATTTCGGAGCTTAAATTGTGCAGTTCATTTTCGAGCTGCGGTACCGTCTCGGATGTTACAATCCCCACTTGCTCCTGTGATGATTTGAATTGTATTGTAAAGGTAAGTCCCAGAAACAGTGCTGCTATTAACACCATGGTATTTTTGTACAGCCTATTCATTGACCTACCCCCTACTCAGTCACAGGTTCTGCATGTTTAAACTCCAAAACTTTGCTGTACCTGGGAATAAATATGTCCTGTTCCTTTTTTATGCTCACCGAAATGCCGTAATACTCCAGCTCTTCGGCTATACCTCCCTTTAGCTTCAAAGCCGCTTCAAGGGTCTGGGGGTCTCCTATGGCTTTAAATACAAAGGGAGGGGCAAACCTCTGGTAGTTGATATTTATATGGGACCCCGCAAGCCTAATCTCAGTTGTCGCTATCACCCTCTGCTCGTTTATGGACACCGCCTCCGCTCCAGCAGCGTTAAGTTCGTTCAATACTTTCAAAAGCTTGTCATAATGAATATAAAACACGTTGAACTCTTGGCCTGCCTGGACTTCGGAAAGGGTTACCACAACGCCGGGGCCCCGCACGTCGGTAAGGCCGGCCAAAAGGCGTGCCCTTTCCAGGTCCTTTCTCATTCCTTCTGCGACAACACTCACCTCGGCGGCAGCCTCTTCATACTCCAGTATTCTTTTTTCATACTCCTTAACCCTCTGCTGCAGCGAATCCCTCTGGGCCCTTGCACTTTTAAGTTCACTGGCAAGTTCCTGGGCCCTTTGTACCGACAGTATACCGCCGTAATTCTGGACATTTCGAAACTGCAGGGTCAGCATCAGGCCCAGCGCAAGGCACACCAGGCCAATGGACATTTGTCCCTTTATTGTTCTCAAATTCCTTCCTCCCACTTCTACCAGGGTCTGAAGAAAGCGTTTCCCCCGTGGGTCACATCAATCTCGCCGCCCACTTCCTGGGAATAAAGCTTCTCCAGTATGGTATTGCTGTATTCAAGCTTGTAATCCAGGCCTCCGGTATCTCCTACCCTCAGCGCAAAACGTTCCCCCAAGTGGATGATTATGTCCTCCGGGTTCTCAATATCTACCTCGATAGGAGCATACCCTGCAAGGTTATTTGCGATACATTTCGAAATATATATAATTTTATCAAAAATTTGGATATTATCAATGTCAAGTATTTCATTTGCTTGAAAATCCTGCACCTTTATACCCCTGTAAACCGGCAGGCCCTCCACCGGCACCCGGGCGGTGGCGCTTATAACCATTCCCTCGCTATCCACCAGCAGGTAACTTCCCAGGTAGGGTATATAGCCCACCAGGTCCCTTTCCTTAACCGTTATTTCAATTGTATCCGGCATTATTCTTTGGACCTGCGTGTCAAGAATGTACGGGTGGGTTTTCAGCGCTTCCTCCGCCTCTTTTAGCTTTACCGTAAGTATATTCATCCCCGGGCTTATGCCGGAATAGCGCGCAATCTCCTTCTCGTCTACGAAGCTGTTCCCTTGAACCCTTATATCCTTTATACTAAAATAGCTTGTCCGCATAAAAGCCAGCAGTCCCACTGCAATTATCAAAATGAGAAGCAGCAAAACAGGACCCCTGCCTGACCTTTTCACCTTACTCCTTCCCATTTGTTCCATCTCCCTATACCATGATGATATCAGCACCCATGTTTTTCAGCTTTCTTCCTAGGTTTTCGTAACCCCTGTCAATGTGTTCCACGCCTTCCACTTCGGTAACCCCTTCGGCTGCCAGTCCTGCCAGCACCAGCGCCGCCCCTCCCCGAAGGTCCTTTGCAGTCACCAAGGCACCGCTTAACCTTGGCACTCCCCTTATAACCGCTATCCTTCCGTCCACCTTAATGTCCGCCCCCAGCTTTATCAGTTCGTCTATATGGCGGTACCTGTTTTCGAATATGGTTTCGACGAAAATACTTGTCCCCTGGGCGGTACACATGGCCGCCATCATCTGCGGCTGCGCATCGGTCGGAAAACCGGGGTACGGCAGCGTCCTGATAAGGTCCACCGCCCTCAGCCTTTCGGGGGCAATAAGTCTTAAATTGCTGCAGTTGGTTCTTATAATGCACCCGCTTTCCCTAAGTTTGTCAATAATGGAGTGCAGGTGCTCCACCACTATGTTCTCGAGGTTTACCTCCCCGCCCGTGATGGCTGCGGCTATCATATAGGTCCCGGCCGCAATCCGGTCTGTCATCACGGTATACCTGCAGCTGTGAAGCTTCTTAACGCCCTCTATCCTGATAACATGATTCCCGGCGCCGTATACCTTTGCCCCCATCGAGTTCAAAAATCCCTGCAAATCCACTATCTCCGGCTCCTTGGCGGCGTTCCTTATTATGGTCTCGCCCTTGGCCAAAACAGCTGCAAGCATTATGTTCTCTGTGGCCCCAACGCTGGGATAATCAAGCTGAATTTCCGTCCCCGTAAGGTTTTCGCCCTTGCATATTATCTGTCCGTGCATATCCACCTTTGCACCCAGCTTGCGCAGTCCCTTAAGGTGCAGGTCGATAGGTCGGACCCCAATGGCGCAGCCCCCCGGGTAGCTGGTTATCACTTTGCCGGTTCTGCCCAGCAAAGGTCCCAGCAGCACTATGGAGGACCTCATCTGCTTGACCAGTACTGTAGGTATCTCGTTTGAAGTAATATTGGAGGAATCCACCACTACGGTTTTATCCTGGTACTTTACACGGCATCCCAGGCTCTTTAGTATCTCCAGCATGGTAACTACGTCGTTTAGCGCCGGTACATTCTCTATTACGCTTTCACCCTCATTAAGTACCGTAGCCGCAAGTATCGGAAGTACGGCGTTCTTTGCGCCTTCGACTTTTATACTGCCGGTAAGCCGGTGCCCCCCCGTTATCCTGTAAAGTGACATATGTTGGTTCACCTCCGGGATTTCTGCCTTAAGTCATGGAAAAAAGCAGTATTATATATTCCATACTATGCAGAACCCCGAAGAGTGTTACCTGTTAACCGTCTTTACAATAATATCACATATTTTTTCCGCTGCATCTATTTTTCCAAGCATCCTGCTGGCTTTTTTCATTGACTGCAGGCGCTGCCGGCTGCCAACGAGTTCGGATACTATATTATACAGCGCAGCACCGTCCAGTTCCTTTTCGGTCAGCACCACCGCGGCGCCCTTTTTCTCCAGCGCCCGGGCATTGTACTCCTGGTGGTTGCCTGCCACGTATGATTTTGGAACAAGCAGTGCGGGCACCCCCACCGCGGTAATTTCGGCCAAGGTTATGGCCCCGGCGCTTGTGATTACAAGGTCCGCCGCTGCAAGGCCCTGGTGCATGCGGTGCAAGTAGGGCAGTACCTTTATACTTTTTGAAGCCTCTACCTTAACGCCCCTTTTCTCAAGGTCCTCCAGGAATGCGCTGTAATGGTCCTCACCGGTGGTATGCAGCAGTTGAAACCCGCCTTCGGAACTTAATTTCGCAATGACCTCCGCCATCGCCCTGTTTAGTTTTACCGAGCCCTTGCTGCCGCCGAAGGACAGCACCACCGGCTGCCCCGAAACAAAGCCAAATTCCTTTAGGGCTTCCGCTTTGCTGCCTGTAAGGATTTCTTTTCTTATTGGATTCCCGGTGACAAAGACCCTGTCCTTCCTTCCGAAGTACTCTACCGCCTCTTCAAAACTGACAGCCACTGCATCGACAAACCGTCCCAGTATCCTGTTGGTTGCCCCGGGCAGCACATTCTGTTCGTGTATTACGGTGGGTATGCCCCGAAGGTGCGCCATCATAAGCACCGGGCCCGCCACATAGCCTCCGGTGCCCACCACCACGTCGGGTTTGAATTCCCTTATAACCTTTCCGGCGTCAATCAATCCCTTAAACAGCTCCACCGTTGACTTCACAGTATCTATCGACAACTTTCGGCGGAAACCTTTAACCCTAATGGCCCTGAACCGGTAACCGCGTTCCGGAACCAGCCTGCTCTCCAGCCCGCCGGCAGTTCCTACGTAAAGTATGTGCCCGTCCTTATCCCTGCTGCGCAGGGTATCGGCAATGGCTAGGGCGGGGTAAATATGTCCCCCGGTACCGCCTCCTGTAACAATCACCCTCATCATAAATCAGCTCCAGTTTATGGATGACTTTCTTGAAATACTTAACAAAACCCCTATCGACGACAGTGTAAAAAGAAGCGATGAACCGCCGGCGCTTATAAAGGGAAGCGGGATTCCGGTGACCGGCATGGAAGAGGTAACCACCGCGATATTCATTATAACCTGTAAGGCTATCATTGCAATTATCCCGGTTGCAAGTATGCATCCGAAAAAGTCCGGGGCGTGCAGGGCAACCCTTATCCCTCTCCATATAAGCAGCATAAACAAAAACACTACGGTAACGGCACCTATAAAGCCCAGCTCTTCCCCTATGATGGAGAATATGAAGTCGTTTTGCGGCAGCGGTATGTAGAAAAACTTCTGCCTGCTGCGGCCCAGCCCCAGCCCGAAAAGCCCGCCCGAGCCGAGGGCATAAAGCGACTGTATGGCCTGGTAGCCGCTGCCCCGGGGGTCCTGGAAGGGGTCCAGGAAGGAGGTCCACCTTACCAGCCTGTAGGGTTCGGACAGTATAAGCATGATAAGTGCCGCGAAGGCCGGAAGGGAAAGGCCTATAAGGTGTCCTATGTTTGCCCCTGCAATGAATATCATCACCACAACGATTGCCACTATGCTCACCGCGGTGCTGAAATCCGGCTGCAGCATTATAAGACCGAACGCAATCCCGGCCACTATAAGGAAAGGCAGCACACCTTTCAAAAAGGTCCTCACGTCCTCCTTCTTCCTGTTAAGAGCGCTGGCGGTGTATATTATTATGGCCAGCTTTGCAAACTCGGAGGGCTGGATGGTGTGCCCGCCTATTGAAATCCACCGGGTTGCTCCGTTCAGTGTCACTCCCAGGCCGGGTACAAAAACCAGCATTAATGAGACCAGCCCGGCCATCAATATATATTTCGACATTTTGTCGTATTTTTCATAGTCAATTTTGGACAGCACCATCATGGATATAAAGCCCAGCACCGCCCACATCATCTGTCTCTTAAGATAATAATAGCTGTCCCCGTGGGCATAATAGGCGCTTGCGGAACTGGAACTGAACACCATAATTATTCCTATTATAACCAACACTACCGTCACAAAAAGCAGCGTAAAGTCCAAAGCGTTATCCCTGTCCATCAGGTATTCCTCCTCAACATGCCCACGGCTTCTTTAAAGTCCTTGCCTCTCTCTTCGAAGTTTTTGTACATATCCCAGCTTGCACAAGCCGGGGACAGCAAAACCGCGTCCCCCTCCTTCGCCATCAGCGCGGCCCTTTCCACGGCCTCCCTCATATTTTTCACCATATATATATTATTCAAACCAACCCTCCGGCATGAGCTTTTTAGTTTCTCCGCCGTGGCTCCCAAGAGAACCACGCCCTTTACCTTGTCGTCGAAGCTCTCCACGAATTCGTCAAAGTCCCCGCCCTTGTCGTATCCCCCCGCTATCAGCACGATAGGCCTATCCATGGCTTTTACCGCCCTGGCGGAAGCATCGGGATTGGTGCCCTTGGAATCGTTTATATATACCACTCCGTTTACCGTGTCCACGTACTCAAGCCGGTGCTCAACGCCCTCAAAACTTTTCAACGCATCCCCTATGGCTTTTACCGGCACCTCCATCGACCATGCCAGGGCTGCAGCGGCAAGGGCGTTTTCCAGGTTGTGGTCCCCCAGAATCCTTAGGTCGGAAGCCTTGCAAATCCTTTCCGAGCTTTTGCCCCTTTTTATTATTATATACCCCTTTTCCACAAAGGCGCCGGTATCCATTATCCTCTTGCGGCTGAAATACAGGACCCTTGCCCTGCACCCGTCTGCCAGCGAAGCGGCAGCCGGTTCATCGGCGTTAAGTACCGCAAAGTCGTCCGGCCCCTGGTTTTGGAATATCCTGGCCTTTAAAGCCTTATAATTGTCAAAGGTCTTATGCCTGTCCAGGTGGTCCGGCGTTATGTTCAGCACCGCCGCCGCCCTGGGCTTAAAGTCCCTTATGCCTTCCAACTGGAAGCTGCTTATCTCGGCCACAAGGATATCCGACGGCTGCGAGAAAACCGCCGCGTCTATCAAGGGAGTGCCAATGTTTCCTGCCACATGGGTATTCCTGCCCAAGCGGCGGAAAATCTCCCCCGTCAGCGCGGTGGTGGTGGTTTTGCCGTTGGTACCGGTTATTGCCACTATAGGAGTTCCGGTAAGCCGGTATGCCAGCTCCACCTCGCTTATTACTTCCCTGCCGCTTTCCTTGATCCTTTGCACCATGGGTATATCCATCGGAATACCGGGGCTTATAACCGCAAAGTCCGGCCAGTCTGCAAGCTCCGGCGGATGACCGCCCAGCACGTAGTCCACGTTTAGCCCCTTTATAGCTGAAATGGCCTCCTTCAGCTCTGCCTCGCTCTTTCGGTCATTTACTCTTACACGGGCTCCCAGGCCGTGCAGCGCCTTCACCGTCTGCAGGCCGCTAACCGCCAGCCCTATGACAAGTACTTTTTTGTCCCTAATATCCATAATACGGTTCTCCCCTATCGGATAGCCAGCACCCCTACCAGTACAAGAACGATGGTTATAATCCAGAACAGCATCACAACCTTTGTTTCTTCCCAGCCCTTGACCTCATAGTGGTGATGCAGCGGAGCCATCAAAAATACCCTTTTCCTGGTAAGCCTGTAGCTTACAACCTGTATTATTATTGATAGAGTTTCCAAGACATAAACACCGCCGATGATAGGCAGAAGCAGCGGCAGCCTAAGCAGTACGACAACCGCGGCTACCGCCCCTCCCAGGGCCATGGACCCGGTATCCCCCATGAAAATCTGGGCCGGGTAGGAGTTGTACCTGAGAAAACCCAGCGCAGCGCCGGTAACGGCGGCGGAGATAATGGCAATTTCCTTCTGTCCTGCGTTTAACGCCACTAGGCTTAGGAATGCCATTATTATCATTGTAACCCCGGCAGCAAGCCCGTCCAACCCGTCGGTGAAGTTGACGCTGTTCACCGTGCCGACAAATATTATGATTGCGGTAAAGGGCAGGTACCAAACCCCCAGGTCCCAGTACTGCGAAGTAAAGGGTATAAGCACTGCCGAGCCCACACCGGGCAGGCGGTACGCGTACAATGTCAGCACTGCCGCAAGCAGTACCTGGGCCGCCAGTTTATGGGTAGCCCGAAGCCCCAGCGAGCGCCGCATAACAACCTTTATAAAGTCGTCCACAAGGCCGATAAAACCGAACCCCAGGATGCTTGCCAGGATGAAAAGCATTTCCCTTTCCCATTGTGCCGTGATAAGTACCGAGAAAAAGACCGCAATGGCTATTATAATGCCTCCCATGGTGGGAGTGCCGGACTTCTTGAAATGGGTCTTGGGTCCATCCCCGCGCACGCTTTGTCCCATCTTGAGCTTCTCAAGTATAGGGATCACTATTGGTCCGATTATTATTACAATCAAAAATGCAATTATTATAGGGAATATAATCTGCTGATGGTCCCGCATCCATTTAGCTCCTCTCTAGTATTCTGCTTGCCAGCTCCTCCATCCTCATACCCCGGGAACCCTTTACAAGAACCACGTCACCTTTTTTTAACAGGCCGTCCAGCAGCTGTGCGGCTTCCCGCCTGCTTTCAAAATGGTAAACGGAGGATAAGTCCATTCCCCTTTCCTTGGCCCGGCGGGCTATGTAACGGCTGAAATCACCCACCGTTATAAGGATGTCTACGCCGCTTTTGACGGCATATTCTCCCACCAGGGCGTGCCCCTCCTCGGCAAAATCCCCCATCTCCAGCATATCCGAAAGCACGGCGATTTTCCGTTCTCCTTTAGTGTCACGCAGTACCTCCAGGGCGGACTTCATGGAATCGGGGCTGGCATTGTAGGCATCGTTAATAACCTTCACTCCCTTCGGGGAGCTTTGTATCGAAAGGCGCATCTTTTCTCCCTTAAGCCCCTCCATGGCCTTTATGATGTCCGGGAAGCCTATGTTGAAAATCCGTCCCACGGCAATGGCCGCAAGGGAATTGTACACATTGTGCCGCCCGGGAAGCGGCAGGGACACTTCAAAGCTCTTCCCCTCTGCCAGCAGCGTATAGGACGTTCCCTCTTCACCCCTTGAACGTATGTCGGAAGCCCTGTAGTCGCCGGCCTCCACACCGTAAAAAACAGTAGCTGCCTTTAGGCCTTTTACCCCCTGGCAAAGCAGCGGGTCATCGGCGTTCACAACCGCTGCGGGGTTTTGGTCCATTCCTTCAAAAATCTCCATTTTTGCCCTGAGGATTCCTTCCCGGCTGCCCAGTCTTTCTATATGGGACATTCCTATGTTGGTGACCACCGACACCTTTGGCCTTACTATCTTCATAAGGGCCCTTATCTCGCCGTAGCCGCTCATTCCCATTTCCACAACCGCCGCACGGTGGCTTTCATCAAGCCGCATTATGGTAGCCGGAAGGCCCACCTGGTTGTTGAAATTCCCCTCGGTCTTCAGTACATTGTATTTACGTCTCAGCACTTCGGCTATGATATTTTTTGTAGTGGTTTTGCCGGTACTGCCCGTCACCGCCACAAAGTCCACGTCAAACTTATTCCTGTACCACAGTGCCAGGCTGTGAAACGCCTCCAGCGTATCCTTTACCCTGACAACCGTCACGCCCGGGAAATGGTACTCATCATCCCTGTCCACCAGCACCGCCTTTGCACCCTTTTCCGCAGCCTGGTGCAAAAAATCGTGCCCGTCAAACCTTTCCCCCCTTAAGGGTATAAAAAGGCTCCCCGGTTCAAGGGTTCTTGTATCCAGGGAAACCCTATCGATGATCGCGTCCTTGGGACCGTGTATAATATTCCCCTGCACTGCGACGGCAATGTCGGCCGTGTTAAGCTTGATCATTTCCCATCCTCTCCAATATCTCCGCTACTATTTTTCTTTCATCGAACTCTATTTTGTGGTCTGCAAACTCCTGGTATATTTCATGGCCCTTTCCCGCCAGTACCACTATATCGTCCTTGCCGGCCATTTCAAGGGCGTACTCGATGGCTTCGCGCCTGTCTACTATGCATATGTAA
>JAAYEV010000158.1 GCA_012728565.1 Clostridiales bacterium
CCCTTTATTTCTGTACTATGGCTGATAGTGGCCCTTCTTTATACAAAAACCATCTATTCCCTAAAAATCCGGATGGCACTTTTACTTTTTTCCATACCTGTAATAACCTTTTTCATGCGACTTACTAATCACTGGCATCATCTTTTCTACACGGAATGGGGAATGAAGCAGTTCTTTGGATATTATTCCTTGTATATGGAAAGAGGTTTCTGGTACTATGTTAACATTTCTTATACCATATTGTGCTTGCTTCTTACCATTATAATTTACTTAATAGGATATCTAAAGAATAAGGCCGGCTATACCAAACCCCACTTTTTGGTTTTCTTATTTGCTTCTTTATTACCTTTTATTGGTATAGTGCTGCTTCTTCTCGTTTTCGACGAGTGGAGCATTGATTATTCCGCTTTAATAATGCCCATTTCTCTACTTATTATCAGCTACGGCATTTTAAAATACGATTTTTTGGAAATAAGAACCCTGGCCCGGGAGACAATCTTTGAGAACAACCTTGCCGGTATGGTGGTTTTAGGCCCGGGGAACAGGATAATAGACTATAATAAGGCCGCCGAGAAGTTTTTTGAAGCAATAAACATTTCATTGAATAACTATCCCATAGAGTATATTCTTAAGCGAGAGCCAAAACTTTTGGAGATTTTCGAAAGTAAGGTTAACCGTGATTTTTCTTTGGTGATAGACGGGGAAGAACGATTTTTTGAAATTGACGTGGTGCCGCTGGGAGATAACCATGATGGAAACACAAGGATGCTTAAATCTATCCGTGATGTTACAGAAGAAAGGAAAATCCAGGAGAAATTAAAGTTCTTGGCTACCACGGATTCCCTGAGCGGTCTCTATAACCGGGCAGAATTTATGAATTTGGCCAAAAGTGAGTTTGCCCGGGCCAAAAGAAATAATGAGGTACTATCATTGTTGATTATGGATTTGGATAATTTTAAGGTCATCAACGATACCTTTGGACATGCGGCGGGAGATGAAATGATTCGTGAAATGGGAAACATTATAAGGACCGGTTTTCGAAAAACCGATATTGCCGGGCGCATAGGAGGAGAAGAATTTGCCGTGGTTTTAAAGAACGCTTCTTTGGAAGAAGCGAAAAAGGTAGCGGAACAGTTCAGGGAGACCGTATCAAGGAGAAAAGTGATTTACGGGAAGCAGGAAATTGGTTATACGGTAAGTATTGGAGTAGCGGCAATCGGTAGTAACACTGATGATATCAACAATATTGAAGACCTTTTAAAAATGGCGGATGATGCCTTGTATAAGGCAAAGGCCAAGGGACGAAATTGTGTTGCAACCTTGGAGCCCGGGATGGAAGGTTTAACAATACTTGAAACAAAAATACGAAACTGAGCGTTAAGTGTAGACAAGGGGACGGTTCTACTGTCTGATCCTATCCTTTGATAAGACGCGAGAACCGTCCCCTTGTCTATCCAGGTTAGCCGTGGTGCTTTTCGGCGTCCCTCTTGGTCCTATGAACCGTCCCACGGGGGTGCTCCGGCGGCGCGTAAATGGAATAAAGCTTTAACGGCGTACGGCCGGTGTTGACTAGGTTGTGCCATTTTCCGGCGGGTACAAAAATCACGTAGCCGTCATGTACCCTCCTTCTGAAATTAAGATTGTTCCTTCTGTCTCCCATCATGACAATGCCCTGGCCCTGTTCTATGCGTAGAAACTGGTCTACGTCGGGGTGCATCTCAAGGCCTATGTCTTCTCCCACATTTATGCTCATTAGGGTAAGCTGCAGGTAGGTCCCCGTCCATAGGGCAAGACGGAAATTATTGTTTTGCAAAGCGGCATCATGGATATTAACTACATAAGGGTTTGGCCCATAGTCCCGCAGCGGAATATAAACTTGCCAAGGGTCGGGGTTATATATCGGCGCCTTAGCCCAATAAGGGAAGGGATAGCCGTAAGGGTTATAAACCGGCGTGCTGCCGTAATATGAGTTGTAGTCACTGTACATATTAATCCCCCTTTCATATTTCCTTATATAAACATCATATGCCTGTGCCCGGGAACGGTGCTGCGGGCTGATGCCGTAAGGCCGGCCGGAAGAAATGAATCCCGGGTGTCCTGACAACAGCATGGAAGCATGATATAATGGTTTCCAAACAGCAGCACAAAAAGCTGAGGAATGAATATATGGAGGGGTAAAAACTTGGCAGCTATTGAGTACAAGCTAGTCAGTATACAGACAGGCAGTTTTCCTCCGGGGGACGTTGCGCGGGTTGCCGACATAATTAATGGTTCCTTTCCGCCTTCCGATGTGAAAGCAGTTGTTAACGACGGTGAATTTCAACTGCACCTGAACCAGCTTGACGTTGTGCGTTTTAAGGCGGCTCTTTTGGATGGAACAAACGGCAGCGAAGGGTTTGCAAAGGCGGTATTTGATGTGGTTGATTCCATAGGAAGCTATGGTCTAAAGGGAAGCAAGCGCATGTTTGTCGGATACAATGCCGAGCGGAAGGTTAGAAGCCGCAAAGAGAAAGAAAAAAGCCGCAGCAAACATTACTATGCCAACGACAACGACTTTTCTAGGAAAAATAACCCGCTGCCGGAGGACAGCGTGAATAAAATAGTCTGTGCCGACAGCCTGGATTATTTGAAGACTCTGCCTGACAACTGCATTGATATAATAATAACCTCACCCCCGTATAATTTTGGCCTTGACTATGAGAACCATAACGATACCAGCCATTGGGACCAGTATTATGATATGCTGTTTAAAATTTTCAAGGAGTGTATCCGTGTGCTTAAATACGGCGGGCGTTTTGTGGTGAATGTCCAGCCGCTGTATTCGGACTACATACCCACCCATCATATAATAAGCAGCTTTTTCATCCAGCAGAAGATGATCTGGAAGGGTGAAATCATCTGGGAAAAGAACAACTACAACTGCAAGTACTGCTCTTGGGGCAGTTGGAAAAGCCCGGCCAGCCCATACTTGAAATATACATGGGAGTTCGTGGAGGTGTTTTGTAAGGGAAATCTCAAAAAGCCGGGGTCTAAAGAGAACATCGACATCAATGAGGAGGAGTTCAAGCAGTGGGTGGTGGCCAAATGGAGCATCGCCCCTGAACGCAACATGAAGGAATACGGTCATCCCGCCATGTTCCCGGAGCAGCTTGTTGAGCGGGTGCTTAAGCTGTTCAGCTATAAAAACGACGTTGTTTTGGACCCGTTCAACGGGGCCGGCACCACAACCGTTGTGGCAAAACGCCTTCATAGAAGATATCTGGGCATTGACATATCAAGGGAATACTGCGATACCGCCCTAAAAAGGCTTGAGGCCGAAACTGAACAATTGAGACTGTTCTAACTAGAATCCCGGAAGCAGGGGGAGCCTTTGGCTCCCCTATTTGTATAGGTTTAACAACCTGCCCGGGGTTTTTATGTGCCGGACGTGTCC